>JBFYVZ010000302.1:0-3728 GCA_041298995.1 Desulfobacteraceae bacterium
ATGACAGGCATAAAAAAGAAATTAGGGATGCGCTTGTTTCAATTGCGTAAAGATGCCGGGATAACTCAGGCAAAATTGGCTGCTGATACAAATCTCAGTATAGATTTGATCAGCCGAATTGAGAGAGGAGAAAGATCGCCATCCTTAGAAACTATAGAAAAGATTTCAAAAGCGCTGAATATCCGCCCGGTTGATCTGTTGAATTTTGACAATGAAGAAATACGGCTTCAAGCAGAATGTCCATTTGAAGTTATGGAGCTTTGGAGACTTTTGAAGGAAGGCAAGCCTCATCACGTCAAAAAAATCTGTCAGATTGCCAAGATTATTATCGGATGATTTCAGTCTGCATATATTTTTATTACTCAACTCGACATTATGACAAAATCATCAATCTACCTGTTTCTCTCAGTACGCAACACGAAAGTATAAAGTACTTGGATTAGACATAAAGCGCAGAAGATAGAAGAAGGAGGAGACATGAACGCACAGGATAAAATCTGGAGAGATGCGCACGGCGTATGTCACGTTGAGGGAAAAGACAAAAAAGAAGTCTTTGAGCTGATGGGATATGCGCACGGAAGAGACAGGGGAATGCAGGTTCTTCTGATGCGTATTCTCGGCCAGGGACGGACATCCGAATTCCTCGATTCGAGCGATGAAACGCTTGAAATCGACAAGTTCTTCAGGAGAATGAACTGGGCCGGTTCAACCGAATCCGAAGTCGCCAAATTTTCTCCGGAAGCAATAGAAGTGGCGGATGCGTATAATATGGGGTTAAATAAAGCATTTGCCGAAAAAATTCCATGGGAATTCAAGCTTCTCGGTTACAACCCCGAACCGTGGCGCACGGAAGACTCCGTTCTTATCTCGAGAATGATAGGTTACCTGACCCTTGCGCAGTCCCAGGGTGAAATGGAAAGGCTTCTTATCGAGCTTGTCCAGGCTGGTATCGATGAACAAAGGCTTAACGAGCTTTTCCCTGGGATCCTCGGAGGGCTCGATATTGATCTTGTCAAAAAAATAAAACTTCACGAACGAATCGTATCTCCGGCATCCCTCTGGAACATTGCCGCGCCTGTCATGATGGCATCCAACAACTGGGCTGTTTCAGGGAAAAAAACAGCCTCCGGCAAGCCGATTCTCGCAAATGATCCTCACCTTGAAGTAAACAGGCTTCCTAATGTCTGGTATGAAATGGCGCTGAAAACAGAAGAGAGATATGCAATGGGCGGGACTATGCCGGGCGTGCCGGTGATAGTTGTGGGCAGGAATCCCGATCTTGCATGGGGAGCTACTTATACTTTTATGGACAGCACCGATTCCTGGGTTGAACAATGCAAAAATGGCAGGTATCTGCGTGAACCTGAAAAGTGGCTTCAGTTTACAGAAAGGGAAGAGATAATAAAGAGAAAGAAAAAAGACCCTGTAAATGTGGTTTTTTACGAAAACGACCATGGGGTTCTTGAAGGGAATCCTTACGATGAGGGCTGTTACATAGCTACGGCATGGGCTCCATCCCTTTCAGGCGCTGCTACCTATAACACTTTCGTGAAAATGTGGGATGCGAAGAATGTCAGAGAAGGCATGGATATTCTCGGATGTATCGAGACATCATGGAATTTTGTTTTAGCCGATAAACAGGGAAATATAGGTTATCAGATGTCAGGTCTTATGCCTAAAAGGCGGGAAGGGGTCAGCGGGTTTGTTCCTCTGCCCGGCTGGGAGGAAAAAAATAACTGGCAGGGGTTTGAAAAACCGGAAGACCTGCCAAGATGTTTTAATCCCGAATGCGGTTATCTGGTTACAACCAACCAGAACCTTAACGAATTCGGGAAAGTCAATCCTATCAATGTCAGCATGGGACATTATCGTTCTGACCGGATAAGCAGGCTGCTTTCAGAAAAAAATGAAATTACGTGTGAATATATGTATAAAATACAGCATGATATATTTTCAACCCAGGCTGTATCTTTCATG
Organism: Desulfobacteraceae bacterium; assembly: GCA_041298995.1. Lineage (GTDB taxonomy): Bacteria > Desulfobacterota > Desulfobacteria > Desulfobacterales > RPRI01 > RPRI01. The sequence goes on from JBFYVZ010000302.1 coordinate 1,978, forward strand.
AAAATACTGGCCCCTCTTCTCTCTGACACCAAAGAGGCAAAAATACTCAAGGAGTGGGATTTTGAATATTGCGCGGATTCGGAAGGAGCATATCTGTTTGACCGGTTCTACAGAGAACTTTACCGGGAGGTGTTCGGCAAAAACGGTTTTGGTGCAGAAGCTAATGAATTTCTTGATAAACACACTGGAATATTCAATGATTTTTATATAAACTTTGATAATATACTCCTTTCCGAACATTCACTGTGGTTTGGCGGAAGGAAAAGAGAAGACCTTTATTTACGGGCTGCAGAGAAGGCTCTGAAGGAGCCTCCTCAGAAATGGGGTAATACACGGAAATTAATGTTGAAAAATATCCTCTTTAACGGCAAGCTCCCTCGATTTCTCGGATTTGATCGCGGACCGGTCACCATAATCGGAAGCCTTGCAACACCTCATCAGGGGCAGATATTTGAAAGCGTCGGACGGCAGACAAGCTTTGCTCCGTCATTCAGAATGGTAACTGATCTTTCCACAGACGATATTTATACCAATATGGCAGGAGGCCCGTCCGACCGCAGGTTTTCAAAATGGTATTGTTCGGATCTTGATAACTGGATAACAGGAAAATATAAAAAGATGTATGTTGATTCCGGCCAGAAAAAACTTCCGTTTAAATAAGCGATCCAATCAATTCTCGCGGAGCTTTCCCCTTGAAAGCGAGAGAAATATCCCTCCTGTGCAGAGCACTGAGAAAATTACTAGGGCTATCCTGAAACTTTTTACGAAAACAGGATGGTATTCATTTGTTATCTGGACGCGGCCGATCAGCAGGGCGAATATAAGAGTTACAATCCCCATGCTCAACATCTGCCCGAGAAGGCGCATCGTGCCGACCGATCCTGAGGCTATCCCGTAGAACCTTCTTTCAACACTGCCCATTATGGCATTCATGTTCGGTGAAGAAAAAAGGGCAAAGCCGAACCCGAGAAGCATCAGGCAGAACACTATCGGGGCAAGACCGGTGTTTTCCCGTATCATCGACAGGAATATGAGTCCGGAGGCCGTTATTGCCATTCCGATCGACGCTATGATACGCGGCTCTATTCTGTCCGAAAGTCTTCCTGCAACAGGTGAAAAGAGTGCCATCATTATCGGCTGGGATATGAGAATCATTCCGGCATCTCCCGGGGAGAGTCCTTTTATATATTGAAGAAAAAGGCTTGTAAGGAATGTCACTGAAAAAGTCGCGCTGTAGTTTATCAGGGCAGCGAAACATGAAAAGGCAAACACCCTGTTTGTTCCGAACAGATTCACATCAAAGACCGGGTATCTGATTTTTTTCTCCCATTTAAAAAAAAGAAAAAGCCCGAAAAAGCCGGTTAAAATTAAAACAAAGCCGGATATGCCCGGAAGGAGCGTAACTCCGCACATCAGGGCGATCAGCGAAATGCCGTATATTACCGAGCCTGTGATATCGAATTTTTCGCCTTTTGCGTCGGCCCATTCCCCTTTTAATTTAAAAAGAATAAGAAGTATGATTACGATTCCGAGCGGAACATTAACTACAAAGATGCTTCTCCATGTAAAATGTTGCGTAAGGAAGCCTCCGAAAAAGGGGCCGCATGAGAGGCCGGAATAAACAGCGGCGACGGTTATGCCGAGAGCCTTGCCCCTTTCTTCGGGAGGGAAAACGGAACTTATTATGGCAATTCCTGTAGCAAATACCATGGCGCTGCCGAGGCCCTGAATGATTCTGGAGAATATGAGCA
>JBFYVZ010000002.1:0-3699 GCA_041298995.1 Desulfobacteraceae bacterium
AATATATATTATCATTTATAAGTTTGCGCATGCGCACACAGCAGGCGTTCTGTACTCTCTAATTATCGCATTTATAAGCAGTATGGTCAATATGACAGCGGCTGCGATTTCAGCCTGTACCGGAATCAATTCCGCCGTTTTCCCTATAGACGCCTTTGCTGAAATATCAAAACCTTTATACAGCAAGTCAGTTAAAAAACCAAATACAAGAGCGCAGGCGGAAATGGAAACAAGGTAAATCACAAGAGCCTTTTTCCCGAGCATTTTATAAACCATGCCGAGAGAAGCTATGTTTGTTGCGGGACCTGCGATGAGGAAAACAAGAGCAGCTCCTGGATTTAAGCCCTTTAAAACAAGAGCCGCGGCTATGGGGGTCGATGACGTGGCGCAAACGTACATCGGAACGCCGGTGATCAGCATGACAAGCATGGCAAGAAAGTTGTTCCCCAGATAGTTTTCAATCATATTTTCAGGTATTAAATATGATATAAGGCCGGCGATAAGCAATCCGATTAGAAACCATTTTCCGATATCCCCGAGAAGATCTACGAAAGCGTATTTCAATCCGCCGTATATTCTTGATGATTTTATAAATCCGGGCTTTTTGTCTGAAATGGATGATTTGCTGCAGCAAGCTCCACGCATCTCATTTAATTGCAATTTGCCTAATGATTCCACTTTTCCGGTGAAGTTTTCTGTCAGTCCAGCCGTAACAGCGGATATGAATGCAACCACGGGGCGGATTACAGCCATTAGAGGATCCATAAGGGCGTATGTCAAAGGTATTGAATCGACTCCGGTTTCAGGTGTCGATATTAGAAAGGAGAGGATCGCTCCGTTATTTGCGCCCTGTTTTTTCAATCCGGCTGCGGCGGGAACGACTCCGCAGGAACAAAGAGGTATCGGGATTCCGATAAGGGCGGATAAAAAGACCGGGCGGACTTTACCTTTTCCAAGATATTTTCCGATTACTTCGGTTCTGGAATAGGCGTAAATAAGCCCGGCGCAGAACAAGCCGAAAAGCATGTATATTGATGAATCAAGAAACATATGCCATGAAGAGCTGAGTATACCGTATAATGCAAGCATAAAATTCCTTCCGGGTTTCTATTCAGATGCATGTTCAATACTCTGTTTTATAAGAGAATTAACATGCTCATCGTCAAGCCTGTAATAGACTATTTTCCCTTCTTTTCTGAACTGAACAATTTTTAACATGCGAAGTGTTTTCAAATGGTGCGAAATGGCCGACTCGGATATATTGCATACAGCCGCTATATCGCAAACACAAAGTTCACACGCCGAAAGTGCGATAACTATTTTCAACCTGGTCGGATCACTGAGAGATTTAAAAATTTCTGCAAGTGAACCAAGTATATGCGGTTTTGGCAAGAGATCAGAAGCGATTCTCACCTTTTCAGCATGTATTATCTTTTCCTGACAGACATCCATTTTTACCTCCAAATATATGAATGCATGCTCATATGTCAAACTATAAATCATCTGTCAATAGAATTATATATTTTGTTAAATGTGACAGAAAGAGTTAAAAAAAAGATAGAAGATGCAGGATTGACCTCTTTGGCAGAAAATCTTCGGAGAAATGTTGTTTATCAGGCTTATGATACAATATGAAATTTGACGGCAGATGAAAATATTTATAAATTTAAAGTGTTAAAAATGTAAAAGTGAAGAGCGCAACATGTACTTTTCAAAATATTTTTAAGCGCTTCAAATATCTTGCGTCGTTCTATCCCCCGGTAGATGATATAATGCATTGCGCCGGGAGAATCTATTCAAAGAGCCAATTCCCGCAATAACCTTTAAGCGCTGTATCAGACAGTAAGCCTGTAAAGCTCTACCGCGACCGGTGGCATGGGAGACTGATAGGGGCGGATACAGCAGTTCTTAAGATCAAAAAATATTTTTATAAAATTACTCAGCTTTTAATTGATGTTTATGATAAAAGTATAGAAACGCATAATTTCATGGGCGTTATGTTTCTGTGATAACGATCCATGAAAAAAAGAGACCTTTGCATAACACCCCCTTTTGCCCGATTTCTGCGTCAGGCTCAAATTTCAATCCTCGAAATACTTCAATGTATTCCTGCGGTTAAAATTCTCGCCTTCCTTGATCTTGGGCAAAATTGAATGTTCTTCAAAGGTCTCAAAATATGAGGACTATTTGGATATTCTGAAGCGCAAGGGTTTGTTGTGAAAACCGCTAATTAGTGTCCATCCGGAAACCAAATTTGGACACATTTGAGTTTCCAATTCGGAAATAGGCAGTTTTGGGCAAGCTCAAGGAAATCAAGGAATTGCGCGGAGACATACGCATTGTATGTCGCACAAGAAATCCCGCAGATTGACACAGAGATCGCACAAAAGGGCCATTTCCGGATGGAAACTAATTATAACAGAGCATCTATTCGTGATTTTCTTGGCATGAATCACGAATAACACCAGCAAGCATAAATCAAGTTTAAATGTTTAGGATATCCCCTACGTACGTCCAGGTGCTCACAGCCGATACATACAAAAACAAAATTACTAGCAACCATATGCAATTGGAATTATTTGAATCTTAACCGGACACTAATGTGTTAATATAATTTATTATTAGCACAGGATTATTTAGCCGTCAAAAACCTTATCAAAAGCATTTTATTCCTGTCATTGACATAATTGATGCTCTCATATATTCACCCGGGTATTGGCAATGATTAAAGATACAATATTGCACAGGTATTTGCTAATTGAAAAAGCTATCTTATGAACAATATCTTGTTCTCCATAATGGCGCTGAAATACTTGCTTCGGACAGTTTCGGAGAAAAAGTACTGCGCCTTAAAGACGGCTCTATTATCAAGCTGTTCCGTACAAAAAGAATAATCTCATCAGCTCTTTTTTACCCCTATGCGTTACGATTCATCAAAAATGCGGCAAGATTACAAGATATGGGAATCAGCACTGTAACAATAATCGATTCCTATAAAATCCCAGCTATAAAACGAACAGCAGTTCATTACATGGAACTTGAAGGCGAAACGCTTCGAAATCACATCATGCATTACTCGCTGAACGGTGATATTGCCAAAAAACTTGCAGCGTTCATCGCCAAGCTTCATAATGATGGTGTATATTTCAGATCAGTTCATTTTGGCAACCTTCTAATTAGTCCTGGCAAAAGTTTTGGGCTGATCGATATCGCCGATATGAAGATAAAAAATCATTCTTTGAATATCGGAAAGCGCATCAGAAATTTTCATCACCTGACAAGATATGACGTTGACAGAAATTCTCTGAAACAGCAAAAAGAGATATTTATCCGGGAATATTTAAAAATATGCAACTTTCCGCATGATATCTCAAAGAAATTAAAAGAAAACATAAACGCGGTTCTTTCATAGGATAAATACCCGTATCACGTTTTCTTGTTTTTCAGGCAGCCTTTTTTTACCCTTTTTGCTCTTCTGCGATTTAGCCTTGCTATATATTCGGGGTAAAGGTCGGGGTAAAATACTTAGGATTCATGCCAGGAAAATCACGAATAGATGCTCCAGGACCAATGCACTTATCAATATATATTTTCCCCTATTGGGATTTTTCCTGTTTTTTCAGCTTAACCATCGTGGCGCCCCAGCCGCCTGATTCCGTAGGGGCGTCTTTGAAGGATTCCACAAAAGGGCTTTTCTTC
>JBFYVZ010000042.1:0-3391 GCA_041298995.1 Desulfobacteraceae bacterium
GCGATCTTTTTATATGGAATTTTGGAAGTGTCGAATTCGGGAGTCCTGAAGCCCTTTGAAGTTATTTCAATCGCATCGATTGGAAAACGCTTTGCGACTGAAGCTATACGCTCAATAACCTTTGAAACAGGCAGGTCGAGATCTGCAGGATGGTTGAATATATAAAGAACCTCCTTGTCGCCGTCTATCCGGTTGATGTGAACGTATCCTTTTTCAAAAACAGTCATTTCGACTCCGGTAAAGATGAGGAGTTTTGTTGTTAAATAGTTTACATCGTCATAGCATCCCTGTCTCAAAAGAAAGTCGTGATCGGTTAAAGCTATAAAGTCGAACCCAAGACTTTCATACAGACTTGCTGCTTCTGAAACCGAAAGGCTTCCGTCCGAACAGGTTGTATGAACATGCAGCGCGCCTTTTAAAAGCATATCCTTATTGATACCTTATTGTCTGCAGAGGTTGTTTATCCCGCCCAGTATGAAGGCGACAGTGTCTTTGCTTATCGTTTTCAATTCTTTAGAGCGGTCCTGCCCTATCAGGAAGTGGTAGGCGATTCTTTCGTACATGCCAAGGATGCTGACCGCCATCAGTTCTGCTGAAAGGCTGCTCTGATATTTCAATCCGCGGTTTTCGCTCAGGCGCATGAGAGCCTCCTGAACATCCGATATCAGCTTGTCAAAAATCTGCTTTCGGTATTCTTCAACCACGGCGCTTTTACCCATTGATTCCTTGAAGATGATGGTCAGCTTCTCGGGATGCTTTATGCAGAATTCTTCAAAGAAAACCTGTCCGGCTCTTTTTATTCCGTCCAGTGAAAAATCCGCCTTTCTGAACTCGGAGCCCAGAAGTTCTCTTAATTCGAAGCTGATTTTATCCAGAAGACGGACAAGAAGGTCCTCCTTGTTTTTAAAATAGAAATAAAGTGTTCCGACCGAGACTTCAGCGGAATCCGCGATTTTTTCCATGCTGGCCTGGAGGTACCCTTCGCGGGCAAAGAGTAATTCGGCAGCCGATAAAATACTCTCGTACCTGTGTTCACGCTCCCGCTGCCTTCTTAAAGCGGTTTTGGATAAAGAGTTGTTTCCGGCAGATTCCGGTGTTTTATTTTTTTTCATTTTTATCTCCATAAAAAATCGGGCATTAAGCTCCTATTGCCGCATCTCCGATTTTTACCCTTGATATTTCAGTGGATGTTCCGGCTATCTGTCCGTATTTGGCGCACCGGTATGCCCGTTCGGCTGCGTTTCCTGAAATATATCCTTCACCTGAAAGTATCTGGAGGGCGCTACCTGAAACCTTCTCCGCCGCTTCAGTGCAGAATACCTTGGCGCAGCAGGTTAAAACCTCTGATTCTCTGCTTTCCGCTTCAGCAGCCCAGGCTGCCCTGTAGGCGAAAAGCTGGGAAGTCTGAAAAAGAGTCAGCATTTCGGCGAGTTTGAAAGCAACCTCCTGGTAGGCGATTATCGGCTTTCCTCCGGACCTGTGTGTCTTTGCATAAGACTTTGCGGATTCAAATGAGGCTTTCATCATCCCCAGACTTCCCCCGATAATAATCTGGTTTTCCCACATCTTCAGTTTGTCGAATGTTGATTTGTCTTTAAATGGACCCAAAACGTCTCCTTCGTTTATACGGCATTCATGAAGAGTTAATCCCGAAACTAAGAGGCCGTCATAACCCATTGTTACAAGCGGTTTTTCAGGTATCAGCCCCTTTGCTCCTTTGCCGACGATAAAAATGGCGGGCTTGTTTTCCATGGTTCCGGCAACAGCCGTAAAATCGGCAACCGTACAATTTATTACATAGCTCTTGACGCCGGATATTTTTATAAGACCGTTTTCTCTGACACCGCTTGTTGTCATCGGGTCATTATCTATGTTCATGGTTTTTTCCGAAAGGGCCACGGCTCCAAGTTTATTGCCGCACAGAAGCGGGGAGAGCCACTTTTTCTTATGCTCCTCGTTTCCGAATACGCTGATGATTCTTCCGAAAAGCCTTGAGCTCATTTCAACCGAAAGATAAAGGGACTGGGAAAAGGATGATACAATCTCCATCGCACCCATCATGACGCATAAACCGAGAATATTTTCATCCTTAACAATTCCAAGCTTCAAATATGAAGTTTCTGCAAGTCGGGAGAGAGATTCGCGCAACGATTTTTCAGCTTCAATATGATCTTTGTCTTCGAGGCCTCTTTCTCCTGTGAATTCAGGCATTATATCATGAATCTCTTTTAATAATTTTTGCTCCTGTTGTGTGAAGTCGAAATTCATATGCACTCCTGTAAACTTTATATGGCTGTTCAGGTGGTCAGGCTGAAGGCTGAAGGCCATAAAAAATCCCGAAAAGCCTTTTTACCTTCAGTCTTCAGTCTACCACCCTGAGTAGTTCTTCATATTAATTTAGATATAATCATTTTCTGGATATCTGAAGTCCCGCCGCCTATGGGAGCAAGCCTGCTGTCACGGAAAATTCTCTCAACATCATATTCATGGCAATAGCCGTAACCGCCGTGGATAAGTACCGCGTCGAATGTCGGGGCCATGCTCCAGTCTCCGACATAAAGCTTGGCAACTGCAGCTTCAAGATGATTCAAAGGCCGTCCCTGATCCTTGCACCAGGCTATCCTGTAAACAAGAGATCTGGCGGCTTCTCCGAATATTCTGATGTCCGCAAGTTTATGCTTTATCGCCTGGAACTGGCCGATAGGTCTGCCGAACTGAACGCGACCTTTGGCATACCGGGCGCATTTTTTAAGAAGATATGTCGCAGAGCCCACAAATGGCGCAAGGAGCGCGCTGCGATCCCACTCTACAGTCTGCATTGCCATGAGAAAACCGTCCCCTTCCTTTCCGAGAAGGTTTTCCGCCGGGATTTCGCAATTCTGGAAAATGAGTTCCGATGTGTGGGATGTTCTTACCCCCATCTTTATAAGAGGAGGGCCTGCTGAAAATCCTTTTGTTCCTTTTTCAACTATAAAAGCGGAAATACCGGCGTGCTGAAGTTCGGGCTGGGTTTTGGCATATATAACGGCAACGTCGGCTATCGGGCCGTTTGTTATAAACATCTTGTTCCCGTTTAATATATACTTATCCCCCGTTTTTTCTGCCGTAGTTGTCATTGAGGCAACATCCGAACCGGCGTCAGGTTCCGTCAAACCCATGCAGCCTATCGATTCTCCGGATGCAAGCTTAGGGATATATTCCTGTTTCTGAGCTTCTGTGCCGTGGCGGAATATTGTATCGGCACAAAGAAATGTATGAGCGCCGTATGCGAGAGTGAGCCCGCCGTCAACACCGGCTTCACCAAGCGCTTCTCCGGCAAGAACCGTTGTTATAACATCCGCTCCGCCGCCTCCCAGTTCCTCCGGAAAATGAAGGCCTAAGATTCCGAATT
>JBFYVZ010000067.1:0-9949 GCA_041298995.1 Desulfobacteraceae bacterium
TGTAAAGCCAGGTTAAAAAGGAAGCCTCGCCCCTGAAGGAATGCAGATTTTTATAAACCTTGATGAAAATCTCCTGAGCTGTATCGTAGGCTTCCTGGTAATCACCAAGGGAGCGGTAGCAAAGGTTAAAGATCCGGTCCTTGTACCTCAAAACCAGTTGATCAAAAGCACGTGTATTTCCGGACTTGAATGCTGAAACCAGATCGGCGTCCGGATCTTCTTCGATATACTCATTATTTTGATCTTCTGCGCTGCTCATATATTATAGACAATTTATACCGCTAAATGTTCCCAAAGTAAACGACAGATTGCTGACAGGCAAAAGCGGTGTTTTCGGACAAAGCAATATTCTGTTGACAAGCTATGTAATAGCATATAAACATATGTTTATATATCAGCCCTGAAACGATAATACCGGTAAAATAAACATACATTCTGAAACGCCGAATACGGCTTTAACGAATGAAAAGGAATATGGACAAAACAGAAAATCAGAAAATTCATGACGGTCTTCAAAGCGCAGCCTTTCTGGCCAGAAGTTTGTCCGACGGCAACCGGCTCAGAATACTTTTGCTGGTAAGCAGCGGCAGGAAATCGGTATCCGCAATCGTCGAGGAACTCAACTTGTCACAACCTCTCGTATCGCATCATTTGAAAGAATTGAAACGCTCGCTGCTGGTGAAAGTGGAACGCGAAGGGCCGTTTATCTATTATGAGCTGGCGGATGCAAGAATCCTTGACGTCATAAATATTCTGGGTGAACTGGCAACGGATCTTCTGTCCGCACGAAAAACATTTTAATGAAACGGAGGCAGGAACTGTTTATGAATGAAATTTTTGAATACATCTCCCGCATGGCCCCTGAAAAGGCATTATCGGAAATAACAAAAGCAGTGGAAAGTCTTATGGCTGACCTCGACAGTGAAGCCCGCGAACGTTTTCTGATGAATCTTATCGGGCAATCCGAAGGCGACAAGGTGGCCGGCATGGTTCATTTGTGACTGGCCGAATGCATGGGCGAAGGTGTCGACCCGACGCAGATGTGCCAGAGCCTGGTGGACAAAGTAGCTCAGTCCAAACAGCTTCTTGCGATAACCGATCCCGGGATTCTGGTGCTTTTCGAGGACTGGCTGGAGGAACTCGAAGAGGAAGTAAAGAAGCTTCTGAAATCGCATGGTTCCCTCGGGGAAAAAGAGCTCGCCGACAAGCTCGGCCTTTCCCATAGAGGCGCGAAGTTCCTGCTTTCAAAGCTTCAAAGGGAAAATAAATCCTGATCCTATTATTCATATCAATATCAAAGGATAAAGTAAGTTATGTTACGAATGAAATCGGTTTTTTTCGCGGCGGCGGCCGTATTGATTACGGTTATGTCGATCTGGTATGCCCAGCGACCGATTGTAACAAAAAAGGCGTCCTGGGATGACGTTGTGGCCGAGGCTAAAGCCGGTGGTTACCAAATCATAACCACAGAAGCGCTTGCCGACCGTTACCGCCGGGATCCTTCCGGCATACTGCTTGTGGATACACGCCAGGAGTGGGAATACCGCACCGGACATATTGAGGGAGCTATTAATTTTTCCATCGAACCGACCAGATGGGAGCGCTGGCGAAAGGCCGGAGAGCTTGAGAATTTTCTGGGGCCGGATAAGGAGCTTACTCTTGTCTTTTACTGAGCGGGCCTGACATGAGTCCGCAGCGACTCTGCGGCCCGTGTGGCCGTGTCACTAGGTTACAGAAATGTTTACCGCGACCCTTACGGTTTTCCGAAATGGCAGGAAGAGGGATTGCCGATCGCAACAAGTCAGGCTAAACTGTCAGCGCCCGCTGAAACCGCCAGCGTCGATTCCGGCAGCAACTCCCTTAAAGGATGGGGCATGCTCTGGACGCTCCTTGGTATTTTTGCAGGCGGCCTTGCTCTCAACCTGACTCCTTGCGTCTATCCCATGATTCCCATCACCGTCTCCTTTTTCGGGGGACGGACAGCAAAGGATAAGCCCGGTCAGATAAAGCTGGTTTTTCATGGACTCTGCTATCTTATTGGGCTTGCCTTGACCAACTCGGCGCTCGGAGTTGTGGCGGCTCTTACAGGCGGGCTCATGGGGGCGATGCTGCAAAACCCCGTTGTGCTTGCCCTCATAGCCGGAGTTCTGATCCTTTTCGCAACCAGTCTTTTCGGGCTTTGGGAACTGCGCCTGCCGGGCGCCCTGACACAGGCAGCAGGCAAATCGTACAGCGGCTATTTCGGAAGTCTCTTCATGGGTCTCACTCTGGGAGTCGTGGCCGCGCCGTGCATCGGCCCTTTTGTCCTCGGGCTTCTGACCTGGGTGGCTGGAATGGGGAGTCCGTGGATGGGCTTTCTGGTTTTTTTTGTTTTAAGCCTAGGCCTCGGTCTCCCTCTTTTCGTTCTGGCTCTCTTTTCAGGACAGCTTCAACGCCTGCCGAAGGCGGGCGGCTGGATGCTCTGGGTGCGCAAGCTCATGGGATGGGTTCTTGTGGGAATGGCGGTCTATTTCATACGCCCGGCACTTCCCGAAATCCTCAAAATCATACTCCCGGTCGCTGTTGCTGTTGCCGCCGGCCTGCATCTAGGATGGCTGGACAAAAACGAGGCCGGTTTTAAAGCCTTTCCATGGCTAAAAACCATAGCGGGAACCGCCTGTCTTGTCGCCGCGACCTTCTGGATCACCGCATGGGCCATGCGTGGGCCGGGAATAACCTGGCATTTCTATTCGGATGAAACCCTGCGGCAGGCTCAGGCGCAAAATAAACCGGTGATTATCGATTTCTATGCCAACTGGTGCACGCCATGCCGCGCGCTTGATGAGGTTACCTTTCATCACCAGGACGTGTTGAGGCAGTCGAAGAATGATTTTATCATGGTCAAGGTAGATGTTACAAAAGGTGATAATCCGCTTTACGAACAGCTGTTGAAGCAATATGATGTCAGGGGAGTTCCCACAATAGTGTTTCTGGATACCCGGGGAAATGAAAGATCCGATCTGCGCCTGGTCGATTTTCTGTCGCCCGATCTGTTTTTAAGCAGGATGGCAGAGTTGAAAAAATCGATACCGGCACAATAAGCCGGCAATGTTAAATATGGAACTCAGCGATAAACGAAATATAAAGGAGAAGATTATGCTTAAAGTACGCTTTTTTCTTAACGAGCCGAACGGGAGGCCGTGAAAGCATTTTAAAGAGATAATGCCCAGGCTGGGCGGAAAATATCCCGTTGAAATAGATGTCATCTCAAAACCCAAGGCCGAGTATCATACCGACACTTACTTTGAACTCGATTTGCCGGTAGCTCCTGCCGTCATGGTGGGGGATGAAATTGTAGTGGAAGGGGCCGATGTTTCAGAGCATGAAGTGGAAGTCTGCATATGCCGCCAACTGGGAATGCCGGATCCGGAACCTCCGAAAAGAGGAATGCTTAGCCGTCTTTTTGGAAAGTAAACATTTTCTACCGCTTAAAATCCGGCAAAACGCATAATAGGATTGTTTATGAATGTCGATAAAAATAAAAAAACCGCGTTGATAAAAATATCGATTCTTATCCTGTTCATCGCCGCTGCAATTTACCTGGTCCGTTTTTCACCGGCAAAACAATATCTCACGACGGAACAGCTCGGGCTTTTTCTCGATTCCGCCGGAATCTGGGCGCCTTTAATGTTCGTGTTAATTTATGCGGCCGGGGTTTGCCTTTTTATTCCTGGTACACTTCTGACTGCTCTTGGTGCCGCAGTCTTCGGACCATACTGGGGATTCCTTTACGTATGGATCGGCGCCAGCCTTGCCTTTCTGATAGGGCGTTATCTGGGACGGGATTTCGCCGCATCCCTTATAGGCGACAGGCTAAAACGGTATGATGATTCTATCGGACGCAGCGGTTTCACTACGGTTCTTTACCTGCGGCTCATCTATTTCCCGTTTACTCCGATGAATTTCGGGATGGGACTTACTAAAGTTCGCTTCCGGGATTACTTTTACGGCACAGCCCTCGGCATAATAGTGGGCACTTTTATTTTCACCTTCTTTGTAGGTACGGTCAGGGATGTCTGGGCGGGCGGACGATGGGAGGAGCTATTGAGCTGGAAGGTCTTTTTCTCCATCGCCCTTTTCATTTTTTCATTTTTCATCCCAAAACTGCTGAGAAAGGCCCGTTTGTTAAAAGAATCGTAATATAAAAAGATCCTGTCAGATGAATATCGTAACAGGGGGAAAGGTGAATACGCCTGATTTGTCCTGAAAATAACGGGAAGAACGACTTCTATGAATTCGTCACGACTTGACTGTTTTGATTCTAAGTGAAAGTTCATCCAACTGCGCCTTGCTGGTTTCTGACGGGGCATTTGTGAGAAGGCATGACGCCTTCTGGGTTTTCGGGAAAGCAATAACGTCTCTTATTGAAGACTCGCCGCAAAGCATCATTACCAGCCTGTCGAAACCGAAGGCAATACCTCCATGAGGCGGAGCTCCGGAATCAAGAGCGGAAAGCAAAAATCCGAATTTTTCCCCGTATGATTCCCGGGTCATCCCGAGAGCGGTAAAAACCTTCTCCTGCATCTCTTTCTGATGAATACGTATGCTGCCTCCTCCGATTTCAGAACCGTTTAATACAAGATCGTATGCTCTTGAACGAACCGCAAGGGGGTTTTTCTCAAGCAGATCGTAATCTTCTTCAAGGGGAGCCGTAAATGGATGGTGCATTGCCTGGTATCTTTTTTCATTTTCATCATATTCCATCATCGGGAATTGAGTGACCCAGAGGAATCTGAATTTATTTTCATCTATCAGTTTCAACTTTACGGCAAGATGGTTCCTCAGATGGCCCAAAGCATCATTTGCAATCTTAGGCTGATCAGCCACAAAAAATACAAGGTCGCCGGTTTTCATGTCAATGCTCTTTGCCAGTTTTTCCTTTTCTTCTTCAGTAAAGAACTTTGCAATCGGTGACTGCCATCCGTCTTCTTTCACCTTGACCCAGGCAAGACCCTTTGCCTTGTAAACGGCTGCAAATTCCGTCAGGTCATCTATCTCTTTCCGCGAAAATTCAATGCATCCCTTCGCATTGAGAGCTTTCACAATCCCTCCTTTTTCGACAACACCGGCAAAGACCTTGAACCCGGAGGTTTTTACTATATCAGAAACATCTTTAAGTTCGAGCCCGAAACGAAGGTCAGGTTTGTCAATCCCGAAACGATCAATCGCTTCGTCATATGAGAGCCTTTCAAACGGTATTTCTATGTTCTTGCCGAGAACCTCTTTAAAAAGGGTGCTTATCATACCTTCGGCAACACCCATTACATCCTCTTCCCCAACGAAACTCATCTCGAGATCAATCTGTGTGAATTCAGGCTGGCGGTCGGCTCTTAAATCCTCGTCCCTGAAGCAGCGCACAATCTGGTAATACCTGTCGAAACCGGATATCATGAGAAGCTGCTTGAAAAGCTGCGGAGACTGGGGAAGCGCATAAAACAAGCCCGGATTGACCCGGCTCGGAACAAGATAATCTCTTGCGCCTTCAGGAGTGCTTTTGGTCAGAACAGGCGTTTCAATATCGATAAATCCCAGATTGTTCAAGTACTGCCGCACCGATGCCGCCGCTTTGTGCCTTAGAATAAGGTTTTTCTGAATATTCGGGCGCCTCAAATCGATGTGCCTGTATTTTAAACGTACATTTTCAGAAACATCCACCGTATCTTCGATCAGGAAAGGGGGAGTGTTTGCAGAATTCAATATTTTAAGTTCCGTGGCAAATACTTCGATCTCGCCTGTCTTTAAATTGGAATTCGCCATTCCCTCGGGACGTTTTTCTACCTTGCCTGTTATACCTATCACGAATTCGCTTCTTATGGCATGAGCCTTTTTATGGACTTCTTTATTAAAATCAGGGTTAAAAACGACCTGGGTGATTCCTTCCCTGTCTCTCAAATCAACGAATATTACTCCTCCGTGATCTCTTCTCCGCTGAACCCACCCCATAAGAACAACTTCCCTGCCCGCCTCATCTCTTCCGAGTTCACAACAGTTATGGGTTCTTCTCATTTTTCCAAGTATATCAGACAATTAATGATTCCTTTCATTGTATAAAATTGACTGTATCGTAACAAACTGTTTATTCACACTAAGGCACAAAGACGCAAAGATTTTTCATTGAAAATATTCAATCTAATCTTTATGGTCTTAGTGTTCTTTGTGTGAGAATTCTCTTTACGAAGCCGTCATTATTAATTTAAGTTTTTCAACAATACCTTCAATCGGAACAGGGCATTGCTCTTTTGTAGTCATGTTCCTTAACACCGCAGTTCCTTCCCCAATTTCCTTGTCCCCCAGAATCAGGACATAACGGGCGCCGAGCCTGTCCGCTTTCTTCATCTGCCCCTTTAAACCCTTGTCGGAAAAATCCATTTCGGTCTTTATTCCTGAAACGGCAATATTGCACGACCATTCTAATGCGGCGTTCTTTGCCTGTTCACCGAGAGTTGCTATAAACAGGTCAATTCCCGGTGTGCTTATATCTTTTGCGGCAACTATCTCGGCGAGCCTGTCAAATCCTATTGCAAAACCTATGGCTGGCTGGGCCGGGCCTTCAAGTTCCTCTATAAGCCTGTCATAGCGCCCTCCTCCCGCAACAGCGCTCTGGGCGCCCAGCAACCCGGTCTGTATTTCGAAGGTGGTCTTTGTGTAATAGTCAAGTCCCCTTACAAGGCGTTTATCTATCACAAACGGGACATCAAGTTTTTTGAGGGACTTTTGCACTGTTTCAAAATGCCCTTTGCACTCGTCACAAAGGTGATCAATCATGGAAGGAGCATCGGCCACCGCTTCACGGCAGGCAAGAACCTTGCAGTCAAGAACTCTTAAAGGATTTTTCACTTTTCTTCTTTCACAATCCGTGCAAAGCTGTGTTTTAATCTTTGACAGGAACTTGTGAAGCTCTTTCTGGAAAGCCGGGCGGCACTTGGGGCACCCGAGGGAATTTAAATGAACGCTGGTATCATAAACTTGCAGCCTTTTAAAGAATTCAACCAGCATGAATATCAGCTGAGCGTCAACAAGAGGTGATTCTGCTCCAAGCACCTCCGCATCAATCTGGTAAAACTGCCTGTATCTTCCCTTTTGAGGTCTTTCTCTGCGAAACATAGGACCAATTGTGTAAAATTTCTGCACAGGGTCAACAGCATAAAGTCTGTGCTGGATATAAGCCCTTACGATTGAAGCTGTCGCTTCCGGACGCATGGTTACCAGGTCACTTTTACTGTCTTCGAAGGTATACATCTCCTTCTCAACTATATCGGTATCCTTCCCGATACTTCTTGCAAAAAGTTCAGTATGTTCAAGAATCGGAACACGAATCTCCCTGAACCCGAAATTTTCAAAAAGGGAGGCCGCAGTCTTTTCAATCATCTGCCACAGCTCAACCTCACCCGGAAGTATGTCTTTAAAACCTCTGATTAACTGGATCATCTCTTATTTTAAGCTCCCAATATGAAACAAAATTTAAACTGTCTTGTTCGTATATGCAAATCCTCGTTAAAACAGGCTTATTTATTCAACTCCCGCCACTTAGTCAATAAATATGTTTTATCAGTTTCCATTTAAATATCGGATGTTATGCAAAGGTCTTTTTATTTGCCGCGCGTATTTTCTTTTTTGATTTCAGCTTTTCAAGCTCTTTCGGGTTCATTGAAAAGCTGTGCTTTTCCTCAGGAAATTTCATGCCCTCAACATCGGATTTATAACGGCTGACAGCCGAAAGTATATCGTCGCTGATTTTGGCGTACTGCTTGACGAACTTGGGCGTAAACCTCTCGAAAAGCCCTATGAGGTCATGTATTACAAGGACCTGCCCGTCGCAGTCGATGCCGGCGCCTATTCCTATCGTGGGTATCGAAATTTTTTCCGTGATTATTTTTGCTATGGGAGACGGAATGGCTTCAAGCACTATCGAAAAACAACCGGCATCTTCAAGAGCTTTGGCGTCTTCTATGAGCGCTTTCGCGGCCTCAAAGCTTTTCCCCTGAACCTTGAACCCGCCGAGCGAAGAAGCCGTCTGCGGGGTAAGCCCGATGTGCCCCTGGACGGGAATGCCGGCTTTAACAATCGCCCCGACAAGAGGCGCCATCGATCGTCCGCCTTCAAGCTTGATGCAGTCCGCGTGCGCTTCCTTCATCATCCTGTTCGCATTCTCAATCGCCTTTTCGACTGAAACATTATAGGAACCGAAGGGCATGTCGCCTATCACGAGAGCGCTTTTAACCGCGGAAGAAACGGCTTTTGTGTGATGGAGCATTTCCTCCATTGTAACTGTAACCGTGTCCCTGTAACCGAGTACGACCATGCCGAGGGAATCCCCCACGAGAATGGCGTCAATCCCGGCCCTGTCAACAAGAAGGGCGGTAGGATAATCGTATGCTGTAAGCATCGTTATCTTCTTCCCGCTTTTTTTCTTTTCTTTTAAATCCGGCGCGGTCATCTTTTTTTGTTCCATCTTACTTTCCTCCTTTTGCCCTTCAATTTTTTGACGGCTTCGTAAAAAGTCATTCTGCTGTGTTGCGCTTCATCATTCGTCATTGCAGCGTATCAGTATGTACGTTCATTCCTCAAAATTCGCGCGCCTTGCATAATTGCATAATAAGCTTTTAACTTTGCCGTCTGAATTATGATTTTATACGAGTCCATTAATTATTTTATCTTTTTCATTCTTGCATGTGAATCCGAATTATTGTAAGAATATTAATGTAAATATCACCTCGATGCTGCTATGTCAAAAAAGGTAATAAATAAATGAAACCCTCATTCGCAATAGTCGGTTGCGGCAGAGTCGGCACAGCCCTCGCGAAATACCTTGCGGAAGCAGGCTACATTCCGGCCGGTCTTGCCAGCAAAAGCCTCTCTTCGGCAAAAAGGGTCGCGAACCTTATCGGTTCCATCAATTTCACGGATATCGCCTGGGAAGTGACGCGGAAGGCGGATATCGTCTTCATAACAACACCAGACGGAACAATAAAAGAGGCTTGCGACAGCATTGCAGTGAAAAGTGGCTTCAACTCCGGGTCGGTCGTACTCCATTGCAGCGGAGCGCTTACATCAACCATGCTCCTGTCGGCTAAAGCCTGCGGGGCGAACATAGGTTCCATGCACCCTCTGCAAAGCTTTGCTTCAACGGAATATTCTCATAACCCATTTTCAGGCATCGTAACATCTGTCGAAGGCGATAAAAAAGCTACGGATGCCGCAAATTTTATTGCTGCAGATCTCGGCTCCGGCTGCGTCACCATACGGACGGAAGCCAAAATTCTTTACCATGCTTCCGCCGTTGTTGCGTCAAATTACCTCGTAACGCTCCTCGAACTATCTCTTAACCTGATCCGCGAGGCCGGAGTACCGGCAGACGACGCCTTCATGGGTTTAAAACCCCTCATTGACGGCACCCTTTCAAACATTGGTAAAATGGGTGTCCGCAATGCCCTGACCGGCCCTATCGCAAGGGGCGATATTCAAACGATTGAAAATCATCTGTCCGAAATAGGATCTAAAACCCCCCAGCTTCTTTCCCTTTACAGAACATTAGGCCTTCATACGATTGAGATTGCCAGAGGGAAAGGATCGGTTAGCGAAGCCGTCCTGAAGCGTCTCGAGGATCTTTTTCAGGGTTAATAAAGGATTCGAGGGGCCGATGATTCAAGGATTCAAGTGAAAAAACATCTCTTTCACCTGAGTCAGTTGTCAGGAAAAGCAAGTATTACCCTGATTACTGATCACTGATTACTGCCTTTCGCCTATCAGCCTTATTCCTTTCATATTCTAAACAGCTTCAGCGGGAAACCGGCAAGCTGTTCATTAGCCGATTTGAGATTATCTTCGCCCGATATCACCGCGATTCCACACCTGTCATTTTTTCCCGTGAGATACCTGCCGGCGGCATCCATCACTTTTTCGCGTGTAA
>JBFYVZ010000114.1:0-7373 GCA_041298995.1 Desulfobacteraceae bacterium
GAGCTGGTAAAAATCCATCTCAACCCGGTCATAAGAAAAACAGTCTGGATTTCTCTGTTAAGACGCCTGTTCATGAGGGCAAGTTGAAATTCGTATTCAAAATCGGAAACCGCGCGCATTCCGCGGAGTATGGCGTGGCTTTTCTTTTTTGCAGCATAATCGACAAGAAGTCCACTAAAAGTGTCAATTTCAATATTATCAATTTTTTTCAAGCTTATTTTCAGCATATGAATGCGTTCTTCTACGGTAAACAGGGGATCCTTGCCGGGGTTGAGCAGAATTGCGACGATTATCTTGTCGAAAAGCTTAAGCCCTCTTTCAAGAATATCAATGTGGCCGTTTGTTACAGGATCAAATGAACCGGGATAAATGGCAACTCTTTTCATTTTTATAATAAT
Organism: Desulfobacteraceae bacterium; assembly: GCA_041298995.1. Lineage (GTDB taxonomy): Bacteria > Desulfobacterota > Desulfobacteria > Desulfobacterales > RPRI01 > RPRI01. The sequence continues at coordinate 399 of JBFYVZ010000114.1, forward strand.
CCGTCATGTCTTTTCTATTGGTTTATAAGGCGAATTAAAACCATGCCTTATCGGAAAAATCTATACCATATAATTTAAAAAGGAAACAAGTGTTTTTCCATATCTTCTTTGATCTGAAAGTTTATACTCCGGGACATATTCAGGAATAGTCTCCGTCAGGGCATGCTCAATTATTATCAAAGCATTTTTTTGAAGGTAACGGCTTGCAGAAAGGTTTATTAAAGCGGGTTTTATCAAGTTCTTATTATATGGAGGATCCATAAAAACAAGATCAACCGAAGGATCCTCGTTTTTAAGAGCAATATTCTTTTTTGTTATATCCGTTCTTATAATTTTAATTCTTCCTTGAAGCCTGCAAGTTCCAATATTTTTTTCGATTACTGAAAGCGCGTCTTTATCAGAATCCACAAAGATTGCAAAAGATGCTCCCCGGCTTAAGGCTTCAATTCCCAAAGCGCCGGTTCCTGCGAAAAGATCCAGCACGACAGAGCCAGGAATAAGGGGGGCGAGAATATTGAAAATACTTTCTCTTATACGATCAGCCGTTGGCCTTGTCTTGACTCCTTTGGGTGAAAAAAGCCTTCTGCCTTTTAATTCACCGCTTATTATTCTCAAACTCATTTTGCTATAAATATTTTAATTTTTTATGAAGATAACTTCGTCCGACATCTATTGCCTTTGCCGTTTTTGAAATATTACTGTCGTTTTCCGAAAGCTTTCTTTTTATAAATTCTTTTTCAAAAGCCCTTTGTGCATCCTTCAAACGATCGAAAATAAAAAATTCATTTAATCCGGTCGCATGTTTTTCTTCAACGCCCAGCCTGTAATTTTCGGGAATATCATCGATGTCTATAGTGTTTTTTTCAATAAGAATGTCGAGTTGCTGCATAAGATTCTTTAACTCCCTCACATTGCCTGGCCATGAATAGCTGTCAAGCAACTGGAGGGCTTCCTGTGAAAGTATTTTCTTTTCACTTTTGTTTTGTTTTCCGCATTCAGACAGAAACATATCAATCAGTATGGGGATATCTTCTCTGCGGTTTCTTAAAGGAGGCACTTCAACAGGAACTACATTAAGTCTGTAATACAGGTCATCCCTAAAAGTTCCTATTACGATCTCTTTTTCAAGCGGTTTATTGGTTGCCGCTATTACTCTTACATCAACATTTAAGGTTCTTCTTCCACCGATTCTCTGAAAATTCTTTTCCTGTAAAAAACGCAATATTTTAGCTTGGGTTTTCAGGCTCATATCTCCTATGTTGTCTAGAAAAACAGTTCCGTTGTTGGCAATCTCAAATTCCCCCCTCTTTTTTGTTAATGCTCCCTGGAAGGCCCCTTTTTCGTGTCCGAAAAGTTCGCTTTCTATCAATTCTTCAGAAATAGCAGCGCAATCGACAGTAATAAAAGGTTCTTCTACACGAGCGCTGAGCTGATATATTGTTCTGGCAACCAGCTCTTTACCTGTTCCGTTTTCGCCGATAATCAAAATCGTTGCGTCTGTGGGAGCAACGGCGGCTATCTTTTTCTTCAGTTCAATTGTCGCTGCACTGATCCCGTTTATGGCGTGTTTTTCAATAGTCTTCTTTCTAAGATATCTGTTTTCTTCTTCAAGTCTCCTAAAGTTTAACGCATTGTTTATTGCGACTATTATCTTGTCTATTGAAAGCGGCTTTTCAATAAGATCATATGCCCCGAGTTTTGTGGCCTTTACGGCTGTTTCGATGTTGCCGTGGCCTGTAATTATTATAACCTGTAAATAAGGATTCCCCTTTTTGATCTGTTTTAAAGTTTCAATTCCGTCAATGCCGGGCATCCATATGTCAAGCAGAACAAGATCGGGATATTCTCTGTCTATTATTTTCAACCCTTCATATCCTGTTGAGGCAGTCATAACTTCAAAGCCTTCATCGGCAAGAAGTCCGCTTAAGGATTTAAGAATTGAGGGCTCATCATCAACAATTAAGATGGATGGAAACATTTGTTTTTAATCCTTTTTATTTTACCGGCAGATCAATAATGAACTTTGCTCCCCTTGGATGATTATCCTCGACGCGAATAACGCCTTTATGATCGGCAATAATTGTGTTAACTATTGTAAGCCCAAGGCCCGACCCGGTTTTTTTTGTCGAAAAGTTTGGCTCAAAAAGACGCCCTTTATCTTCTTCCGATATTCCTGCACCGTCATCAGCAACTTCTATTCTGACAATTTTTGATGCGAAATCCTGTTCAACTTTTATAACAATGGCGCCATGATCTTTAATTGCTGCAACTGCATTATCAACCAGATTTATCATTGCCTGTTTTATTTGTTGCCGGTCAATGTTAAGCAAAAGAGAATCATCTGTAATTATTGTATCAAAAATAATATTTTCATGGCCTTCCTTGTAAAGCGCTATGGTTTCCCTGATAATGGATGGCAAATCGCAGGGGGCCGGGTTTGCAGTTGGAAATCTGGCAAATGTTGAGAATTCATTTACGAGATTTCTTATCAAATCGACATGGTCAATAATCATTTGAGTGCATTCTTCAAATACCGGTTCATTAAGCTGGTTCGAATATTTACGTTTCAGGCGCTGGGCGGACAATTTTATTGGTGTTAATGGATTCTTAACTTCATGCGCTATTCGCCGGGCGACTTCGCGCCATGCAGCCATTCTCTGTGCCTTCTCAAGTTCCGTCAAATCATCAAAAACCATGACAATTCCCATATGATGTCCAGCCTCATCTTTTAACGCGTTGACATTTATAAGAAAGCTCCGGCGTTTTTCTCCTATGGAAAGACTTAAGGGTAATTCAACCGCATTATCCGGTGACACAGAAAGGCTTATCATTATTTCTTCGGCAATACTAAGATGCTGGCCTTTCAATAGTTCTTTATAGCTTTTACCAATAATATCATCAGGTTCAAGGTTAAACATCTTTTCTGCTGATTTGTTGAATGTTGTTATAAATCCTTTTGAATCAAGAGATATAACTCCTGCCGATATATTTTTTAAGACGATTTCCATGTACCGGCGTCTTTCTTCGATCTCTATGTTTTGCTCCCTGAGCATTCTGGCCGAAAGCTCAAGTTGTTCTCTGCCGATTCGAAGGTCTTTCGTCATTTTGTTAAATGAGTCAACAAGGCTTCCTATTTCATCATCTGAGGCGATATCAATGCTGAACCCCAGATCTCCTTCCGCAACCCGCCTGGTTCCTTCAGCAAGCTCCATTATTGGTATTGTAATCGATTTGGCAAGATAAAAACCGAACCAGATAGCGCAAAAAAGTACAAGCAATGCAACTATGGAGAGTAGTATGTAGTATGAAATCTGAATTGGTTTCTTAAAAAGTTTGATTTGCTGATATTCTTCAAATCCAAGAGAAATAGATCTCATCTTATTGGAAAGATGATGAGAAATAAGACTTGTTAAGGCAACATACCCGGTTGCTTCATTGGGTTTGACTCCGAAAGGAACTGTACCAACAGTTCTGATAATTTCTCCTCTAGATATATTTTCTGAAATAGTTCTTATATTTTTAGGAGACATATCTTTTTTAATATTATCGGGGGAAAGGGCCGCAAAAGGAAAATCTTCGAGTTCAGGGGCCAGGGCAAAAGATATGCGTTCGAAATTCCTGTTGTACAGTTCAACCGCGTGGATGTTGAATGATCTTTGAACAACTCCCAGGTAATTGGAAGCAGTATGTATTTTAAGAGGATCAAGGAGTTTTCTGGAGTTGATCTGATATGAAATTCTTTCCAGATAAAATTTGTTGTTATCTTCAATTTGAGAATAAAAGCTTTGCCCAACATCAAGTGAATTTTCAAGCGCGTTCTCAACAGGAACATTGAACCAGAATTCAATGCTGGTTGTAATAAAGCTGATTGAAAAGAAGAATAAAATTATTGTTGGTAAAAGAGTGAGAGTTCCAAAGGCTATTACAAGCTTTGTGCGGAGTTTTGCCCCCATAGCTTTCTTTTTTCTGTCATAAAGAAGCTTAAACAGATTTCTGAATACCAGGAAAATCAAAAGAATCAGCAGCAATAAATTTATGTTTATCAGGATAAACATCAAGATGGTGCTTGATACCGGTATATCAGTTCCGAATTTAATAACCCTGCTTTCAACAAAGGTTAAAAGAGCAACAATAAATATTATTGCAATAATTATAATGCCTTCTCGTTTACGTCTAAAGCTTTCTTCTGATGAGCCGATTGGAGTGGATTTGGTGGGTGTGTTATTTTTCATAGTAGTTCTGGGGTCAAATCAAATCATGCAATAACAGGATTTAATAGACGAAATCTATTATATACCAGTCGGTTTCAAGGTCCCAAAAATAACCAATCGGAAAGATATAGTGCAGATAAAAAGGTAGGGTTAACTTGCTGACTTCTGCCTTGACCTGGATCTGATATTTTCCATTTTTTTCCAGCTTGCTTACCTGAATAATTTTCAAGCCGTCAATCTGGGTCATAAGTTCCTGGGCTTCTTTGAAAGATTCAGTTACTACAGGTTCAACATTCTTCCAGGCTCTTGACACGGTAAAAGTTTTTTTGAGAGAATCGTATTTTACTGAAGTAGTTAAATAGATGTCTGCAATTTTGCTGTTAAACCACAAATCTTTAATGTTGTACAATTCGACGTAAAACGAAAAAGCAGTCGAAACTCCTGACATTATTGCCTTGTTCATTTCTTCACTGAATGCGCCTTCAAGATTCATTTTGAAGAGAAGGTCATCATTATGTCTGATTATTGCAAAGTTGGTAAGTTTTGCATCCTGAGCAAGGGCTGTTCCCGCCATTAAAAAATAAATGCAGAGAAACACTATCCATTTCTTATTATTTCTTAATATTGCCATATCAATAATTATTATAGTCCGTTGTTTTAATTAAATAAAATTAAGGCGACTTGTTTGAGCATATCTTTTATGCCGATCGGATAATACCATTAAAAAGTGCAAGTCTCCCATGACTCCTTATCAGAGAAAAATTTTTCTATAAACGCATGATTGAAGGCATGCCCGCTTTTATTCAGCACAATATGCCCAAGTATAGGCAAGCCAAGAAGAGAAAAGTCTCCTATGCAATCCAGGAGCTTATGCCTTACAAACTCGTCCGGAAAACGGAGGCCATCCTGATTTAATATTGAGCCGTTGTCAATAACAACAACATTATCGAGAGATCCGCCTTTTGCGAAACCGTACTGCCGCAGATATTCGATTTCGTGCAAAAAACCGAAAGTTCTTGCTCCGCATATTTCCTTTTCAAATACCCGTTCAGTAATATTAGTAGAAAAAGTCTGTTTATTAATAAGAGGATGATCATATTCAATGGTACAGGTTATTTTTAGATCCTGCGCCGGATATACACCAACGGATTTTCCATTCTGCTTTAATTCGATTGGTTCTTTTACAACAAAATAGTATCTGCTCGCGTTCAGTTCTTCTATTCCTGCCTCCTTTAACAGGCGTGTAAAAGGCTCAGCGCTTCCGTCCATTATTGGCATTTCATATGAATCAAGCTCAACCGAGACGTTATCAATTGAGAGCCCTGCGAAAGCGGCCATCAGGTGTTCGATAGTTGAAACTATGAATCCATTATGTCCTATTACTGTTGCAAGACTCGTATCAACAACCATGCTGAAGCAGGCAGGTATACTCGGGTTGTCAGGAAGATCCGTCCTTATAAATTTTATGCCGTAATTAACTGGCGCAGGTTTTAAAGTCAGATTAACATTTTTGCCGGAGTGAACACCTATCCCTGAACAACTGACAGCTTTTGCGAGAGTTCTTTGTTTTATATACAAACCCATTATAACACTCTGCTCTGAATCTTTTTTATATAGCTATCTATTTTCCATCCGGAAATGGCTTTTTTGTGCGATCTCTGTGTCAATCTGCGGGATTTCTTGTGCGACATACGATGTGTATGTCTCCGCACAATCCCTTGATTTCCTTGAGCTTGCCCAAAATTGCCTATTTCCGAACAGGAAACTCAAATGTATCCAAATTATGTTTCCGGGTGGATACTATCTAAACCGGAGATAAAAAATCATTGCAGCATCTGACTCTAACTCGGGTGGAATATATATCATGTAAATCATAATCGCAACAATATCTTGAGCAAAGCTGTATTGTCAACAAATTCTTGATCTTAACAATATTCTCCTGTATATGGATTCAGGGTACATCATATTTATGAATATACGTATGGAGGGATTATGCTGGCAAAAGTATTGAGTAGCGCGGTTATTGGCATAGATGCTTATCTTGTTGAGGTAGAGGTCGATATTGCTTCAGGGCTTCCTTCTTTTACAACGGTGGGGCTTCCTGAGACAGCAGTAAAAGAAAGCCGGGAACGCGTTAAATCTGCAATAACAAATTCAGGATATACTTTTCCCGATGACCGAATAACCGTTAATCTTGCTCCGGCAAATATAAAAAAAGAGGGAACCGGCTTTGATTTGCCTATCGCGCTGGGAATACTTTCCGCAACAGAGATTATTAAACAGAAAATGCTTGAAAGATATCTTGTTCTTGGTGAGCTTTCATTGGATGGCCGTATAAAGCCTGTAAACGGATCACTTCCTATGGCTATAGCAGCCAGAGAAGCCGGTTATGAAGGCATAATAGTCCCTCTTGAAAATGGGAACGAAGCTTCGGTTATTAACGGAATTTCGGTGCTCCCGGCTGAAACTTTATCTCAAGTGGTCGATTTTTTCCGGGGTTTCAGACAAATTGAAACTGTTAAAACCGACATAACCTCGTTGTTTGAAAAAAACTGCCAGTTTGAAGTAGATTTTTCTGAAGTGAAGGGGCAGGAGCATGCAAAAAGGGCACTTGAAATTGCAGCGGCCGGAGGTCATAATCTCATCATGATAGGTCCTCCTGGCTCAGGCAAAACCATGCTTGCTAAACGCATTCCATCTATATTGCCTCCAATAACATTTGAAGAGGCGCTTGAGACAACAAAAATTTACAGTGTTATCGGAA
>JBFYVZ010000123.1:0-12244 GCA_041298995.1 Desulfobacteraceae bacterium
AACCAGTCGTCAGGGTGTTTGTCCGGCGGACAACCTATGCATTCCGTTATGATTCTGGAATCAATGCTTCTTGCAAAGTAAGTGTATTCGACCATGCCGCCCGATTTGCACGGATAATCATCGAGCCCTTTTCGTTTTCTTGCGGATTGAACACGGCATTCATTCATTCTGAATATGAAACTGTCTGGAGTGTCATCGACTACAGACTGGGTATTAAGCCTGGCATATATTCGGAAATTAAGGGCTCTTTTGAGACCATCAAGTCCCGGGTTATCGGGAAGATTCAAAAATCTTCTTATGGTCCATGCTTCAAAGGGGGAGAAGTGCGCCCAGCAGGTATCATTGCATCGCTTGGCATCTATCATGCCGTTTGTAAATTCAACAGCCTGAAACCAGACTCCGTCATTTGCAATCCAGTTCGCTGCCGCACAATCCATCAGATCGGACAGTTTCTCTTTCGACATCTCAAGCATGGGTAGAGGAATACCGTCCTTCATTTCAAACCCGAGGACTTTTCCCAGTCTCTTCATCTGGATTTCATATCCTCTTTCAGACGCCGTCTTCAGTGCTTCGAGCGCCTTTTCAGTCCCCATCTGGTGTCTGATTTCGGTGTACCAGAGGGCATAATGAACTATTATGCGGTGGAACATGTCGATTATCAGGCGTGCAGTCTGTTCGTGATCAAGATCCTGTATTGAATCGACTCTATCCGGCATAGAGAAATCTCCTTTTATTTCCGGCCTGTCAGTTCCTTCGGGATTCTTCCTGTATGAACGCATTCGGATCGAAGACGCCTTCCGACTATCCGTTCGGTCATCCTGCCGACCTCCAGAACCTTATCAATATTAATGCCGGTATCGATTCCCATTTCATCCATCATTACCACCATATCTTCGGTAGACACAAGCCCTGTGATGGAAGGATCGGAATAATAATATTCGCCCGTTCCTGCTACAGGCACCCCGTCCACAAAATTTGCAGGCTGGCCGCCTATGGAGCCGATTGTTGATTCAAAATGTGTGATTCCGGCCTGAAGGGCGGCAAGCACATTGGCAAGACCCCACCCTCTTGTTGTATGAAAATGGGCTATATGCTTTGTTTTATCCGGGATCTCGTCAAGGATCATGGAATAATACTCGTAGACCTTGTTCGGCGGAGCGGAACCGTCATGATCCGCATGTTCTATATCATCTGCGCCTATGTCGAGCCAGCGCTTAGTGAATTCAACAGCCGCCTTAAGTTCAGTGGGACCGGCTATCGGACAGCCCCATATTGTGCTGACTGTTCCGCAAACCTTTATGCCCGCTTCATGGGCCTTAGGGATACAGGCTTCGCACATCTTCCAGTACTCCGCGAGAGACAATCCGGAATTTTTCTTGTGATGAGCTTCACTGGTTGAGACCATGAAAAGTATCCTGTCGGGGCCATACCCTTCCTTTTTGGCAATGATCGCCCGGTCAACAGCTTTTTCACGGATTGTAATGGTGGTTATTTCGGCATCCTTTAAGAGATGGCCGACTTTTTTACTTGTGCGGAGACTTTTCATAACCGTGTCTGCATCCTTAAACTGCGGCATTCCTGTAGGATTTCCATAGTTTGTCACTTCAATTCTTTTAAAGCCGGCAAGCAGGAGCTGCTCGGCAAGCCATATCTTGGCATCTGTTGGAATGAACTTCTCTTCATGCTGGAATCCGTCTCTTACTGTTATATCGCCCAGTACAACTTTTTTTGGATAATTCATAAGTGCCATTTCAATTCTCCTCAAATTTGTTATGTGAAGTGGTTATTCTTTTCTTTTCACTTGAATCCTTGAACCCCTTGAACCCTGTTTTTTCTATTTTCCCTTATACACCGGTTTTCTTTTTTCTCTGAAAGCAGCAAGCCCTTCAAGACGGTCTTCAGTCGGTATCGTTACCCAGTAGGCGTTTGATTCTATAGCAAGGCCGGTATGGATATCTGTTTCAATCCCGTAATTTATCGCGTATTTTGCCTGCTCGATTGCTATGGGACCGGTTTCACATATCATAGCGGCCATCTGCATGCATTCAGTCATAAGAGAATCCTTATCGCAGATTTTGTTGACAAGCCCTATCTTCAGAGCCTCATCGGCATCGACTCTGCGTCCTGTAAAGATGAGCTCCTTTGCCTTCCCGCGGCCTACAAGTCTCGGAAGTCTCTGAGTCCCTCCTGCCCCCGGAATAATTGCAAGGCGGGTTTCGGTGAGCCCCATCGTGGCAATTGAAGATGCTATGCGGATATCTGATGCAAGAGCAAGTTCGGTTCCTCCTCCGAGGGCTATACCGTTTACTCCGGCTATTACAGGCTTATTTAAAAGTTCAATCGATGTAAAGAGATTCCTGATTGTAAAAATATATTCCTTCACCTGTGCGGGGCTCAGTGTTACACGCTCCTTCAGATCCGCTCCGGAACAGAAAGCCTTGTCTCCCGCTCCGGTAATAATGACAACCCTTATATCGGATCTGAATCTCAAAGCTTCCACTTGATCCCGCAAAGAATACAGCAGGCTGAAATTCAAAGAATTCATTGCCTGAGGACGGTTTAACGTAAGGGTAATTATACCGTCTTTTTCTTCTGCCAGTAGAACCTGTTCTTCTGTCATACCAATACCTCCATGAGTTTTCCAGGCTTCTTAAAAAACCGGGCTTCAAGTTCAAACACATAATATAAATTATATGAGCGAGCGCTCGGTCAGATTTTTTGCAGTTTATCCTTTCCCGTTTATTCTTGTCAATATTTTTCTTGAATCTTAACATTGGTGGCATAATAATTTATCCGATAAATAATATAAATAATAAAAACGGGGCCATAGCTACTACATAGAGCCGGTGAATTTCTTTATAAACCAGGCTAACCGCAAGAGCATCTTACATCTTGACAAGTAAAAATAAGGCATGATATCAATCAATGAGTGAGCGCTCGCTCGGATTTATAAATAATTGAACCATCCCGTAAAAAAGGCCTTAGCGGGCTATTGGAGATTATGCAGGAACTTCACCGGACAAAGGATATTCCTACCCAGGTAAAAAATCCCGATCTTGTGGAAAAAAGGCGGAGGCAGATTGCGGAAGCCGCGGTAAAGCTTTTCATCGATAAGGGTTTCCATAAAACATCGACAAGGCAGATTGCCAAAGCCGCTGGTGTTTCAATAGGATCTCTGTATGAATATATAGCGTCAAAAGAGGACATTCTCTATCTCGTTTGTGATTCAATCCATGTCGAGGTAGAGAAGAGAGTAACCGATGTAATGACAAAATCATCGGGAGGAAGGGACGCCCTTGCTGATATCATCCGAGAATATTTCATGGTTTGTAACAAAATGAGTGATTTTATTCTTCTTATTTATCAGGAAACGCAGTCCCTTCCGCTCCAGTGGCAAAAGAAGGTATTGGAGAATGAACTCAGGATAACGGGCCTCTTTGTTGAAGCTATTGCCCGCCTTGTCTCACAGGGGTACATTGCTCCTCTTGATGAAAGGGCGATAGAGCTTGCCGCACACAACATATCAGTCCTGGGACACATGTGGACATTCAGGCGGTGGTTTCTTGCCCGCCATTACAGTCTTGAAGATTATATTGAATATCAAACCGAATTCATCCTCAGCATATCAGGGCAAAAAAAGAACCAGCCACTTTTAAAGGAGGGCGCATGAGCGTTGAAGTAAATGTCTATAAGCCCAGGCATAACATAAGGATAGTAACAGCAACATCCCTTTTTGACGGACACGATGTATCCATTAATATAATGCGCAGGATACTTCAGGATACAGGAGTTGAGGTAATACATCTCGGACATAACCGGTCTGTAGAAGAGATTGTCGAAGCAGCAATTCAGGAAGATGTCCAGGGAATAGCCGTTTCCAGCTATCAGGGCGGACATATGGAGTTCTTTAAATACATGTTGGATCTTCTCCGTGATAACGGAGCGCCTCATATCATGGTTTTCGGCGGAGGCGGCGGAGTCATAGTTCCGGACGAAATAAGGGAACTGGAAGCATACGGAGTTGCAAAGATATACTCGCCGGAAGACGGGACCAGGCTCGGACTCCAGGGAATCGTCAACCATATGGTGGAGATGCTTGACTTTCCGACTGTTGATGAGAAGAAAGTAGACATTACCGGCCTTTCTCCGGATAACAAACTGAAGATCGCACATCTTATAACGGCAGTTGAACTTGCAAAAAACAACGGAAACCTATCTGATTTTATCCCGCTTCTTTCCGAAGGCAGAAAGAGCAATGTTCCGGTTATAGGCATCACCGGAACAGGCGGGGCCGGAAAATCATCGCTTACCGACGAGATAATCCTTCGGCTCATGCGCGACATTCCGGAAGTCAAAGTTGCAATTATAAGCTGTGACCCGTCCCGCAGAAAGTCAGGCGGGGCTTTGCTGGGAGACAGGATACGCATGAACGCGATCGGCACCCCCAGGGTGTATATGCGGTCGATTGCAACCCGCATGTCGGATACGGTGATTCCTGAAGCTCTTCCTGAGGTTATCGATGTCGTAAAAGCTGCCGGATTTGACATTGCAGTTGTTGAAACGGCAGGTATCGGACAGGGCGACTCAAAGATAATAGATCTTGTGGACGTATCAATTTACGTTATGACAAGCGAGTTTGGAGCAGCCTCGCAGCTTGAAAAAATAGATATGCTTGATTTTGCCGACCTTGTTGTCATCAACAAGTTTGAAAAACGTGGAGGCGAAGATGCCATTCGTGACGTGAGCAAGCAGGTTCAGCGGAACAGGAAAGCCTGGGAAAAAAGGCTTGATGAAATGCCTGTCTTCGGTACGATAGCGTCAAAGTTCAATGACGACGGCGTTACGGCATTGTATCATGAACTTTTAGACAAAGTCTTTGAAAAAAAAGGAATAAAATTGATTTCAGAGCTTCCCCGTTCGGGTCAGAAAAAATCTGCATCCAAGACAATTATTATTCCCCCGGAACGAACACGTTATCTCTCTGAAATCGCCGATATGATGAGAAGCTATCACAGGGAGACAAAAGAGCAGTCCGGGGCAGTCAGAAGATTGTGGCATTTAGAGGAGACAGAAAAGATTATAAGTAGTGAAACAGGAAAAGAAGATAGTACGGACGCAATTCTTTCAAGATTGAAAGAAGAAATAGCAAGGGCGGATAACCGGCTTTCGGATGAAACAAAAAATGTTCTCGTTGATTGGGATAAGATTAAAAAGAGTTATTCAGGGGATGACCTTGTGTACAGGGTCAGAAATAAAGAAATAAGGCTTCCCCTTTATACGCTATCTCTTTCGCACCAAAAGATTCCAAAGATTTCCCTGCCAAAGTTCATGGATCCGGGAGAAATACTGAGATGGATGAGAGAAGAGAATGTCCCGGGACAATTCCCCTATACGGCCGGTGTTTTTCCGCTTAAACGGGTTGATGAAGATCCGACCCGGATGTTTGCCGGAGAAGGCGATCCGGCAAGGACCAACAACAGGTTTAAACTGCTTTCGGCAAACTATGACGCAAAACGGCTTTCAACGGCCTTTGATTCTGTGACCCTGTTCGGTAACGATCCGGACAGGCGTCCTGATATCTACGGGAAGGTGGGTACTTCGGGAGTAAGCGTATGTTCTCTCGATAATGTTAAGATGCTTTACGACGGATTCGAACTTTGTGCGCCGAATACTTCGGTATCGATGACGATAAACGGGCCGGCGCCTATTATGCTTGCTATGTTTTTGAATGCCGCAATAGACCAGCAGGTAGAGAAGTCCACAAAAGAGAAAGGAAGAAATCCTGACGAAAAAGAATACGCGGGCATCCGTTCAATGGTACTTTCAAATGTAAGAGGTACTGTGCAGGCCGATATTTTAAAGGAAGATCAGGGGCAAAACAGCTGCATTTTCTCTATAGAATTTGCCCTGAAGATGATGGGGGATATCCAGGAATATTTTATAAAGAACAATGTCCGAAATTTCTATTCAGTTTCAATTTCCGGTTATCATATAGCAGAAGCCGGCGCAAATCCTATTACCCAGCTTGCCCTGACACTGGCAAACGGGTTTACCTATGTTGAATATTATCTGTCGCGAGGCATGCCGCTTGACAGCTTTGCGCCAAATCTTTCTTTCTTTTTTTCAAACGGAATGGACCCCGAGTACACGGTTATAGGAAGGGTCGCGAGAAGAATCTGGGCTGTTGCGATGCGTGAAAAATACAAGGGATCTGAACGTTCACAGATGCTTAAATACCACATACAGACTTCTGGGAGATCGCTGCACAGCCAGGATATCCAGTTTAATGACATCAGAACAACATTGCAGGGTCTTTGTGCCGTGTATGACAACTGCAACAGTCTTCATACGAACGCATTCGATGAAGCAATAACTACTCCGAGCACAGAATCCGTGAGGCGGGCGCTTGCAATCCAGCTTATCATAAACAAGGAATGGGGGCTTGCAAATAACGAGAACATGAACCAGGGAAGCTTTATAGTAGAGGAACTGACCGATCTCGTTGAGGAGGCCGTTCTTGCGGAATTTGACAGGATTACGGAACGAGGCGGTGTTCTCGGCGCCATGGAGACCGGATACCAGCGAAACAGGATCCAGGAAGAGTCTATTTATTATGAAACCTTGAAACACACTGGTGAATATCCGATCATAGGCGTCAACACCTTCCGTGATCCTGATGTTGATCTTGAAGAGATGTCGGATTGCGTCGAGCTCGCAAGAGCTTCGGAGGGAGAAAAAGAGGCTCAGCTTTCGCGACTTGAAGAATTTAAAGGAAGAAATGCCGATAAAGCGCCTGATGCGCTGAAAAGGCTGCAGAATGTTGCCCTGTCAGGAGAAAACATATTTGCCGAACTCATGAATACCGTAAGGAGCTGTTCGCTGGGGCAGATTACCCAGGCCCTGTATGATGTCGGCGGCAAATACAGAAGGAATATGTAAAACAAGGCAAGGGTTCAAGGAGTCGAGGGTTCAAGTGGTAAAAAAAGACAGGAGCGAAAGAACAAAGGCGAAAAGAAACAAAGATAAATCGAATAAATTTCATGTTGAAGGACTACCGTCATACGGATCGGCTGACAGCAGGCAACTTGAGGCCAGAGGTTTTTACCCTTGAACCCCTGAACCCTCGAATCCTTGACCCCCTTTATTTTATTCGATATTCGAAGTACGATCTTCGAAGTGCGCATTACAAAGGAGATAATACGATATGAGAGAAGCAGTTATAGTAAGTGCTGTTAGAACGCCTCTTGGAAGTTTCAACGGGGCGCTTGGAAATGTCGGAGCCACAAAGCTTGGTTCCATAGTAATAGAGGAAGCTGTGAAAAGGGCGGGCATCGAAAAGAAGGATGTCAACGAAGTTATTATGGGCATGGTTCTTCCATGCGGTTACGGACAGAATCCAGCCAAGCAGGCCGCTGTATTGGCAAAAATGCCGTGGGAAGCCGAGTGTATTACGATTAACAAAGTGTGCGGTTCGGCCTTAAAAGCCGTTATGCTCGCAGCCCAGGCGATTCAGACCGGGGATGCCGATGTTGTGGTTGCCGGCGGAATGGAAAACATGAGCATGGCTCCATACTTTCTTGAAAAGGCAAGATTCGGCTATCGCATGGGGCCTGGAAAACTTCAGGATCATATGATGCATGACGGACTCTGGGACAATGTCAATGATTTTCATATGGGAATGTCAAATGAACTCTGCTCGGAAAAATACGGAATCAGCCGGGAAGATCAGGACAGGTATGCAGCTGAATCTTATCGGCGATCCATTAACACCGTTACTTCGGGTCGGTTCAAAGACGAAATTGTTCCTGTTGAAATTGCAGGCAAAAAAGGTATGATCATTTTTGACAGGGATGAATGTCCTCAGGAGACAAGCTATGAATCTCTTTCAAAGATGAAGCCTGCCTTTAAAAAAGACGGGGTTGGAACTGCAGGAAATGCCTCGATAATAAGTGATGGGGCTGCCGCCGTAGTGGTTATGTCCAAAGAGAAGGCAGAAGCGCTAGGCTGCAAAATTATGGGACGAATCGGCGCCCAGGCATCTTACGGCATAGACATGAAATATGTGCTCGTCGCGCCTATATGGGCGATCCCCAAATGCCTTGCTAAAGAGGGACTTTCAAAAGATGATATCGATCTTTATGAAATCAATGAGGCTTTCAGCGGTTCAACTGTTGCCGTACTTCGTGAACTCGGTCTTGATCCCTCAAAAGTAAATGTTAACGGCGGAAGCGTGGCTCTTGGTCATCCTATCGGAGCAAGCGGATGCCGTCTCCTTGTCACGCTATTATATGAAATGATCCGGCAGGATAAAAAAACAGGCCTTGCGTCCCTTTGCCTCGGAGGCGGAGAGGCCGTAGCAATGATTGTTAAAAGATAAACATTCAGGAGTTAGAAGCCAGAATTCAGGAGTCAGGAGTCAGAATAAAAAGGAAACACGCTTTGGTTATGGTAATAAAAGAAAAAACATCAGTGATGATCAGCGTAGATCGGTGGCTGAATAGTTACATTAAAAGATAAGGAGAATCAAATGGATATAAAAAAATTCGGTGTTATCGGAGCAGGTCAGATGGGAAACGGCATTGCACAGGTTGCTGCAATGAGCGGGCTCGAAGTTATTATGAACGATATCAAGGATGAATTCGTCCGGCGCGGTCTTGATACGATCACAAAAAATCTTGCCAGAAGTGTTGACAAGGGGAAGATGACGGCAGAGGAAAAAGATACCGTTTTGAAGCGCATCAAGACCAGCACCGATTTAAAAGATATGGCGGCAGCAGATTTTATCGTTGAAGCCGCCACTGAAAACGAGCAGTTAAAGTTTCAGATTTTTAAAGATCTCGATTCAATATGCCCTTCGCAGGCGATACTCGCAACAAATACATCTTCTATTCCCATAGGACGCATTGCCTCCCAGACAAAGAGGCCCGATAAAGTGATTGGCATGCATTTCATGAATCCGGTGCCTGTCATGAAACTAATTGAAATAATACGCGGTATCGCCACTTCCGACGAAACATTTAAACTTACCTGGGACCTATCTTTAAAATTCGGAAAAACACCGGCTTTGGCAAATGATTATCCGGGCTTTATAGCAAACAGGATTCTTTTGCCCATGATTAACGAAGCGGTATATTGCCTTTATCACAGCGTAGGCACAAAAGAGGATATTGATACTGTTATGAAGCTGGGAATGAATCATCCGATGGGACCTCTTGCTCTCGCAGATCTTATCGGACTCGACACCTGCCTTGCCATAATGGAGACTCTTTACAACGGCTTTAAGGATTCAAAATACAGGCCCTGCCCTCTTCTCCGGAAATATGTTGAAGCGGGATGGCTGGGAAGAAAAACAGGAAAGGGTTTTTACGAATACCAATAAGGAGGTAATATGCCGAAAAAAAAGGAAACTTCAATTATCCAGGTCGGTAAAAAAATCCAGAAGGTAAGGGAAGAAAAAAAGGTGTCTCTTGACCAGATAGCAAATGAAACGGGGTTTTCAATTGATTATCTCAAAAAAATTGAGGTCGGCAAGGTTTTCCCTCCCGTCGGAGCGCTGCTCCAGATTGCAAAGGCACTTGAAATCGACTCCGGATATTTTTTGAGGGAGCAGGAATCAACTTTGAGCAAGCGCATTAAAGCCTACACCAAGCGGACTGAAAACTATGCGTACACAACGCTCACGCCCGGGGCTGAAAACAAACATTTGAAAGCCTTCAAAGTGACTGTTGATCCCATGCAAAATCATACAGGGGTAGGTTATAATCACGAAGGGGAAGAATTCGTATATGTCCTGGAAGGAAATGTCGAAGTAGTAGTGGGAGACCACGTTAACAGGCTGGGGGAAGGCGATTCTCTCCATTTTAACTCCGGGATTAGGCATATGCTCAAAAACATCGGAGAAAAAAAAGCGGAGCTTCTCGTCGTTATCTACGGACCATGAATGCCGGCTTCGTAAAAAGTCATTCTGCTGTGTTGCACTTCATCTTTCGTCATTGCAGCGTACTTCTATGTACGCTTCATTCCCCAAGATTCGTGCGCCTTGCATAATGAGCTTTTTACTTTGCCGTCCGATTTTCGATATTCGATGTACGAACTTCGAAGTACGATTTACAAAGGAGTAAAAGATGTCATACTACCTTACCGATGAACAACTCATGATTCAGGATATGGTCAGGGAGTTTTCGAGGAAAGTTGTGGCCCCGACTGCTATGAAGCGGGATGAGACCAAGGAGTTTCCGGCTGAAAACTTTGAAAAAATGGCCGAACTGGGACTCATGGGCATGATGGTTCCACCTGAATACGGAGGCGCCGGCACTGATACGGTGAGCTATGTCCTTGCACTTTCAGAAATTGCTTACTCATGCGCATCTACTGCCGTAGTTATGTCTGTTCATAATTCCATAGTCTGTGAAAGCATATGCCGTTACGGGACGGAAGAACAGAAAAAAAGGTGTCTGCCGGCTCTTGTTTCCGGAAAAAGCATCGGTGCTTTTGCTTTGACTGAGCCGCAGGCCGGTTCGGATCCTGTGAGCCAGAAGACATCTGCGGTCAAAGATGGTGATTATTATGTATTAAACGGCACAAAGCGATTTATCACAACAGGGAAAAACGCGGGGCTTACAATAGCTACCGCAAATACAGAGCCTTCCAAAAAGCACAAGGGAATAAGCGCGTTCCTTCTGGCAAAAGGAACTCCCGGGTTTATTGTCGGGAAGACCGAGGACAAAATGGGTCTAAGGGCTTCCGATACCACAGACCTTATTTTTGATAATTGCAGGGTTCACAAAAAGGATCTCCTGGGGAACGAGGGGGATGGTTTTAAAATAGCCATGACAGCCCTTGACGGCGGCCGTATAGGAATCGGAGCGCAGTCCGTCGGCATTGCACAGGCCGCCCTCGATGCCGCGGTAAAATATTCAACCGAACGCGAGCAATTCGGCCAGACCATATCAAAATTCCAAGGACTCCGATGGATGATTGCAGAAATGGCAACTGAACTTGAAGCGGCACGCCAGCTGACTCTTTCGGCGGCCGCCACGAAAGACAGGGGAGAAAAATACTCTCTCGAGGCATCCATGGCAAAGCTTTATGCATCTGAAATGGTGAACCGGACCGTTGCAAAGGCCCTGCAAATACACGGCGGATACGGCTATATTAAGGAATATCCTGTTGAAAGATTTTACAGAGATGCCCGTGTTTTGACAATATACGAGGGCACATCTGAAATTCAGAAGGTTGTTATTTCAAATTATATTTTCAACGATAAGAGAAAACCTTGATGAAGTTGGAAGGCGTGAGGCATGAGGCAACAGGATCAAGGAGCGAGGGTCAAGGAGAAAGAATCAGTTATCAGTGATCACTAATCAGTGATCAGAAACCATATTTTGCGATTAACTAATCACGATCTACGAAGTTCGATGTACGATGTGCGATATTCTATGTACGAATCAGAGGTTAACAATGAGGGAATACACAATACATCCGGTTGCGGTCGGGATAAATGAAACCGACCAGGGGATAATGACCTATCAGCGTGATTACGGAAAAAGGATCATCCTTCCCATTTATATGTTTTATATAAAAGGAAGCGATAAAAATATTATTGTTGATACCGGCCTTGAACAATTTGTTGTATCGGAAGAGGTTGAAAAAGAGTGCGGATTCAAAATCCTCGAATTTGAAGATGCGCTTTCATCTTTTGATCTTAAACCTGAAGATATCGATGTGATAATCCATACCCATCTTCACAATGATCACTGTGAGAATGATTATAAATGCTCAAATGCGGTGGTTTTTGTGCAAAAAACAGAGCTTGCGTTTCTTAAAAACCCCCATCCCATAGATCACAGATATTATCAGGACGTTCTTGACGGAGTCAATGTTGTTGAAATCGAAGGTGATGCCGTGGTAGAGGACGGGATAGAGGTCCTTTTGTCACCGGGTCATTCCGTAGGCGGGCAGTCGGTTGTCATAAACACATCGAAAGGGAAAGCCGTAATTACAGGCTTTTGCTGCAATGAAAAAAATTTTCCGGCTAAAGGACCGGCAATCTGCCCCGGTGTTCATATAGATGCCATCAAAGCCTATGATTCCGCCCAGAAAATAAAAAATATGGCTGACATAATCATACCAATTCATGATCTTTCAATAGGAAGATTGAAGCAGATTCCGTGAATACGGGAGTC
The DNA here is from genome assembly GCA_041298995.1 of Desulfobacteraceae bacterium. GTDB lineage: Bacteria > Desulfobacterota > Desulfobacteria > Desulfobacterales > RPRI01 > RPRI01. The sequence continues at coordinate 12,186 of JBFYVZ010000123.1, forward strand.
TTCCTTGATAATAGTTTTATAATGATATTAAATAGTGTCCATCCGGAAAACAAATTTGG
>JBFYVZ010000130.1:0-4522 GCA_041298995.1 Desulfobacteraceae bacterium
TGGAATTGTAGGATAAAAACAGGAAACAAATAAAATGAATTCAAAAGATATAGGTTTTAATCTGATTGCAGTCGATTCATGCGGCGCAAGAAGAGGAGAATTTACAACAGCTCACGGGAAAGTTCAAACGCCCGCTTTTATGCCTGTCGGCACCGCGGGATTTGTCAGATCAACTACGCCAAGAGATGTTGCTGAGACCGATTCGGAAGTTATTCTTGCCAATACATACCATCTTTCCCTGGGAGAAAGGCTTGCCACGGTCAAGCGGTTGGGCGGTCTTCACCGTTTCATGGGCTGGGATAAGACCATTCTCACTGACTCGGGAGGTTTCCAGGTATTTTCACTTCCCGGAAAAGAGATAAGCGATGAAGGAGTTTCATTTTCATACGAAGAGGAGGGTGAACGGATTTTCCTTACGCCTGAAAAATCTATGGATATCCAAAAAGATCTCGGCGCCGATATCGTTATGGCCTTTGATGAGTGTGTTGAGCATACGGCATCGAGAGAGTACATAGAAAAGTCTGTTGACAGGACGACCGACTGGGCAAAGAGGTGCAGGGGTGTTGAATTGAAGGATTACCAGTTCATGTTTGGAATCATTCAGGGCGGTATCTTTCCGGAACTTCGTCAGAAAAGCGCGGTTGAAATTACCTCGATCCCCTTTGATGGTTATGCGATTGGGGGAGTCAGTGTGGGTGAAGGTTTTGAACTCATGAAAAAAGTGGTTGAAGTAACGGTCCATTTTTTACCGGAAGATAAGCCGAGATATTTAATGGGAGTAGGCCTGCCAGAAGATATACTCGCTGCAGTGCGAAAAGGCATGGACATGTTTGACTGCATAATTCCGACACGCTATGCCCGGCAGGGAACCCTTTTTACCAGGATGGGCAAGATCAGAATACTTGACAAAACCTACCGGAAGGACAAGTTCCCGCTTGATACAAAGTGCAATTGCTATACTTGCAGAACTTATCCCCGCATGGTCCTTCGTTATCTCCTCTTTTCACGCGATCCTCTTGCGGAAACGCTCCTTACCATCCACAATTTAACTTTCTACCAGGACCTCATGAAAGATATCAGGGTCGCGATAGAGAAAAACCGGTTTGAAGAATTCCACGATGAATGGCTGGGTGTTTATAAAAAGAACAGAACCAAGGGTGAAGCTTAAAACTGGATTCCCGCTTTCGCGGGAATGACGGAATAATCTACTTTTATGAAGACGTCTGTCCAATTTTATGAATAACTGCCTCAGCCGCTCGAAGTCCGTCAACGGCCGAACTTACAATACCTCCTGCATAACCGGCTCCTTCACCGGACGGGAAGAGACCGGATACGGTCACAGACTCACCATTTTCTTTGCGGGAAATACGAACCGGGCTTGAGCTTCTTGTTTCAGGGGCATAAAGAAGTGCTTCTTCAGGTGAAACTCCTTCAAGGAGACGAAGCATTCCGGGGATGGCAACAGAAAGGGTGTCGCAGATAAAACTTGGGAGAATGAGATGCAAATCTGCAGGCCGGGATCTTGGCCATGAACGTTTTTCAGGAAGAATGTCAGGATGCCTGTTTTTTAAAAAATCTGAAAGGGGTGCTGCAGGAAGAGAAAAATCGCTTCCACCTGCAACATAGGCAAGATTTTCGATTCTGCCCTGAAACTTTATTCCGGAAAGGCCGGGATGTGTTCCGTTTGTTTCCGGATATTCTGCAGGATAATCAGACGGATCAACCGGAACAAGAAAAGCCGCATTCCCGAAAGGGCCTGAACGGGCTGAAAGGCTCATCCCGTTAGTGGTTAAATATCCTCCGGATGATGCGCAAGGAATTACTGTGCCGCCCGGACACATGCAAAAAGTATAACAGGCGCGACTGTTCCCGTCATTTTTAAGTGTCAGACGGAATCCCGCAGCTCCCAGGCGGGGATGCCCGGCAAAGCTTCCCCATTGGGACTGATCTATACGTTTCTGGGGTATTTCAAGCCGAAGACCTATGGCAAATGCTTTCTGTTCCAGCATCACGCCCGATTCGGCAAGCATTTTATATACATCACGGGCACTGTGACCGGTTGCAAGTATGCAGCTTTCTGTTTCTATCTCCCTTCCGTTTACAATAATTCCCCGAAGTCGTTTTTTATCGACGTTAATCCCCTCGAATTTAGAATTGAACTGCACCTCTCCGCCGTTTTTTTCAATGAGGTTCCGGAAGGCCGGGACGATTTTTTTTAAAAGATCGCTTCCGAGATGCGGTTCGGCATCGATGAGAATATCTTCAGGAGCCCCACATTTTACAAGTGTCTCGAGGAAGCGGCGAACCCTGAGCCTGTCTTTGCTTCGCGTGGTCAGTTTGCCGTCGGAAAAAAGTCCGGCGCCGCCTTCACCAAAAAGGACATTTCCTTCAGGATTAAGCTCGCCTTTCTTCCAGAAAGGGAAACCTCGGAAGTCCGCTTATTAACTGGAGAGCCACGTTCAATCAGAAGGGGAGAGAGGCCAGCCTCCGCGAGGGCAAAAGCTGCCATAAGGCCGGAAGGGCCGGCGCCAATAACAACTGGACGGCTTATTTCTTTCCCGGATATGTTCCGGATCTTTATTTCCGGGAATATCTTTTCTCCGGAAATTATCTGAATATCTTTGTCATCCGTCAGCTTTAAACCGGCTGATTCCGATATTTCAATTTCAACATGCATTGAAAAGAAAGGCGCCTCACTGCGTTTCCTTGCGTCTATTGAACGGCGGATAACCTTCAGGCCGGAGATGAGACTTTCACTGCATTTTACTTTTGCGGCTGCAGCTTTCAGTATATCTTTCTCTTCGTAATCGAGAGGTAGAAGAATCTGGTGTATTTTAATGCGCATGCCTGTTCCTTATTCTCTTTAAAACTTGCTGTTCCGGGTACAAATATGTTTCGCACAAAATATATTTTAAAAAATAGTGAACGGGGTTCTTTTTGCTTATTGCTGATAACACTGCATATTACCAAAAGAAAGCAAATTTATTGAATATCCCGCCTTGCTTTATTATGATGCAATGGCTATATGGACTCGTTATAAAATTTATATCATCATCAAAAATGATGCTCCAGTAAAAAGTCAAAATTCCGACGGCAAAGTAAAAAGTTCAAGTTCAAGGCGTCGCAAATCCAGTGTGATGAGGCGTACTTATCGTACGCTGCAATCGCAACGGGATGAAGCGCAACGAAGAAATCGGACTTTTTAAGAAGCCGTCAAAAATAAATGCCAACAACTTGGTATAATAAGAGATGTTTGAGATATGGTAAAAGACAAACCCGAATCGTTAAATAACGGGGCGGGTATGATTGATAAAAAACTTGCAGTCAGTATAGTGTTTGCAACAATCTGCCGGATTCTGCTTAATACCGCGAGGCGTTTTCCCTATCCTTTTGCACCCGCTATCAGCCGTGGTCTGGAAGTTCATGTCACTGCTGTAACCTCAATGATTGCGGGTAACCAGGCGGCAGGTATTTTCGGGATGTTTCTCGGCCCAGTAGCCGACAGAATCGGGTACAGAACCATGATGCTTTCAGGACTTGCAATGCTTGCAGCCGGGATGCTTGCTGTGGGTTTTTTCCCCAATTACTGGATAGTAATGTCTGCCCTTGTTCTTTCCGGTCTTGCCAAAAGCACTTTTGACCCTGCTTTTCTGGCTTATGTCGGCGAACGCATTTCTTTCAGCAAAAGAGGGTTTGTAATAGGCCTTACAGAATTCAGCTGGGCTGGAAGCACGCTTGCAGGAATACCTCTTGCGGCTTTTCTCATTGATCGTTTTGGATGGAAAGCTCCTTTTATTGCCCTTGGAATCCTTGGTCTTGCCGGTATGATTACGATCCGGTTGACGATACCGCCTGATGTTAAAAAAACACGCTCTTTTGCATCAGCCGATTATTTCGGCGCAATAAGAAATCTCGGAAAGGATCAATCCGCTCTTGGAATGCTTGGCTTTATCTTTTTAATCAGCGCCGCGAATGATAATCTTTTCGTTGTTTACGGGGTGTGGCTTGAAAAGGAATTTAACTTAAGCATACTTGCACTCGGATTCGGAACTATTGCCATAGGGCTTGCAGAATTTCTCGGTGAGTCTATGACGGCTCTCTTTTCGGACCGTTTGGGGCTCAAACGTTCGGTTGTTGCAGGACTTGCCATTTCAATTATCTGCTATGGCGCCCTCCCTTTTTTAGGGAAAAGTTTTCCTTTTGCTCTGGGAGGTCTGTTTGTGGTTTTTCTTGTCTTTGAATTTACTATTGTATGCTCCATATCCCTTTGCACGGAGTTTTTACCGGGATCAAGAGCCACCATGCTGTCGGCGTATCTTGCAGCATCAGGGCTTGGACGGGTGCTGGGGGCATTATTGGGAGGGCCTGTCTGGATTTTGGGAGGACTTCCTGCAATCGGAATTGTCTCTTCGCTTATCAGTGTTCTTGCCCTTGTTTCAATTCTATGGAGTTTTAAAGAATTAAAAGGGACTCTTTGAGTTTGGCGGCAGGACAGGCCAAAGAAGACAGGGCAGACATAAAT
>JBFYVZ010000150.1:0-2675 GCA_041298995.1 Desulfobacteraceae bacterium
TTTTATGCCTTCGTAAAAAGTCATTCTATCCGACAAACGGCCGCCTGATGACAGTATCCTTCTGCCATCTCGCATCATCCCTTTGAGGATATTCTATGTTGTAATGAAGGCCGCGGCTTTCCTTTCTGTGCATAGCGCATTTTATTATGAGCTCGGCAACTGTCGCTATGTTCCTGAGTTCAATGAGGTCGGCACTGACCTTAAAATTCCAGTAATATTCCCTGATTTCATTCTGTATGATCTCGATGCGCCTTTCAGCTCTGGCAAGGCGCTTATCGGATCTTACTATTCCGACATAGTTCCACATGAACCTTCTTATTTCATCCCAGTTCTGTGTAAGCATTATAAGCTCATCGCTGTCTGTTGTGCCGACCTCATCCCACACAGGGCTGTCAGGAAATGATTTGAAATCCGGCGACATTATCTCTTTTACAGCCTCTCCTGCAGCGGCATGCGCGTACACAAGAGCTTCAAGCAGAGAATTGCTTGCGAGCCTGTTGGCCCCGTGAAGGCCTGTACAGGCCGTTTCGCCTATCGCATACAGGTTATGAATATCCGTTCTTCCCAACATATCCGTCACAACTCCGCCGCACATGTAGTGTGCTGCTGGAACAACCGGAATCGGACCTGCTGTCATGTCGATTCCGAACACAAGGCACTGCTCATAAAGATTTGGAAACCGATCCCTTATAAATTCCGGGCTTTTATGGGATATATCGAGGAACATAGAGTCTTGTCCTGTTTTCTTCAATTCGGTATCTATAGCGCGGGCAACAACATCCCTGCAGGCAAGATCCTTTAAAGGGCTGTATTTTTCCATGAAAGGATTTCCCGAAGAATCTATAAGGATTCCTCCCTCTCCCCTCACAGCCTCCGAGATAAGGAAATTTTTGGCATCAGGATGATAAAGGCAGGTCGGATGAAACTGGACAAACTCCAGGTTGGCCAAAGTGGCGCCTGCCCTGTATGACATTGCAATTCCATCCCCTGTTGCGACATCGGGATTGCTCGTGTAAAGATAAACTTTCCCGGCCCCGCCGGTGGCAAGAAGCGTTATTTTTGAGGAAAAAGTCTTAACTCTGTTGGTCAGCCTGTCAAGAACATAAGCCCCGCAACAGTAATCCTCATGGGTTGTTGTCACCAACCCTCTTTTCATGCGGGTTGAGCAGGTGATAAGATCAATCGCTATGTTATCTTCGAAAAGAGTGATATTTTTATGACTATTTGCATGTTCAACGAGAACTCTTTCGAGTTCTCTTCCGGTCATGTCCTGGGCATGTACAATACGTTTTTGAGAATGCCCGCCTTCACGCCCAAGGTCAAGTTCAGGAGGCATGTTTACCGATTTCTCTTTATTGCTGAGGTTGAACTGGACGCCAAGATCAATCAGTTCACAGATTCTTCCAGGACCGTTTTTTATGACCATTTCAACTACTTCTTTATTGCAGAGACCATCTCCCGAAACAAGAGTATCACGAATATGGAGATCAAAGGAATCGAGCGAGCCGAATACCGAAGCAATTCCCCCTTGGGCAAGCATCGTGTTGCTGTCCGTTACTCCTCTTTTTGTTACAACGGCAACACTCCCGTGATCTGCAACCTTGAGGGCAAACATAAGCCCTGCTACCCCGCTGCCGATTATTAAAAAATCTGTTTTAATATCCATCACACATTTACCTGTTCATAATAAAGACGCTCTTCGTTTGTCCCGCCTTGCGCTATATCCTATTATAAAACCAACAAGGAGTATTCCTGCTCCGGCTAAAAGCCACATAACATTTTGCTGCCGTAAAAGCCTTGTAAGTTCGTCTTCAAGGTTTCCGATTTTACTCTTTTGTAAAGAAAGCTTTTTTTCCGCCTCTTTAAATATTGTTTCAAGCTCAGCATAACTGCCTGGGTTCTCTTTCAGGGTTTCAATTGAGTTAGTCTTTACAAAAAGAGCCTGTTTGCTTTCTGCAAGCTGAAGGTTGATATTTTTTAATTCATCCCTGAGTTGATCAATTTCCGTGCGTAAAGCAGCATTCTGGGTATTAAGCAATGCTTCTTTTTCCCGTATTTTTTTTATGGCTGCGTTATCCGCTTTCCGGGAAGTAAGATATTTGCCGACCAGCCAGCCTTCTTTCCCGTCAGGAAGGCGCACTTTTGCCCATTCATCACCCTTTGAAATTACTTCAACCTCCTGCCCCGACTCAATCACATCTATGATTTTATAATCAGATCCACTTCCTTCCCGCACACTTATTCTTAATACATCAGTTACATACATTTTTTCGGCATGCGCAGAATAAGAAACACCGGCTATCAGAATTAAAGTAATAACAATCAGTTTCATAACAGGATTCGAGAGCTTTGCAGAACATTCAATTTTGTTCAAGTTCAAGGAAGGCGATAATTTTAACCACAGGAATACATTTAGTATTTGGAGGATTAAAATTTGAGCCTGAAGAAGAAATCGGGTAAAAGGGGGTGTTATGCAAAGGTCTCGATTCATGATAGGCAATCTCCCGGTATAATAATTGTTTCCGGATTGAAACTAAATTATATTTTTATTTAACCTTTATATTCAGCCTGTCAATAAATTCTTTTAAAAATCAGCGATCCATGATAACTAAACAGTATCCATCCGGAAACCAAATTTGGACACATGTGAGTTTCCAATTCGGAAATAGGCAATT
>JBFYVZ010000169.1:0-5974 GCA_041298995.1 Desulfobacteraceae bacterium
GGGTGTCAGTATTTATGACAAGTTTTGCGCCGGCTTCCGTTGCAAGTTTAGCCACATACCCGTTGGTCAGGCTGTGCCCTTTGCGTGCTGTAATCTCAAGAAGAACGCCCTTCTCTTTTGCCATGAGGACCTCCTCCATTGTTATAAGACCCGGATGCGCAAGAATGTTTACTCCGGCATCTATCGCCGCTCTGTTTGTACCTGGAGCAACAGGCTCGACTATTGTCTCCCCGTGAACAATGATTATTCTCGCTCCAAGGTTCCTGGCTCTCCTTGCACATTCTGCTATCAGAGATGGAGGTACGTGGGTAAGTTCAATCCCGGGTATAACCTTTATGTTCATAAATCTGTTCAAATCACATGCGACAGCCACAATCCTCGGGACAATAAAATCTATGTTGGAAGAATCTCCGTGGTCGGTTATTCCTATTCCTGTAAGACCCGCAAATTCGGCCCGCCTTGCAAGCTCAGAAGGAACCAACACTCCATCGCTGAACAATGAATGAGTATGAAGATCTATCACTTTTATTCTCCTTATATTTTATACAAAGCCGTCAGACCTTCGATTTACCAAAATCTTCAGGAGACAGCTTTTCAAGATACTCGGCCCACTTTTTACCTTCCTCGCTGGTATCCACAACCTCCGGTTTTGCCTCCATCCCTTTCGATTTTTCAATTACCTTATCATCCAGATAAATAGGAGCATTAAAACGCAGAGCAATTGCGATAGCATCGCTTGGGCGGGAATCCATATTAAAATCTCCCCCATCGGAAGCAAAATATATTTTAGCGAAATAAGTGTTTCCTATCAAATCACAAATTTCTACCCTTGAAACTTTAATATTCATAAGATCGGCAAAATTCTTAAAAAGATCGTGTGTCATAGGACGTTCAAATTTGATCTTCTGAAGCACCGAAGCTATTGATGTAGCCTCAAGCAATCCGATCCATATTGGAACAGCATGATCTCCTTCAACTGACTTCAATATTATTATCGGCGTATTTGATGCCGGATCCATGGTCATACCTGCTATGCTTACCTTAAGCAGCATAACTCTCCTCTCCTTTCACCCTTAACGGCATTGGTTTCACATTAACCGGTCTGCCCCAGAGAGAATGCGAAAAGGCTTTTTCAATCATTATAACAATTCTGTTACCCATCAGATTATCATCACCTGAAATAGTATTTGCATCAATAAAATTTACAATTTTATTTGTTGATGTCCGCCCTGTCCGATGAATACCGGGTAATCCCTCTTGCCCGTCTTCAGTGCCCTGCTTTTTGCTGAATCCTTCAACAAGTATCTGTTCTGTTGAACCAACGAGAGCCCGGTTCTTTTTTACGGTATAATATTCCTGCAATTCGAGCAACTCCTGAAGTCTCTCATTTTTTTTGTCATCAGAAACTTTATCTGAAAACCGTGCGGCCGGAGCATTTTTCCGATCAGAATACCCGAAGGTGAAAAGACTGTCAAACTCAACCTCTTTTATCAGATCAAGGGTAGCTCTGAAATCATCCTCCGTTTCTCCAGGAAAACCGACAATTACATCTGATGTTATGGCTATATCAGGCCATATTTTCCGGAGCCTCTCAATTTTTTCCAGATAAAGCTCTCTTGTATATTTCCTGTTCATCCTCTTTAAAATGGTGTCTGACCCCGACTGGACAGGCAGGTGAATATGGCTGCATAGCTTTTCAAGATCCCTGAAGGCGAATATTAGTTCATCGGAGAGATCTTTCGGATGAGAAGTCGTAAAGCGGATTCTGGAAAGCCCTTCTATTTCATTTACAAGTTTAAGAAGTTCAGGGAAGGAACAAAGCCCTTCTTTTATCCCGTAGCTGTTTACATTCTGGCCCAGCAGCGTAATTTCCTTTACTCCTGCCTCAACAAGCTCCCAGATTTCATTTATGATATTTTCCGGCCTTCTGCTTATTTCAGGCCCCCTCACATGAGGCACCACGCAATAAGTGCAGTAATTGTCACACCCCCGCATGATGGTTACAAACCTTGTAATATTACCTTCAACCACGGGTTTGATGCCGGATGGGAATTCCATGATTTCCCGGGTCATCTCAACATCCGCTATTCTGCATCTTTTCAGTGAGATATTCCTAATATGCTCAGGCAATCTGTTTATGGCTTGTGTCCCGAAGACAAGATCCACCTGAGGAACCCGCTCAATTATCATCCGGCCTTCCTGCTGAGCCACGCAACCGCCCACACAGATTATAAGCCCCGGCTTCCTTCTTTTCAGGGCGGTAAGGCGGCCTAAAAAACTGAAGGCTTTCTGCTCGGCTTTTTCCCTTATGGCGCAGGTGTTTACAATAATCAGATCAGCTGCCTCGATAGTCGGGATTATCTCATATCCCAGGGGTGTTAACACCTTTGCAATCTGTTCGGAATCATAAACATTCATCTGGCATCCGAATGTATTAATGTAAAGATACTTCATGTTCATTTCCATCTTTCATTTCTTCTTTGATACCACCCTCACCTCAAGCCTGGGCTTAATCGCCCTCGGCCTGTTGATGGACTTGTTACAAGTCCATCAACTTTAATATCAGGCAGATACTCTTCGATCATAATTTCTTTTTTGAGTCCCTGCATAACCGTTTCAACATCATTTTCACATCCCGGTGGAATGCGAAACATAATAATTCCCTTCGGCCGGTCAACGGTTGTGATGACCGCAATTCCGTCATACGCTTCAAAAATAAATTTCAGGAAAGATATATCCTTACGTTCAACCCGGTAATATTTCTTTATAATTTCCAATTATTATCCTATATTTTACATCTCCCGTTAATCCTTGTTGATACCTCGGATATAGATAGGAAGAAAGGATTTAAGCGGTCATGGATTCTGTTCAGAAATCTTTCTGACTTCTGACTCCTGACTTCTGGCTTCTTTTAGTTTAAGGATGGTATCATCATTTTAAACGGCTTTTCAATACAAAAACATGACCGCTTCAGCGTCAGGAAATTTCTTTTGCTTTTATGTATCCCAAAAGATACAATTAACTCAAATTCTTAGGAGATTATCATGGCAAGGACAAAAACCCGCTCCTGGGATGTTGCAGAACATTTGGAAACCGCCGAGGATATGGCCGCTTATTTGGAAGCCGCTCTTGAAGAAGGCGACCCTTCGCTGGTAGCGGCCGCTATGGGGGATATCGCACGTGCGAAGGAAATAACGCAAATTGCTCGTGAAACAGGTCTCGGACGCGAGAGTCTTTACAAGGCGTTATCACCCGAAGGCAATCCGGAGTTTGCCACTGTCCTTAAGGTCGTTCGGGCGCTCGGATTAAGGCTTCACGCAACAGCGATCCAGCCTTAGACTCTGCTGAAATCAGCTTCCATGGCTCAATCTTTAACATATCACATAGGATTGTCGCTTTCATAGAATATGCTAACTACGGCAATCACCGAAAACCACCATGATTTAACGGCTGCCCTTCGAAAACCCCGACAACTGAATTTATTGCGTCAAGCTGGAACTGCTGGTTCGGGTCGAAATGGAGTTTCATATTTTTGAGCCTTTATCAATAATTTTTTTGCACCGTCAATATTTGCTTTTCCTCATTCCTCTTCCGAAGGCCCGGCCAATCCTTTGGCATCTTTTTCATCCAGTTTCAGTTTTGGAGGCACGCTCTTTATCCTTTTCTCCACAAGCTTTATATGTTCGGCAGGAGGCAAATCTCAGGAGATGTTCCGCGGATACGCTTGATAGCATCTCTGACCTCTTTGCCCACCTTTTCATGAGTTCGTATGGCAGTCTGTTGATCTCTTATCCGTTCACGCGCCAGCTTGTCACGCGTCTGAGTCATGCGAAACTGATTTGCGGCAAGTTCGGTTGTATTCATTCTATCCAGCAGACTTTCTTTTTCAGGTATCCCTTTAAACTGCTTGATTGCGTTGCGTCCCATGCCGCCGTACATTCCTTTATATCCCGCATCATGGAAAATACCGAACATTTTGTCATGAACTCCGGCCTCCCTTGCTGCACCTGACAGGGCTTTAAATTCCTCGGCAGTCTGTTTACGAAGTTCCAGCCGTTCCACATCAGCAGCAACAGCATCCGATATTTCCTGTCTGCGTGCCTGAATTGCGAAATATTTTTGAGCATTTGCGATTTCGGGTTTACGAGGATCTCCGTTCTGGGCAATCAAATAACAGGCAAACCGGGACAGATTGTAATCCGTCACTTCTCGAGAACTCCCTGACCCAATATCAACCATTTTGCCGGCACCGGCAAAATGGTTTTCAGGCTCATTCCCTGATTGTTTACAAGAGGTTAACGCCCTATTAATTGCATCTTCAAATCTCCTCCATTGCGTATATCCCAAAAGTGGCTGAATCTCCCGGGCGCTCCAATATTCTGCTCCGTACTCATTTATTTTCTTCAGGTCTTCAAAGGACTTGCTTCCCATTGATATTAAATTTTTATCCGGCATGCCCCCTCCTGTATTAATAATCTCGCATGCAGCAAAAATATGATCTGCTGAAGATCTGCCGATTATTTTGTCATGAAATAAAATTAGATTTTGTCCAATTACATTCACCGGCAACCAACAGTTACCATTTATCAGCGATGCCGATTTTTGACAAGTTTGGCTTTGATGATCCTGTAAAAAGCTCAGTATGCAAGGCGCGCGAACCGAAACAGCGAGCGCACGGCAACTTTGTTCATCACCGAAAACCACTATTAATAGTTGAACCAGATCCGGCGAATAGCCTTTCCCCTGTCAAACTTTACATTGATTGGAATAGGATCCAGACTTTATCCTTGACATATAAGAATAAGCTCAGCTATTTTGAATTAAAAAGAAGCTTTATGGTGTCATTGCAGAAGTAATGGATGTTGTGATCGAAGGCGGAATGACACACATTGAATTCCGGGATGCAACACCAGAAAAGTTCAAGGAAGCCATGGGGAAACTACGCAAAGGGGTAGAGGAGGCACAAAAGGGTCAGCTTAAAAAAGCCATAAGCCTCTTTCAGGATGTTCTTGCAGTTATACCTGAGAATCTGGACGCCCGTCGTAATATGGCAAAAGCATATTTTGAATTGAGAAACACTGAGAATGCTAAAAGGATATTACAGGAAATTCTGCAATTAAATCCTAAAGATAAAGATGCAGCGATCTTTCTTGGAAATATTTATGCTCGGGATGAAAACAACCTGAATATTGCCGCATTTTATTATGATCACTGTCTGCAATATTATCCGGATGACGCAATGCTGTCTTATAATTATGCCGCTATGATGATTGAAAAAGGTGATTTTCAGTAGGCCGAAATTCTATTCAAGCAGGCTATAAAGGTTGGGAATATTCCTAATGCCTACTATGGTCTGGCGCTTCTTTACCGGATGGCAGGTGAATTGGAGGCAAGCAAAAGCGTTCTGGAAACGATGTTTGCCCGGATACCTCAACAGACTTTGGCAAGAGAATATGTTGGCATATACGCCGAAGCCAAAAACATGTACAGCGAGTTGATCAAAGGAATAAAATGATTAAAGATATAAACTACGCACTAATGCTAATCAAGGCCAACAAGTTTGACGGAGTAAAACATCTTGTAAAGTAATAGCTGTTTTTATAGCGATTATCAGGAAGGATCGTTGGGAGAAAAAAAAGCGGTCAACCTGAGATCAGACTGACCGCTTTTTTTATTTTGGCGTCCCCAACCGGATTTGAACCGGTGTCGCCGGCGTGAAAGGCCGGTGTCCTGGGCCGGGCTAGACGATGGGGACGTAATTACCTCATATCTTTGAGCTTCAATGGTGGGCCGTGCGCGACTCGAACGCGCGACTCTCTGCTTAAAAGGCAGATACTCTACCGTCTGAGTTAACGGCCCTTAAAAAAGAGCCTTCTTTTACCACAAATTTTCAGCTTGTCAATAAATAGTTAAAGAATATAATATCTTTTAATAAAGTTTTATCAAAAAAACAACCTTATTATTATATAAGTTA
>JBFYVZ010000185.1:0-5572 GCA_041298995.1 Desulfobacteraceae bacterium
TGAAAGAAGCCGGGAACCACGTAATAGGTATTATCGGCGCGAGGAACAAGGGGCTTCTTATCCTTGAGGAGCAGATGAAGGCTGCTTCAAGCGAGCTTCATGTATGCACCGATGACGGTTCGTACGGGCATAAAGGTTTTGTTACAGAAGTTTTAAAAAATATGCTTGAAACAAAGGACGTAAAGCTTGTTGTGGGAATAGGACCTGTTCCCATGATGAAATTCGTATCCAAGATGACGAAGGAATTTAATGTTAAAACACTTGTAAGTCTTAATCCTATAATGATTGACGGGACAGGAATGTGCGGGGGGTGCCGTGTATCTATCGGGGGCGAGACGAAATTTGCATGTGTGGACGGCCCCGAATTTGACGGCCACCAGGTTGATTATGACGGCCTCATGCAGCGTCTACAGGCATATTGTGAGGAAGAGAAGGAATGTTACGGCGCATTCTGCAAGTTAAACCCGTAGTATTTATTTCATTGTTTGTTATGGCCGGTTATCAGTATTTTTATATGGTTTCGAATTGAATCGAAATTTTTATACGGAGGATTATATGGCTGAAGAAGAGGTAAAAAAAGTCAAAAAAGAAGCGATTCCGCGGCAGCCAATGCCGGAACAGGCTCCGGAAGTAAGAAGAAGAAATTTCAAGGAGGTCCCGATCGGATATACTCCTGAGACGGCGATGCTCGAAGCGCAGAGATGCCTTCAATGTAAAAAACCGGGCTGTGTCGACGGCTGCCCTGTCCAGGTTGATATTCCTGGTTTTATAAATCATATTAAAGAAGGGAATTTTACTTTGGCAGCAAGGCTGTTATGGCAGAAGAACTCTCTTCCTGCCGTTTGTGGAAGGGTATGCCCGCAGGAGATACAGTGTGAAGGCGTTTGTATCGTCGGAAAGAAAGGTCAGCCTGTCGCAATAGGGAATCTTGAAAGATTTGCCGCCGATTATGAGAGGATTAACGGGAAAGGGGAGCTTCCTCCCAAATCGCCGCCTACGGGCAAAAAAGTTGCTGTTGTAGGATCGGGTCCTTCCGGGCTTACCGTTGCGGGCGATCTTATTGCCAAAGGGCATGAGGTTACGGTGCTTGAGGCCTTTCATAAACCGGGCGGGGTGCTTGTTTACGGAATTCCGGAGTTCAGGCTTCCGAAAGAGATTGTATTTTCGGAAGTTGCCTTCATGGAAAGACAGGGCGTAAAGCTTGAATGCAACAGTGTTGTGGGAAGAACAGTGTCGCTCGATGAGCTGTTTGCACAGGGCTATGATGCCATTTATATCGGTGTTGGAGCCGGACTTCCGACATTCATGAATATTCCAGGCGAAAACCTTATTGGGGTTCTTTCCGCCAATGAATACCTGACCCGCGCAAACCTCATGAAGGCATATCTCTTCCCGGAATATGATACGCCTATTGTAAAAGGCAAAAACGTTGTTGTTCTGGGCGCCGGAAACGTTGCGATGGATTCTGCGAGAACCGCGATGCGACTCGGTGCGGATAATGTCAAAATTGTTTACAGAAGATCGAGACAGGAGATGCCTGCAAGGGCTGCCGAAATTCATCATGCCGATGAAGAAGGAATAGAGTTCTTCCTGCTTACGGCGCCAACCCGTTTCCTTGGAAATGAAAAAGGGCGAATCACAGGCATGGAATGCCTCAAGATGGAACTCGGAGAACCCGACCAGTCGGGAAGACGCCGGCCTGTCCCGATCAAGGGCTCGGAGTTTAAAATGGATTGCGACCTTGTGATAGTTGCCGTCGGAGCTGGCGCAAATCCGCTCCTCACCCAGTCAACACCCGAACTCTCTTTAAATAAGCGCGGTTACATCATTGCCGATCCGGAGACCGGCAAAACCACAAAAAAAGGTGTGTGGGCAGGCGGTGATATTGTCACGGGTTCCGCGACCGTTATTCTTGCAATGGGAGCCGGAAGAAAAGCCGCCGACTCCATTCACAATTATCTCAAGTGGGGATGGTAGCGTAGGAAAGAGGGGGTTAAAAGTATAGGAGACTGTATCCATATGAGACCTTTGAAGAACATCCAATTTTGCTCAAGTTCAGGGAAGGCGAGAATACAGCGCTATCGCTTCACTTCGTGCCGAAATTTGAGCCTGACGCAGACACGTTAGTGAGCTTCAGCTCTATTCGGGCAAAAGGGAGTTTATGCAAAGGTCTCCATATGTATTTCTTCAGATTACAGATCGTACAGCGTTTCATCCCGAAGCGGCACGGTTCTTTTTAACCGCCCGGCGCCCTTTTTCCCTGACAATGAAAAAGGATCCTCCTGCTCAAGAATATCTCCCATTTCTGACTCGATACTGTCAGGATCTTCGCCCCTCTCCAGACGTCTTATCGCCTCATCCATTCCGGAACCGAGCTTCAGGCCCGCCACCTCCGAAAGCTTTCTCATCAGGGCTGCCGCCTGTTTAGGATCTTCTTCATTTATATTTCCGGCATCTCTCTCAAGTATTTGCATCGCCTTTTCCATTTTGCTTTCATCAAAGGGAAGATCATCGACATCGCCGCCTTCCTTTGCCCTTCCTGCAACCGCAAAAACAGATACCTGCCTTGAAAGTTTGCAGGTTTTGCACCCCGGACACATTGGAATCTTTGTTGTGTTAACGGATTTTGAAAAGAAATTATAAATGGTATTACAATTTTCACAATAAAATTCATATATTGGCATGATGATATCCTCCGGACAAGCTTCGACTGCTTATTCGGTAAATTTAATAATTTGTGCTTAAATATTTGTCAACTCTATTCATTTCTTCATCTATTTTAGTCAGTGTCCATCCGGAAACCAAATTTGGACACATGTGAATTTCCAATTCGGAAATAGGCAATTGGGGGCAAGCTCAAGGAAATCAATGCCAATTTAATCATCCTGCTTGGTTTTCAGATATTCTATGTGTTTCAACACGCAATTGATTTCCCCGTAAGATACGTCATCTCCAAGAGCGGCTTTGGCTGGTCCTATGAAGGTATTGTCGGTCTTGGCAAAGTAATCGGAAATGCGTGCAACCTTTTTTGCTGAAACCATTTTTTCCACCGGCAATTGACCCGTTCCTACAAAATGTGACAGATGTCCTTCTACGGTAGTTACCGTTATTTTTCTTTCGGCGGCTATCTCTTTTATGCTTTTTCCCGAAAGGAAAAGCTTAAAACTTAAGTTCTGTGAATCTCCTTTTGCCGGAAATCTTGGTTTGGGTGGAGTTGGTTCTTCCAGGGGAGTCTCCGTATTTTTTTTCTTGCGGAAGGTTCTTGTCATTTCCAGAATATCCTCACCAAATCTTTTTACTTTCTTCTCACCCATGCCTTTAATATTCAGCAAGGCCTGCCGGGTGGCCGGAAGTTTATCTGCTATTTCTCTCATGGTACGCCAGGGCAGCAGACTGTGCTCGGGCAGGTCAAGAGATTCTGCCGTCTTATCCCTCCATGATTTGAGCAGTGCATAAAATTCCGGATGTGCTGAAGCAACGGACTGTTCGGCGGTTTTTGCCGTTTTTTTCTCTATCGTCTGTGAAATGGCGGCCGTTGCCCTTGTTTTCAGAAAAGAAGCAATTCTGAAACCTTGTTCACAGGCTTTCAAACATTCTTTTTTTACGAACACCTCTGCCCGAAACCGCTCCAGGGCTTCATTGAGAGATTTGCGAACGTTTTTATTATCGGTTTCGATTTCGCTTTCAAGGAGTACCTGTAAAATACCTGTTTCTATCCTTGGAGCAAAATAGAGACAGGCTTTCATTATTCGTGCCTGCAGCGGCATGTTGTTTTCCAGTTCCTGGTTTTCTGATATAAGCGTATGCACCTGTTTCATAAATTTGTCGGAGACCCCGGCTATTTCAGTTTTTAAAGTATGATCCATCTGTTTAAATACTTCGATCAGACGGGCGTCAATACGCAAAACATATTCATGCATAAGTTTGAGCAAATACCCCAGGCGCCGCTGCAAGGGCGAAAAATCGAACAGATCTATAACCAAAGATTTTTGATAAGCATTTTTCATGGCCTCCAATTGTTCTTCTCTGGGAGGGTTTTCTTCAATCTTTCGCGTGAATTGCTTTACTGTGTCGTCGCTTTTCACCGATTGTTGGCTGATTGGCGTGCTCAGCACCATACCATCCAAAGTTTTACACCTGCTCAGGGCTACATACACCTGTCCGTGGGCAAAGGCGGCGCGTGCGTCTATGATGGCTTTTTCGAAGGTAAGCCCCTGACTTTTGTGAATGGTTATGGCCCAGGCCAGTTTCAGCGGGTACTGGACAAAGGCGCCAATAACCGTTTCCTTGATTTCCTTGGTTTCATCATCTATGGCATAGCGGCAGTTTTGCCATTCCACCCGGCTTACGGATATGGTTTCATCATCATCAGGACATTTCACATATACAATATCTTCTTCAATATCCGCTACTGTCCCGATTTTACCGTTATAGTATAGTTTTAAAGGTGAAAGATCGTTTTTTACAAACATCACCTGGGCGCCAACCTTCATGGCAAGTTCCAATTCGGTGGGATAGGCCATTTCGGGAAATTCGCCGTTCACGCCGGCTTTAAATATCCTGACTTCGCCTTTCAGGGCATTAAGTCTTGAAACATTTTTTTCCCGTGCCAGGAAGTTGTGTGTGGTCAAGGTAATGTAGCCTTTCTGGTCGTTAGACGAAAATCCAGGGATATACCTGCGGTTCAACTCTTTAAGAGTTTTTTCATCCAGGTAATTATCCCGCACTCTGTTTAGAAGGCGGATAAAAACCTCGTCCTGCTGCCGGTAAATGTTTTTCAGTTCAATGCTTATATGCTCGGTTTTTTGGAGCGCCAGACTGCTGAAGAAAAATACTGAATCGTAATAATTCTTCAGGATATCCCATTCATCTTCTTTAACAACCGGGGCCAATTGCTGCAAATCGCCGATCATAAGCAACTGAATCCCGCCAAAAGGCTTGTAGCGGTCTCGATAGCGTCGCAGCGTAGCATCAATGGCGTCCAGCAGGTCCGCCCTTACCATGCTGATTTCGTCAATTACCAGCAGATCTAAACTTTTGATGATGTTGATTTTTTCCCGGCTAAAGCGGGTAAGCCTTGATGCCGATGGCCTTGCTTCATCTCCTGCCGGCATAAAATGCTCCTGCGCATCGGAAGGGATCTGCGGTCCAAAGGGCAATTGAAAAAAGGAATGTATGGTTACCCCGCCTGCATTGATGGCTGCCACACCAGTTGGGGCCAGCACCACCATGCGCTTGGCAGACTCGCTTTTGAGATTGCGCAAAAAAGTGGTCTTGCCCGTGCCGGCTCTCCCTGTAAGAAAAACATTACAGCCTGAATACTGCACAAAATCATACGCCAACTTCAACTGCGGGTTACCGGAAAAATCCATTCAAATCCTCCTGCATCCAGAGCCGGTAAGGCTGCTGCGGCCGCCTGTTTCCGGAGCCATTCTCAAGGTGTCTTCGTCGAGGGTTCCGAATCCTTGAGTAATAAGCGTTAATTTTTTCATTATGTCAAGAGACATATTTTCTGTATGAATATATCCGTATCAAATCTTGAACTCTGAGGCATGAAGGGGAATTATTGAGT
>JBFYVZ010000211.1:0-4348 GCA_041298995.1 Desulfobacteraceae bacterium
TGCTACCGCTCCCTTGGTGATTACCAGGAAGCCTACGATACAGCTCAGGAGATTTTCATCAAGGTTTATAAAAATCTGCATTCCTTCAGGGGCGAGGCTTCCTTTTTAACCTGGCTTTACACGATTGCCGGCAATACATGCAAAAACAGAATGAAATCTTTGGAATACAGGTATCGCAGCAAAAAAGTTTCATTGCATAATCCGTATAATCAGGAAGGCGAAAATCAGGAAAGCGATATTGAGGATGAAAGCGGATCACCGCTTGTTGCGCTTGAAAAAAAGGAGAAGATGGAAATTATCCAGGGGGCGATCGATTCATTACCTGCGGAGCAGAAACTTGTGGTGATTTTACGCGACATCGAAGGGCTTTCTTACGATGAGATTATTAATATTACAGGTCACAGGTCCGGCACTGTAAAATCCAAACTTGCGCGTGCCAGGCTTGCCTTGCGCGAAAAACTGAGAGGTATGATTAAAGGATGAATTGTTCCCGTATTAAAGAGCTGCTTTCAGAGTATTTGGACGGTCAGCTTGATAAAGAGCAGGAAGCTCTTGTTAAAGACCATCTTTTACTATGCGGGGATTGCAGGGATGAATTTGAATCGATGAAGGCGGTTGTCCGGGAAATTGGTTCGCTGGATACGGTAAAGGCGCCCGATGATTTTCTCGAAAGCCTGCACGGGCGCATAAAAAGAGATTCATGGTTTCAAAAAATTAAATCCTTCTTATTTATACCGGATAGATTCAGAATTCCTGTTGAGCTTGCAACCCTTGCAACAACGGCCGTGCTTGCTTTTTTCATATTTCATATCGTTCAGTTGATGCCTTTAAAAAGCCCCGCCGACTTAAAAGATAAAAAGACTGAGATTGAAATTCAGTCAAGTGAAAAGGCGCCGGTTTCCGGCTCCGGAATAAAGCCGCCTGAAACGGTTGTCGTGACTGATACAATCATGCCGGCGCCTCAGAAAAAACGGAAATCCTTACTGCCTCCGGAACTTCCGGCAGCCGAGGCATTGAAAGCAGCGGAAGCGGATCATATTCAGGGATATGGAAAAATGGAAATAACCACCTTGCCTGCGAAAACAAGAGAGCCGCTTCAGATTGTGCTTATGCTTGACCCGTCCGGTGAAAAAGAGGGCTTATCCTCTGAAAGAAAAGATGATGCAAAATTGTATTCTGAAAATCAGGCAAAAAAAGAGACGGCTATGCCTGCGCCGGTAAAGCTTCATGCCCGTACAAAAGCGGTTGCTGCTGAAGTAAAAAGCAAGGATGAGGTCCTGCCGGTCGAAAAGTTATATGAAGCGAAAGAGAAGCCGGTTGTTTATCGGAAAGGGCCTTTACCGAATATCGGGGAGCACATTAAAAGCGCGGGCGGCAGTATATTAAAAACAGATATAAATAAAGAGACCGGCCAACCGGAATATCTTTTAATTGAAATCCCGGGTCAGAATTACAGGAAACTTGTCGAAAGATTAGCTGAATTCGGAAAAATTCAAACACCTGTTGAAGCTGATCCCGGCCAATCCATGGAACCAGTGCAGGTTCGCATCCGGATTATTTTGCCAAACTGATAAAAGCAAACCCGCACAACCATCTCCTAATTGTTTTTATAGTAATTTTCATAAATATATTCTGTTTGGGTATGGGTGCGTATTTGATCCGCAGAAACAATGCCATATCCTTCGTCAACGGCGGCATATCCGCATCCATGAAAACCGGGCAGCCCCAGTGTATAATTGCCCACGAAGCCTTCTATAGTCTCCGCCTGTACAATTTTATGTAATCTATATGGGGGCGTCCTCGAAGTCTTTGGACAGATATTCTGCGGTTCACATACGCACCCATACCCAAACTCCCATATTCCATCTCCCTTTTTGTCCTAAAAAAATTATGGAACTTTTTTGAGAGGCATTTGTCTATCATGACAAAAGCAGTAAATCCAAAAAAGGAGGGTAAAAATATGAAAACGAACAGAATAACAGCTATGTTTTTGTTAATCGGCGCCTTTATGCTCTTTGTCAGTGCGGCTTATGCCGGGAATGGAGAGGGGACGGATAAGACTCTGTCACCCTATTTTTTTATAAAAAGTGATGATCCGGAAACAGACCGGCTTCCTTTAAAATCGACATCAGCAAAGGTGAATATCGCCGGGGTAATTGCTGATGTGATTGTGACACAGGTTTACAAAAACGAGGGTCGCAAACCACTGGAAGCGATCTATGTGTTTCCGGCATCAACGAAAGCGGCTGTGTACGCTATGAAGATGACGATCGGAGAGAGGGTTATCGTTGCCGATATCCGTAAACGCGATGATGCACGGAAGGCTTATGAGCAGGCAAAGCAGGATGGGAAGAGCGCCTCTTTGCTTGAGCAGCAGAGACCGAATGTTTTTCAGATGAATGTTGCCAATATCCTGCCCGGGGATGTTATAACGGTTGAACTGAAATATACCGAACTGCTTGTTCCGGACAGGGGCATGTATGAATTCGCATATCCTACCGTAGTCGGCCCGCGCTACTCCAACCGGCCCGCAGAGGGCGCGCCTGCTTCTGAAAAATGGATATCAAATCCTTTTCTTCGGCAGGGTGAGCTGCCGACTTATAACTTTGATATCTCAATCCGGCTTGCAGCGGGTTTGCCGATCAAGGAGATTGCCTGTTCATCGCATAAGGTCAATATTGATTATGACGGGCCGAACAATGCGGCTGTAAGGCTTGACTCAGCTGAAAAATCAGGCGGGAACAGGGATTTCACATTAAGGTACAGGCTGTCAGGCGGAAAGATTGAGTCGGGACTGCTCTTATTTGAAGGGGAGGATGAAAACTTTTTCCTGCTTATGCTTCAGCCTCAGAAAAGAGTATCAGAAAGCCAGATCCCTCCGCGTGAATATATTTTTATCGTTGATGTTTCAGGATCGATGCATGGATTTCCACTCGATATATCGAAAAATTTATTAAAGGATTTAATCGGGAAACTGAGGCCTTATGATCTGTTCAACATTCTTCTCTTCTCCGGAGGATCATCCCTGATGGCCGAACAGTCATTACCTGCCACAGCCGATAATATTCAAAAAGCCATCTATTTAATTGAACATCAGCAGGGAGGCGGCGGAACGGAATTACTTCCTGCTCTTAAAAAGGCATTATCTCTGCCAAAGAGCGAAGGCTTTTCGCGCAATGTGATTATTGCAACCGACGGATATGTCAGTGTTGAAAAAGAAGCTTTTGATCTCATCCGGAATTCCCTGGGAAAGGCCAACATGTTTCCTTTCGGGATAGGTTCAAGCGTAAACCGTTTTTTGATTGAAGGCATGGCAAGGGCCGGCATGGGCGAACCTTTCATAATAACAAAACCTGAAGAAGCGCAAAAAGAGGCTGAAAGATTGCGCATGCTTATCCAAAAGCCTGTTTTAACGGGAATTGGAATGGAGCATGAGCAGTTTGACATATATGATGTGGAACCTCCGGGAATCCCGGATGTATTTGCTGAAAGGCCTGTAATAGTTTTCGGAAAATGGCGCGGGAAGGCGCATGGTAAGATTATTTTTACAGGATTTGCCGGTAATGAACATTTCAGACATGTAGTTGATGTCGGAAGTGTGAAGCCGCTTGCAACAAACGGAGCTCTGCGTTATCTCTGGGCACGGCATCGCATAGCCCATCTTTCGGATTATAATATTTTGAGCCCCGACGATAAGAGAATAAGCGAAGTGACCGATCTCGGGTTGAAATATAACCTGTTGACTGAATATACATCGTTTGTAGCGATTGATTCTGAAGTGCGCCTGAAAAACGGGCAGGCGACAACTGTTTCGCAGCCCCTGCCGTTACCCCAGGGAGTTTCTGATCTGGCTGTTGGGGGTAAAGGTATGGTGCAATACAGCAAGCATATGAGGATGAGCCTGCCGACACTTTCCGGACCGGTGCAGGAAGCAATAGTTTCAAAAGAAGATAAGAATGAAAAGGATAAGGAATCTGCGATAATCCGTCTGGAAAAAGCTATTGTTTCAAGTGGGTTATCAAAAGAAATCGTCCGGAGATTAATCGAAGGACAAATGCTTCCCGTTCAGAACTGCTTTAATAAACAGTTGCAGAACAATTTGAAAAATCAGGGTAAAATAGTTGCCAGAATAGATGTCGATTCAAAAGGCGCAATTGTAAAGATTGTCATTGTCAGGGACGATTTGAAAAGCAATCCTGTTATGACCTGCATCACGCGGGAACTTCGCAAGTTGCAGATGCCCCCTTCTGCCGATGGGAAAAATGCAACAGTAATGGTCACATTCAGTTTCAAATAATGACGACTTTGTAAAAAGCCATTCTGCTGTGTTGCACTTCATCTTTCGTCA
>JBFYVZ010000233.1:0-6120 GCA_041298995.1 Desulfobacteraceae bacterium
ACGGTTATGCCGAGAGCCTTGCCCCTTTCTTCGGGAGGGAAAACGGAACTTATTATGGCAATTCCTGTAGCAAATACCATGGCGCTGCCGAGGCCCTGAATGATTCTGGAGAATATGAGCATGCCGGCTGAGTTTGAAAATGCGGCAAGAAATGATGAAATCGTGAAGATTATTATGCCGTACCGGAAGATTTTCTTTCTTCCGTAAATATCGCCGAGCTTTCCGAAAGGCAAAAGGAATATGGCGGCGGATAAAAGATATGAAGTCGCAATCCAGCTTAAAAGAAGGGCATTGATCTGAAATTCCCGTTCAATGGAAGGAAGGGCTATGTTCACGGAAGATATCGTGAAAGGGGTCAGAAAAGAACTGGAAGCGGCAACAACCAGTGCGGAAAATTTTGTAGCGCTGTTAACACCGGGATCTTTCATGGCAGTTATTTCAAATTAGCCTTCTTTGCCGCATTCACCGCAACGGCCATCAGGTCCGATAATTCCAATACAGTTGCCGTCCGGGCATAATTTGCGGTTTTCCCATAAAGGATCTGACTCCGCATCCGGTTCATTATTGCAGGAAGGAATAGCGGCAATTTCTGTAGTTGTTTGCGGACCGGATTCAGGATAGCTGAATTGTATTCCGCATTCTTTGCAGCGTCCGTCTGGTCCTATGATTCCGATGCAATTACCATCCGGACATAAAGTCCTGTTTTCCCATCCGGGAGAGGATTCTGTGTCTTCTTTTTCCGCATCCATTTGTATCTTTACCCCGTCATTTGTTGATTATGATTATATGGAATATCTGCGCGGGGAATATATATTAAAATATAATGCGTGTCAAAAATCATCGTCAATAAATGCGAGAGCCTCATCAATCTCTTTTTCGTTAAAAATTTGAATTCCATGCTTTTCAAGAAGCGCTGATGTTACCCCTCTACCGGATTTCAGTGTTTTTGTAAAAGTCCCGTCATATATGAAAGTGCTTCCGCATGAAGGGCTCTTTTCCTTAAAAATTGCTGTCCGGATATTGTTTTTAATGGCCGTTTCAAGCGCCTTTTCTGCGCCGATTATAAAATAGGAAGTAACATTATTTACCTTTATATCATTTACAGATGCCTCTCCGTCAAGAACCAGGCTTCCATCTCCGCCTGATATTTCAGACAATAATCTGGGTACAGGCATCCCTCCTGCTACTTCAGGGCAAAAGGAGATAATGTTTGCCCTTTGTTTTAAAGCATCAATAAGCCTGTTTGAAACCGGAAGAATCAATCCGTCGTAACGTACCATCCCGCCAAGCAGGCATGCGCTGACTAAAATATTTTGCACATCAACCTCTCCGATATTTTTTTTGAAGTTCTGACAGGTGTTCTTTACTCTTGACCCCTTTAATCTTGACACAATCACCAACCAATTTGGATATGATCCATATTTTTAAATACATGTTTGCCTGCAAAAAACCTTGATGGCAAGACTTAACTTTACATGGGGTTATGATTGTGTGATAATTAAACAGTTCCCATCCGGATTGAAAACTCACTGTGTCAAAACCAATATAATTTGCAACAGGATGATAAAATGGCTTCCGAAGGCGATATCGTACTGATTTATTTTGAAGATAAACCTCTTGCTTTTGCCAGAATTGAGGGAATCCTGCCGGACTCCAAGCGTTCCTGGTATCATGTCAAGCTGCTGATGCTGCAGGTGCCTGTCCACACCATAACCTGGATATTGAAGGATTCTTACATAGACGGCGCTGAATTTGCGATGAACGGGAAGAAGATAAGAATGGAGCTTGTCGTTTCCCCGAAAGATCCCGATGATCCGGAAAAAGATAAAAAAAGCTCCAAAACAAAGGCTCCGGACACTGCAAGGGTCATCTCCTTTCCTGATCGCAAGAAATAAATATACTTATGAAAATCGGCTCTCTTGTCATAGATAATAATACAATCCTGGCTCCTCTTGCAGGCATCACCAACCTTCCGTTCAGGTTCATTGCTAAAAAAGGGGGATGCGGTCTGGTCTGTTCAGAGATGATCAGCTCAAATGGTCTTGTCTTTGGCTCTGAAAAAACGCTCAGAATGCTCGAATCCTTTCCTGAGGAAAAACCGGCGTCTTTCCAGATATTCGGTTCAGACCCGTCTGTTATGGCAGAAGCAGCAAGAATTGTGGAATCAGCGGGAGCCGATATTCTTGATATAAATTTCGGATGTTCGGTTAAGAAAATAGTTAAGTCAGGAGCAGGCGTTGTTCTTATGAAGGATCCCGGGAGGGCCGAAGCAATTTTGAAAGCGGTCCGGAACTCCATAAAAATCCCTCTTACAATTAAAATGAGAACAGGTTGGGAAAAAACCGGAGAGGACGCAGTGTTAACAGCAAAAATAGCCGAAGCCTGCGGAGTTGATGCTGTTGCAGTGCATCCGAGGACAGCTAATCAGGGGTTCAAGGGTAAGGCCGACTGGTCAGTAATCTCAAAGGTAAGGGAAAGCGTCTCAATACCTGTAATTGGAAACGGAGATATAATTGTTGCCGAAGATGCTGTTAGAATGATAAGTCAGACAGGGTGCAACGCAGTGATGATCGGAAGATCAGCCATAGGTAATCCCTGGATATTTTCACAGGTAAAAGTCGCTCTTGAAGGAAAACCTGTTCAGCTTGTGAGCATTGCACGCAGGTTTGAAGCCATGAAAGAATATCTTAAAGCTACCGTCGAGTATCTTGGAGAAAAGCAGGCATGCTTTATGATGCGCAGCCGGCTCGGCTGGTTCGTAAAAGGGCTTGTATCAAGCGGCAGATTCCGAGAGTCAATCAAACAGATATCATCCGAACAAGAGGCACAAGAGCTCATCGGTTCATATATGGACTTTGTCTGTAACAAAATAGAACAGGTTGTCCCTGATACTGAGACCTTTGAGGAGGCAATATGAAAGGACTGCTTTTTATAGATGACGAGGAGGGTGTTCGCCGTTCCGTAGTCAGAGCTTTGAAAAAAGAGCCTTATGAATTATATACTTCTGAAAATGGCGAAGAGGGGATAGAGTTTGTAAAAAATAACACCGATCTTGTATCAACAGTAATATCAGATTACAGAATGCAAGGATTAAATGGCCTTGATACTCTTTCCGCCATAGGTTTGATCAATCCTGAAATAACCAGAATTATTCTTACCGGATATGCCACTATGGAAGCCGCCATTCTTGCAACGAACGAAGGCATAGACGGTTTTCTCACTAAACCGTTTGACAATATTGATCTGAGATCAAAGATACGGGAGATAAATGTTCGCAAGCGGCTGCGGCAGTTTGTACCCCAGCATATTTACAGTGAAATTGAAAATTCAACCGGATTTCTTAAACCCACTTTTCATGAGGTTTCAATCTTGTTTTCCGATATCCGGGGATTCACAAAAATGTCTCAGAATATTCCGCCCGATGAACTTGCCGATTTTTTGAATAATTATTATTTTTCTCCGATGGGGGAAATAGCTTTCGGTTTCAGCGGCATGGTTGACAAGCATATCGGAGATGCCATCATGGTCGTTTTCGGATCTCCTATCCCTTTTCCTGATGACTCGGTCAGAGCGGTGAAAGCCGCAATGGAAATGCAGAAGAAGGCCGCACAGATCGATGAAATGCTTGGCGGAAAAAATGGTTTTAAGCTGAAAATAGGCATCGGTATTGCGACAGGAAAGGTTTTTTCGGGTATTCTCGGTTCCCTGAGAAAGAAAGAATTTACTTCAGTCGGAATGGCTGTAAATATTGCTTCGAGGCTGCAGAGGCTTGCTAAAGAAGGGGAAATCCTTATAAGTGAATCAACCCATTCGAGGATTTCAAATAATGTGGAAGCAGATGCCCTTCCTCCTGTTCCCATAAAAGGAATCAGCGAACCTATCAATATATATAAGGTCAGATTATAAGGCTCTTATCTCAATTGCCTGACCTTTAAAACGCTTCCGGCTTTAATGTTATCTCCGGTCAAAATGACAGCTTCGGCCTTATCCCTGAAAACATCTGCTATTTTGACTGTTCCGGTTTTTTGCCCCGGCATGAAAAATTTCTGCCCGCCGGCTCCGGAAATTATTTTCCCGGCATCGTAAACGTCAAAAACCATGCCGGTTTTAAGTCCTGCATTTTCCCCTGATGATATTGTTATCCCGCTTTCCTGAACTGAAATGACAAATCCATGCCAGGGCTGTTTTTTTATCTCCTTGCAAACCGATTTTCCTATCAGAAAAAGAGCGTCCGTTATGTTATCTTTAAATTCTAGTATGCATCTGGGGGTTTTCACCACAAGAGCGTCATATTCATATTCTTCTATTTCAATTTGTTTTTTTATATTCTCTTCATATACCTTAGTTCCAGTTGCGCTATCATAAATATTTATTATCATGTCTATCCTGGCAAAAAATTTAGACCTTGAGAACCATAAGAATCCTTTGCTTTCTTCTACTCCGGCAATATCGGTCAGAGAGCCGGTTATTATCCCATTCAAACCTGTCTCTCTTCCGGCTTCGGCGATTTTAAAACTGTCTATCCGGCCCGAAGCGGTTTTCGGAAGTTTTCCCGACAGGAAGTTATTTCCGGTCTCTTCCGGTTTTATCAGTGAAATGCCGGGGCAGGCTTTTTCAAATTTCGCAAAAAGGTTGTTTTGAAATATCGCCTCAAATTCATCCTGTCCGATAAAGGAGTTGTTTTCGAACTTTGTCAGGGTGACTCTTTTTATAAGGCTATTTTCAGAAGGTTTTAATATATCGGTTCCACTCGATTGGGTTCCCGCCGAAAAAAGCGAGCAGCCTGCTGCCAGGAAGGACAGGGAAAAAACTATAAGAAAAACTGCCGTATTAAAGCCATAAATCCGCTTGTCTGAAATCATCTGCCTTCTCCGAATATTGCTGTAACCTGTGTTGTTATTCCACCCCTTGCGGTAAATTCGCCGATGATTTCCATCTGTTTTGGTTTTAAAACCTCCACAAGGTCGTCAAGTATGCGGTTTACGACATGCTCGTAAAAAATACCCACATTCCTGTATTGAAGCAGGTAATATTTTAAGGATTTAAGTTCGATTATTTTTTTGTCCGGGGTGTACCTGATTATTATGCACCCAAAATCGGGAAGCCCGGTCATGGGGCATACGGATGTAAATTCAGGCTGTTCAATTTCAATATCGATATCTCTTTTTTGCCTGTACTTGTAATCCATGGGCGTAAGAAGGCTTGCCTTGACAGTATCCGGAGTTTCCGATTTATAGCTGGGTTTCATTTTTTTTGATTTTATCATGTTTTTCTCCATGTAAAATTTGTTGGCTTCCTGAAAAGTCGATCATGGCGACTAAACTCATTTATGCTTATCAGGATTTTCTTCGCTGTTTTAATTCATATCAGATTTAATTTAAAAAAACATGCAATTTTTTATAAGAGCCGGGATCTGAGCATTTCCTGGTTACTATTATTGAACCCCTTCTGACCGATGTCTTTATCGGCACGTATTCCGGAAAAATCTTGACTTTTTCGGAATATGGGTTAGAATAGTCGACATGAAGAGATATCTGGAAGAATATATCAAGAAAGATCTGGAGAAAAAGATCGTCCTGCTCACAGGCCCAAGGCAGACAGGGAAAACCACCCTGGCAAAAATGCTCAAGGAGAGTTTCGATTATTTTAATTATGACAATGCCGAGCATCGTTTGAGCCTGATTGAGAAATCCTGGGATAGATCCAGAGACCTGATTATTTTTGATGAACTTCATAAATTAAAGAACTGGAAATCATGGCTCAAAGGCATCCATGATACAGAAAAAACCCCACCCTCAATCATTGTAACCGGCAGCGCAAAGCTTGATGCCCATAAAAAAGTCGGAGACTCTCTTGCCGGAAGATTTTTTCAGTTCAGGCTTCATCCTCTTGACTTGAAAGAAATTAAACAGATTCTTAATCCGCCGGACCTGGAGATTGAACTCTATAAGCTGTTAAATCAAGGTGGATTTCCGGAACCTTATCTCGAAGGCGATGAAACTTATTATAATCGCTGGAAAAAAAGCCATCTCGATATCATTTTAAAACAGGATCTGATTGATCTTGAAAATGTTCAGCAGATTACATCCATAGAGACCCTGATTCAGATGTTAAAGAAAA
>JBFYVZ010000055.1:0-3144 GCA_041298995.1 Desulfobacteraceae bacterium
CGTCACTGTTGCGCCAGCAGGTAGCGCTCGAGCTCGGTCTCCAGCACCTTCCAGCCGCGGCCGATTTTCTTCGCTCGAATCTTGCCGGCGGCAATACACTTCAGGAAAGTGGGCCGCGAGATACGCAGGTAGCGGCAGGCTTCGCTGGTGTCGAGGACCCGCCTCACGATGGTCATCGGCGAATTGCCGCTGCGGCGGCGGTCGAGGCTGACACGGCGGTCTATAATGGATTCTTTTTCGGTGAGCATTTTTTCAGCTTTCCCGCGTCAATTTGCATTCTTTCAGGTTCAATTCATCGCGATCTGATTTTCTACCAATGGTTATCGGCTTAACCTCCGCCAACCTTTAGACGAAAGTGACCCATCCGTTAAAAATCGGCACCGTGAGTAATTTTTCTATGCTAACGGCTTGTGAAACACCTTTTCGCTGCGATCAAGATGCCGTTGACACCCGCTTACCCTTTTCGATTTTCGATTTCAGATATGATTTCTTTTGGTTTTTGGCAATCTCTTGCGATAGTTCGCTCATCAAAAATGGCTTTGAAAGAAAGCCGTCGCTTTCTTTTATGAGGTCTTTTTCAATCTGATCAACTCCTAATCCGCTTGCCAAGAGAACTCTGGTTTCAGGTCGTATTTTTCTTATTGTTTTTATAATTTCCTTGGTACTCATTCCGGGCATAACTATATCCAGCAATACCGTATCGATTCTTTCATGGTGAATAGAAAAATGGTCAATGGCCTCTTGGCCGTTTTTAGCGGATCTTGCATCAAACCCCAGGCGGCTCAGCATCTTGGTGACCGTTATCAATAGAGCCTCTTCATCATCGATGACTAATACGGAATGCAGCGCATGATCGGGTATGATTCCCTGGTAACAGCAGCATTTGTTTCTGCCGGAATTCTTAGCCTCATAAAGAGCTTCATCGGCCATTTTGATAAGGCCTTCCACATCAGGCCTTAAATTATTTTCCAGTGAAACAATACCAAAACTCATGGTTATGCCGATGGATTTGCCGTTATAATTGATTTTGGTCGAACTGATCGCCTTTCTAAGTCTCTCCCCAAACAACTGCGCCCCATCGAGTGGCGTCGACGGCAGGATGATGGCGAACTCCTCACCGCCATAACGGGCTATGTGATCCGACTCACGCGACAGGCTCTGAAGGTTAAGCGCGATATATTTCAGGACAAAATCGCCTGCCAGATGGCCATAAAAGTCATTTACCAATTTGAAATGGTCGATATCGGCTAAAATAAGGGATAGCGGAGTTTTATACCTGGTGGCCCGTTCGACCTCCTCGCGCAGGAGCTGCAAGAAATGTTCATGGTTATACAGCTCGGTCATGCTGTCCCGAACCACCTGATTCTTGAGGGTCTGCAAGCTTTTCTCTTGGATGTGAATCTGTTCAATCAGGCTTGTTGATAGCTTGCTCAGCTCGTTTTTTGCCGTCTCGATGATTTGGAAGTGTTTTCTTTCATCGACAGCGATTTCAAAGATCGGGAAAATTAATTTTGTCCCCTCGCCTATTTTTTCAACTATTGCCGTCTTATCAAGTAGTTCGGAATAACCATATTTGTTGATAAGCCCGTCAATCAGGGAGCAGGGGTCTTCCGATTTCTTAATTTTAAAAATATCGATGTACAGAGAAGATAGACAGAGGATTTTTCCCCGGCATTCAATCTCCCCTGAAGTAGATTCTATCCTTTCCGGGCAGTGATGGAGCCCTATCGGCAGGGAAATTGAATCGGGCAAGCCCCAATACTTGGAAGAGTTCTCGCCGACTTCACTGTGATCAAAACCGAACTCGTCGTATTCAGCCTGATGCAAAGAAATTGATTCGGCTTTCATCCGGCTGATTACAGTGCCGTATTTCTCCGGAAAGGATTCGGCCATGATCAAACTTCCGATATTCTGCAAAAGCCCCAAAAAGAATGCATCATCGGCGAGATGTCTATTAACTCTGTCTGCAATGGCTTTTGCTGCGACCGCCCCTATAAGTGAATCCTTCCAAAACTGGCCGTAGTCAAAGGATACCCGTTTTTTAAGTTGGAACGACTTGATCAGTGAAAAGCCTAAAGCAAGATTCTTTACGGCGTTCAGGCCAATGAAGGCCATCGCCTGATTGATTTCACCAATTTTAGTTGGCAACCCATAATACGGCGAGTTAACGGTCTGCAAAATCTTTGCGCTCAAGGAAGGGTCGCACGAGATTATCTCGGCTATTTCCTTTCTGTTAGGGCTTTCACGCTGCATCACCTCGATGATTTTTATGGCGATGCCCGGCAGAGTGGGCAATTTGATTGCCTTTATTGAGGCAAACTCCCTAACCGTTGATGGTACCATGTCTTGTCCTCTGTCAGCAGCATTCTATAACAGGTGCAATGGGGTTGAAGCCGCTTTTGAATTAAAGGTTGTCTGCGGTGTTGAAGCGCATAGAGAAGTTTTAATTTCTGATTTAAGGCAGAAGCCTTCTTATTGATGAAACAGTTATTTGTGATCCGGTTACACCGCCGAGCCATTCTCAAGGCTGGCATGGTGGCAGCGGGGCAATCAGAAAGCCGGACGGCTCGATCCAACCGCTTCCATCTGCGATATCGGCCAAATTTTTGGTTTAGATTAGATAAAAAGCTCTATTCACGGATCCTGTCGATAACAGAGGAAAAAGAAGAAGGGATTTTGGAGGCGATATTAATTTTTTGGGCTGTCCACTCTATGAATTCGATTTCTAACGAATGCAGCATCAGCCGTGGAAACGTTTTCTGAAGTGACTTGTCTCCGTACAGAGTATCCCCCACGACCGGGTGGCCGATGCCGAAGAAGTGGGCGCGAATCTGGTGCTTGCGGCCGGTAACCGGGTGGACCTGCACCAAGGTATACCCCGGCATGCGCTCAAGCACACAGAACTCGGTCCGGCACGGTTTGCCTCGCTCTATATCCTCCCCCATCCGGCCCGAGCCGAAGCAACGCAGCGGTTTGTCGATCACACCGCGTTCTCCGGCGATTTCCCCGTGGACCAGGGTCATGTAGGTCTTGTGAACCTGGCGGTGTTCGAACATCAGGTTCAGCTGGCGGTGCGCCTCGGGGGTCTTCGCAAACAGGATCACCCCGCTCACCTGCTTGTCCAGGCGGTGGACGGTATACAGT
>JBFYVZ010000097.1:0-3467 GCA_041298995.1 Desulfobacteraceae bacterium
ATAACACCCCCTTTTGCCCGATTTCTTCGTCAGGCTCAAATTTTAATCCTCGAAATACTAAATGTATTCCTGTGGTTAAAATTATCGCCTTCCTTGAACTTGAGCAAAATTGAATGTTCTGGAAAGCTCTCGAATCGGCAGATCATCCGACCCCGATTTTCATTACAATACAACTATCGTAGAAATGTGTGATATATAATAGTCAATGCCTGAATAAGGGTCAAGAAAAAAAGCTTGTTTACTATAAAACAGCTATATTTCAACCAAAATTTACAGCCTTATTCGCCTTTTAGAATCAACGATTTGTTACAGATACTTTAGGCTTTTTAAGTATTCTGTTTTCTGTTATGTTATTTGATATTAATTTGGAAACTACTTATATAGCGGACAGGAATCAGAAACGTGAAAGAGTTTGATCTCATTAATGCCCCCCTTCATGGCACAAATCTGATCGAGGCCGGGGCAGGTACCGGTAAAACCTATACCATAGAAAGTCTTTTTATCAGGTTGATTATAGAGAACAATCTGACCGTGGATCAGATCCTTGTTGTAACTTTCACAAAAGCAGCAACCGAAGAATTAAAAGATAGAATCAGGAGCAAACTGGTAAAGGCAAAAGAGGCTTTTCTGATAGGTAAAAGCAGCGACAGGCTGATCGACTCCCTTTGTAAAAAATATGACAATCACGCGCTTGCTGCAGAACTTATAAACAAAGCCCTCATAGATTTCAATGAGGCTTCAATATTCACTATTCATGGTTTCTGCGCAAGAATCCTTTCGGAAAACTCCTTTGAAACAGGCAGTCTTTTCGATACCGAACTTGTAACCGATCAGACGGACCTTATACAAGACATCGCGGAGGATTTCTGGAGAATTCATTTTTATAATGCCGAGCCTGAATTTATAAGATATTCGGTGAAAAAGCTCAAAGGGCCGGAGTTTTTTTCAAAACTTCTCTCAAAGCAGGTATCAACATGCAGAAATATAATTCCTTCAACTGAGAAACCCGGATTAGAAAATCTTCTTTACGATTACCGGAAACTTATTCAAAGCATGAGAAGCATGTGGCCTGTTTCAAAAAACGGGATTTCGGAATTGCTGCGTGATCCCTCGTTAAACGGGAAAATCTACGGATCAGTTGTGCCTGATGATTCAGGATGTTCCGGAAGAGAACGTAAGATACTTTCTCTTCTTTCTCTGATGGACGGACTCCTCGACGAACGGTCATACGGTTTTCCTCTGTTTGACAAATTCGAATATTTTACCGCAGAAAAGATAAAAAAGTCTGTAAAAGCAAAGCAAAAAGCTCCATTGCATCCATTCTTTGATATCTGTAATGAGCTTGCAGAAAAAAGCAAAGAGATTGAAGCCCTATTTGACAGATATATCCTGCATCTTAAGAGGGAATTTTTGAGGTATGCGGGAAGCGAGCTTGAAAAGCGCAAAAAAGCCGGAAACATTCAATGTTATGAGGATCTTTTGACAAGGGTAAGGGATGCCCTTCTTAACGGCCGCGGCAATCTTGGTCTTGCAATCCAGATAAGGCGGAAATACAAGGCCGCGCTTATTGACGAGTTTCAGGATACCGATCCTGTTCAGTATGAAATCTTCTCGAATCTTTTTGATTCCCATGAGAGCGTTCTCTTTATAATAGGAGATCCGAAGCAGGCGATATACAGCTTTCGCGGGGCCGATATATTTTCTTACATAAATGCCGCCTCAAAGGCTGGTTCAAAAAGCACTCTTACAGAAAACTGGCGGTCCGTGCCGGGCCTGATCGATGCTGTAAATGCGCTTTTTTCAGATTTAACAAACCCCTATATATTTGATGATATTGCATTTCATAAAGGCGTTTCGGGATACGCGAACGAAAACAAAGACAAAGATGTTCCATCATATGCGCCGCTTACTCTGTGGCATCTTTTTTCCGACAAATACACTGAAAATAATAAATTGATTAAAAAAGATGTTGCAGAGAAGGTTATATCGGAATCTGTCGCATCCGAAATTTTGCGCCTGCTGAAAAGAGATAATGGCACAGAAGCAGATATCAGAGCAGGAGATATTGCGATCCTGGTGAGGACAAATAATCAGGCGCAGACGGTAAAAATGTCCCTTTCAAAAAGAAGAATTCCTTCGGTTATATACAGCATAGATAATGTCTTTGATTCTCATGAGGCCATGGAGCTGGAAAGGTTCCTCGGAGCCGCTTCCGATCCTTCAAATATGAAAAAGGTCAGGGCGGCTCTTGTAACCGACATCTTAGGAATTTCAGGTGAAGAGCTCGATATCGCCGGCCAGGACCCGCTTATATGGGATGAACAGTTGGCGGTTTTCGCTGAATGTAATTATTTATGGAACAAGCAAGGCTTTATAAATATGTTCCGCCATTTCATGATGCGGAAAAGAGTAAAAGAACGTCTTGTTCTTTTTCATAACGGCGAGAGACGCATAACAAATCTGCTCCATCTTTCAGAAATCCTTCATAAAGTATGGGTTGAAAGGAAACCCGGTGTCACAGGCCTTGTGAGATGGCTGTCCGAACAGAGGGATGCTTCAAGAATGAAACTCGAAGAGCATCTTCTTCGTCTTGAAAGTGATGATGATGCGGTTAAAATAGTCACAATACATAAAAGCAAGGGGCTTGAATTTCCGGTTGTATTTTGTCCTTTCAACTGGGGAGGATCTGAGGTTAATGATAGGGAAATAATTTTCCATGATGAAAGTAAGGAAAGGAATCTGGTTCTTGACCTTGGCTGTAATGAAAAAAGCCTTTCTGCAGCCCGGAAAGAACTTCTGTCCGAAAACATACGGCTCCTGTATGTGGCATTAACAAGGGCAAAAAAAAGATGTTATCTTGTCTGGGGAAGGATAAATTCATCTGAAACATCGGCCATGGCCTACCTTTTCCATTATGCCCGTAATAACGAACAGGACGCTGATGAAGATATAGTAACAGCACTCAAAAATTATTTTGTTGATATAAAAGATTCGGAACTGCTTGATGATTTAAAAATGCTTGAAAAAAGGGCAGAGGGGGCGATTGATGTTTCTGTTCTTCCTTTCCCGGTTGACGGTAAATACGATTTTTACAAAGGAGATATGGAACAGTTCTTCTGCAGAAATTTTGCAGGAAAGATAGACGATACTTTCAAAATATCAAGTTATTCATCCCTCACGTCAGGAAGTTCGGCAAGTCATGATATCAGAGATATAGATGCCGGAACCAAGACTGCATTTAAAGATTCCCCCGAACCATATCAGCAATCAGGAATGCAGGATATATTTTCATTTCCAAAAGGTGCAAGGGCCGGTATATTTTTTCATGATCTGTTTGAACAAGTGGATTTTTCTTATTCGGAAGCAGGCGCAAGAGAAGAACTTGTTGCCGGTAAATTAAGGGAATATGGTTTTGGAGCAATCTGGAAAGGTGCTGTCTGCGATATGATAAATAAAGTTCTTGATGC
>JBFYVZ010000112.1:0-3222 GCA_041298995.1 Desulfobacteraceae bacterium
TGGTCGCCTTGGCTACGACGTCGTCGAAATGGTTCTGGCTGACCAGGACGGCTGGGACAGATACGAGGCGGCCCAATGGCTCACCATGCGCCGATGGCTTGAATCCAATCCCGGCGACGAATTCGCGAAAGAGGTTCGAGCCAAACTGACCTCGGAACCCGAGCGCTACGCCTCTTACACGCGTGAATACCTGGGCTGGGGTGTGTTCGCGCTGATGCCGCGGTGATGCGTTGGCGCATCCGGCTGATCGTCAACAGCTGTGCCGCGCAACAGCTGGTGGCTCGTCAAGATGTGATTGCGCCTGAATTCATTTCTTATGGTCTGGTTATCCGTGCGATCAACAGAAAGGCCTGTCTCAGGCAGGCCTGACAATTCATTCAAGCCGACGCCGCTTCGCGGCACGACTTAATTCAGGCGTTAAATAGTTACAGTCTGTTCCCAGTGCCCTGCTTCATCCGATCCGGGGAACCAAATAAATACAAAACCGGGTATTTTCTCAAGGTGATTACGTTTTGATGATATATAAAAGTCGGTAGAGTCCGCCAAAGACCTGTGGCGGATTGACCACCGGGTCAGCGGATTAGATGTCAAATAAGGATGAGCATGAAAGATGATATAAAAGACAGAGCTTCTATTCCCGTACAGCCTACACTGTTGTTTTTTGGTTGTCTGGGGTTGGTATCCTGCTGGAATATTTATTCCCATTTCATTTTATCAACGAAGCATGGCCGCTTAGAATTATTACAGGTTCTTTTCTTTTCCTTGTTTCCGGTTTAACGGCCTTAAGCGCTTTTATAGCGATTGTTAAAAATAGAACTCCGTTTAACCCGGCCAAACCGACAAAGAGAATAGTTCGTGATGGTTCATACAGGTTTTCCCGTAATCCTATGTATCTTTCCCTGCTGCTACTGTCCGGCAGCGCCGCGGTTGTGACAGGTTCTGTCTGGCTTTTAAAAGCTCTGCTGGTCCTTTATATTCTCCTTGAAAGGTTTGCAATCATACCTGAGTAAAAATACTTAACGGATAAGTTCGGTGAAGTTTATCTAAATTACAAGGCCTCGGTAAGACGCTGGCTTTTAGGCAGGAATCAAATCAAACCGGGCAAAAATAGTCTTTTGAAAACATTGATAGAGATCATAACTTTATTTAAATAAATAATTGTGATATGTGATTTATGCATTTTCAACCCCCGTGTTACTGAAAAGGGAGGAACATCGTTATACTTTCTCGAAATTGTGATATCTCAGAACCTGTAACGCTGATCTAAGTTCTATTTTTGAACCCGATGTTAATTTATTTCCATGGGAACAATCAATATCGTAATAACATGGAAAACCAGACAATATTTTTTCCATGTTTTAATATGACAATAGACGGAAATATTTTCCATTGTATATAGGCAATACATGGAAAGTTTTCCACTTATTAACACTGTTGTGAAAATAAAAATAATAAAGAAGGAGTAACTTTTTAGGCTGTGACTAAACTTGGATCAGAAAAGAAAACTGCGGTTGTAAGGGTTCAAAATCAGAAGCGTGCTGAAGAAATAGCTTTAATATTCTCTGAACATAACTGGAAATATTTTATAGGAATAGAACCGGATAAACCAGAAAACATCTCTGATCTTGAGAAACTTCTATATCCACCAGAACCAATCAAGTCAAAAAATAAAATAAGCCGGGACGATCTATGCCCTTGTGGCAGTGGTAAAAAATATAAAAAGTGTTGCGGATAAATTTGGCAAAAAGGAATTTTCACAACAAGTCATTCAACGTGACAGGCTACTATCTTGCCGAATCAAACTCAAAAAGTTGGCGGAGTTTTATCCTTTAACATTCTAATGGCGGCAGGCACCGCCTGCTCGTTAATTCACCGTTGGCCTAAAGGGAAAATGGCATGAACGTATTTCAGGAATTCAAACGATTGATGAAGGAGCTGGAGAATAAGAGAGTGAGGTATGCGCTTGTCGGCGGGGTCGCAATGGCATTCTATGCGGAGCCGCGATTTACCCGAGACATTGACCTCCTCGTCGACACTGACGACTTCGACCAGGTCAAAGGCATTTTGGAGAAAGACGGATATTTCGAATCTGCATCGCCTTGGACTTTCAGCAACGTGGCCATCGAGCTTCATCGGTTTTTGAAGGTGGTAAACGAAGAAGACGAAATGCTGATCGACATTCTTGTTGCCGGAGATGAGGAGATCAGAAAGGTAATACGGAACGCTGTGGAAGCGGAGTCGGAAGAAGGAAAAGTCATGCTTGCGAACAAGAAAGACCTGATCTGGCTCAAGAAGACAAGGGATTCGAAGCAGGATCAGGCTGATATAGAGAAGCTGAAAGATGACAAAGATTGACAAGGTACTGCAAATACTAAGCGATCTTTACGAGTTCAATCGAAAGATCAAGACCTACACGTTGAAGGAAAAGGCCAACAAGCCGATTCAGCCGGTTCGCAACACTCGCGGCTGATTTTTGCGTTCTGTCTTAAGATCAGGAGGAAAACCTCAGAGATATATATGCTGACCTGAGTAGTGGCGCTATTCCATACATTCACCATGTTGGGGAATTGCGTGTCGCATGAAAAGAGTGGCAAAGACGTATTCCTCACTAAAAGGGAAATATTTCTGGATTATTAAGGCTTAAAGTGAACCAGCATCACAGAGTATCGCGGTTCTGAATACATTATATGATCAGCAGGGAGATAATGAAATGAAGATTCTGAAGATTCACACCCTGGAGAAAGGCTGGTGTGACAAAGATTATGTCTTACTCCATGCCGTCTTTCAGCTTCTTGTAAATTTTGTCGAACAGGAGAGCCCGGATAAAATCGTGGACTGGAATTCTGATCCTGAGCACAAGCATGCATGGAAAGAAATCCGCTTGCTCTATCGCTGGTGGACGCAGACACGTCCATCTCGTAGAAGCCCTATGGACGAGAAGGGACTGAAAAAGCCCCTCATGAAATGGAAGAAAATATCGGGAAGCGAGAATTATCAACTCGCAGATTATGACAAGAACAAGTACGCTGCATATGACGCCGCTATGAAAAAGCATTGGCGGTTGGAGAAGAAGTGGGACGAGGAAGACCAGAGAAACCTTCATCGCTTGATCGAGATTAGACAGTTCCTCTGGACATAGGACTAAGACCATACCGGGGTTGTTCGTTGCGTGTGCCATAAACCTCGGTGTCGGTGTTAAATAATAACAATTTGTTCCCAGTG
>JBFYVZ010000149.1:0-7882 GCA_041298995.1 Desulfobacteraceae bacterium
CCGATTAAGACGCCTGATGAGGACTTGAAGGCAATATTAGGGTAGGATTCAAGGGGTCAAGGGGTCAAGGATTCCAGT
Source organism: Desulfobacteraceae bacterium (assembly GCA_041298995.1). Lineage (GTDB taxonomy): Bacteria > Desulfobacterota > Desulfobacteria > Desulfobacterales > RPRI01 > RPRI01. Next base: position 79 of record JBFYVZ010000149.1, read on the forward strand.
GAACCCTCGAACCCTCGAATCCCGGACCCCTTTCTCCCGGAAGGGAGAAGAACTGAGGAGGATGCCATGAAATGCCCCGGACAGGACAGCCGGTACTGGAAGCAGGGAGCAATCTTTGATGTAAATTGCCCGAAATGCGGCAGTAGAGTAGAGTTTTTCAAGGATGATACTGCGCGCAAATGCAATAATTGCGAATACAGATTCATAAATCCGAATATGGATTTCGGGTGCGCATCCTACTGCGAATATGCCGAACAATGCCTCGGAACCCTTCCCGAAGAGCTTCTCGCCAAAAAAGAAGACTTGTTGAAGGACAGGGTTGCCGTTGAAATGAAAAGATATTTCAAGTCCGATTTCAAGCGTATCGGGCATGCGTCAAAGGTTGCCCGGTACGCCGAGCGCATAGGAAAACCGGAAGGCGGCAACCTTGCGGTGATTCTGGCGGCAGCTTATCTTCATGACATAGGAATTATCGAAGCCGAAAGGAAGCACAACAGCACGGCTCCGAAATACCAGGAAGAGGAAGGACCTCCGATCGCAAGAGGAATACTTATAAAACTCGGCGCAAAAGAGATTCTTATCAACGAGGTCTGCGACATAGTGGGCCATCACCATCATCCAAAAACCGACGACAATATAAATTTCAAAGTGGTTTAAGATTCCGAAATGATTGTAAATATAGAAGAGAACATGAAGGATAACCCCATCGATAAAGACAAACTATCTGAAATTATAGATAAATCATTTTTAACCGAGACCGGAAAGAAAGTTGCGAGGGAGGTTCTTATAAAAGCATAGGATTCAAGAGGCCAAGGGGTCAAGGGTTCAGGGGAAACAAACACTTGAACCCCCGAACCCTCGAATCCTCGAACCCTTGAAGGAGAATTCGACATGAAAGTAAAACGAAAAATAATAGAAATTGATGAAGAACTTTGTGACGGTTGCGGGCAGTGCGTAACGTCATGTGCTGAGGGCGCGCTTCAGATTATTGATGGAAAAGCAAAGGTTGTTTCCGATAACTTCTGCGACGGGCTCGGAGCCTGTATCGGAGAATGTCCCACCGGAGCGCTACAAATAATCGAGCGTGAAGCCGATGAGTTTGATGTTGAGGCAGTTGAAAAACATCTTCATAATAAGCAAAAAAAAGATGTGGTGAAAGAACCGGTGTCACCGTGCGGATGCCAGTCGGCAGGGGTACAGATTTTTACCTGCAAGGATGCAAACAAGCCTTCTTTTATCGGAGAAGCGGGCGATTCAGCCCTTTCTCACTGGCCGATTCAGATAAAGCTCGTTCCGGCAAAAGCGCCTTTTCTGAAAGGAGCCGACCTTCTGGTACTGGCGGACTGCGTGCCTGTTTCTTTTCCGACCCTTCACAGGGATTTTCTTAAAGGAAAAGCGGTAATGATGGGATGCCCCAAGTTCGACGATGTTCAGGAATACATAGATAAATTCGCAGATGTTTTTAAAACAGCCGGAATAAAAAGCGCTACAGCAGTGATAATGGAGGTTCCGTGCTGCTCTGGTCTTCCCATGATAGTTAAAAAGGGAATGGAAAAAGCCGGCGTAAATGTGCCTATGGAAACGGTTGTGATAAGCACGAAAGGGAAAATTATTGGTGAATCAGGATTCAAGGGGCCAAGGGGTCAAGGATTCAAGTGACACAGAGTGAAGTATCAGCGCTTGTTGCTGAAAAATTATAAGGAATTACCCGAGAGACATCGTAGCTGTTGATAGGACGCTTGAACCCTCGAACCCTCGAATCCTTGAACCCTTTTTCCAACTAATCTTTGCTCTCTTTCCCCGGGAATTCCCTGTAAACATATACTTTCCCTGTTTTCAGGGCCTCTTCGGAAGCTTCCTTTATTGTATTGAAGCGGTGTTTCAATTCATAGAAACCATGCCACCACGCGTAATCAGGGGCCATCATGGCTGAGCCCATCCTGGCCCTTCTTCCTTCATGGTGCCATAATTCATAGAATTCCCATTCAAGAGCTTCATCGAAATAGCTGCTTTTTGACAGGATTCCTTTTGTGTAAAGATTATCCATAATTTTTACGGCAGGTTCATAATAATTTGATTCATAATTTATAATTACATTATCAAGATTCTTAAAATGTGAATTTGCCCATTCTTCAGAATGGCACTGCCGGCAGACCATTATCATCTTTGCTCTTTCATTTTGCCAGTCTGTCTTTGCGGGAAAAGCCTTGAAATCGGACGGCCTTATTGTTGACGGCGCCTGGAGCTCCCAGGCAAGTCTTTCGGTAACATCGTGGGTTTTTGAAACGCCAAGAGCCGCCGACATATGGCAGGCCGAGCATGTGGGTGCCCGGAAATCTCTTCCTGCCATCCATTTCCCGTCATCGGTAACCCAGTTCCATTCCGTTGCTTCCACGTTGTATATGGCCCCGTGTTTAGATTCATTGTAAATGTCTATCTGGGGATGATCAGGGCCGAGATGACACTGGCCGCAGGCTTCAGGTTTTCTTGCCTCGGCAACCGAAAATCTGTGCCTTGTATGGCAGCTTGAACAGCTTCCCAGGCTTCCGTCCGGGTTTTTCCTGCCGACTCCGACATTAGGCCATGATCCTTCAACCGGTTTCCCTTCTTTAACATCAACAACTGTTCCGTGACATACATAACACCCACTGTTACGTTCAACCTCATTATTCATGCCAAGTTGAAGCCATTTATCAACTTTCCATATTATCTCCAGGGTATTTGCATGTTTGCTTTTTGCGTACTCGGCAACCTGTTTCGGGTGGCATTCGGAACAGGTTTTCGGGCTGACAAAAGATGTTATTAAAAGCGAAGAATGTTTTAAATGCGATTTGCTTGCCGCATTTGAAAATGCTTCAGTTGCTTTGTGGCATTTGTAGCAATCGACTCCGACTCCGGCATGCATGCTTTTTTTCCAGTCGGCATATATGCCCGGATTAAGTTTTTTGTGGCAGTCGATACAGTTCTTTGCGGCAAGTGATTCGCCGGACACGGCTTCGGGAAATACCGTAAATCCCCAGCGCCAGGAGGCTATGCAGAAAATTATAAGCATTATGATGACCATGTTGGAGTAGGCCATGAATATAAAGAGCTTTCTCGTCCCGCTTATCTTTTCAGACTGTTTTTGCGCCCCCTTGACCTCGGCAACAAACTTCACCTTTTCCAGCACTTCGGAGCCGTGAGGAGCCCCTTTTATGGCCTCGGTAAGATCCGCTCCTGCCGAATGCTTCCCGAAATGCCTTCCGTTTTTCCACTTCGGACTTTCGGTTACATCATAAATTTTTCTGTCATGAATTATGCAGGCAGGTTTACCTGATGATCCGTCGAAATCTTTCAGGTTTTCAAAAGTTATTTTCCCGGGATCAAGTACGGCTTGCTGTGCGGCCTGCGATTCTTTTTTCATCCGGCTGTGTATGAATGTGACAGCCGTGATGGCAAAGGCAAGCATAAGGATAAAAAGCAGGATTTTAATAAAGAGAATGCGCCCGAACTGGTTATCAAAAAAATGTCCGAACCTGTCTATGCGGAACCAGGTAAGATAGATGCCCGTTATCATGAGCGTAATCAGACACGATAAACCTAGAATCCGCTCTCCTTTTGGAAGCCCCCCTGTTATCTGTGTAGGTTTAACAAATATGTGTATGTAAAATATGGCGCCGACAAGGATGAATGCGGCAAGAATATGAAGGTATCCTATAATAAATCTTACTGTCTTGTGAAAAGAGCTCTGGATCTTGACAGCTTTTTTGATGATATAAAGAGGAATCGGATACTGGTAGCCGTTTTTTATATAGGCAATACCAGCGGTTTTTATTGCGCCCCCAGTCTTCTCCTCATGACAGAATATGCAGCCTTTTCCAGTCTTCCTGGCATACTCTTCTTTGGCGGAGGCGGAGCCGATACATAATAAAACAATTGGGATTACAAGAATAAGCGAGGTGAATATTCGTTTTACCGGCATAATTGTATCCTTGTTTACCACGAAGGCCACGAAGAGCAAGCAGGAGAAACAATAGGTGGATTCGTGGTTTTAACCGACTACGGCAAAAGGCTTTTATAATTTTATGAATCCATAAATATATGAATTAATTGAATAGGTCAAGGAGATATTCGGGAAGATCTGTTGTTTACAGCTAAACTGGATATGAAAACTTTTATGAAAAGATAAACCGCAATTACGACAAAAGAAAAATCGCGTAATAAATAAAAGGTTGAATCAGTCGCTTCACCTTCGCTTGTCGAAAAGCAGCCGCAGCTTATGTCAAGTCCTCTTGCTTTATTATATATAATGGCCGAGAAAAATATTATCAGAAGAAGATTCCCGATAAAAACGGAACCGGGCAGCCAGATTCCGATTATAAGAAGAAAGCCGATTGTAAGTTCAAGCAAGGGTAAAAATATGGCGGTTAAATTGACAAGTTCATCGGGAAGAATCTGGTAATTATAAATGACTTTTGCAAAGGCTGCAGGGTGGAGGATTTTGTCGTAACTCGCATAAATAAAAACAAGGCCAAGTATAATTCTCGCTCCATGATACATATATGACTGAATTTTTTGCCAGACTCCTTCTTTCATTGCGGTCCGGCCTCCACAGGAAGTCCTTTTTGCCGCCATACTGTCCATCCGTTTGAAAGAACCCTGACATTTTTATAACCCGTGTTACGGAGAAAGACCGCAAGTTCCATGCTGAGTTCACATGTTTCCCCGTCGCAGTAGGTAATTACGGCGCTCTCTTCCGAAACACCTTCCATTACTTCAATGAACCTCCAGTCAACTTCCTTGTACGGAAGGCTTTTTGCGCCCTTTATATACCCCTCATTATATTCAGTAACCGATCTTGCATCAACGAATGTTGCAAGTCCTTTATTAAAAAGATTTTCCGCTTCTGAAAGAGATATTTCGAGATTTTCGCCTGACGGGGTCACAAAATTTGATTTTGCCGACCAGTCTTCCACAAGAGGTATTTTGTCGGATCTGAGCTTGTTTGAAGAAAACCCGGCAACCAGTACAATCAGGGCTATAAAAAATACCTGTTTTATGGTTTTTACCCAAAGCTGCCTGTTAATAAAAGTCATATATCCTGTTATTCAAATATTTAAAATGAGATCCCTGTTATTTACGAAGCCGTCAAAAAAGGGTTTATTATGAAATACAAGCCAAGAAAACCGATGATAACTCCAGCGCCTCTCCTGAACCAGTTACCGGCGCCCTGCCATGATCTGTTTTCAGTCAGTCTGCGGATCAGGGCTGTTGAACTGCCGGCCACAACAATGGGCAGGCAGTGTCCCAGCGCGAACAGCAGGATCATCATAATTCCTGTCAGGATCTCTTGCTGAACGGTTACTATGGCCAGTATCGGAGCAATGAACCCGAAAGTGCATGATCCGGACAGGATGCCATAAGCAAGTCCCAACCCCAACGCGCCGTGAAGACCTCTTAAATTCAGACGATAAAGCAACGAGCCGGACATCGAGCATGCCTCTACGCCCAGCATGCCCATGGCCACCCAGATCAGTACGCCGCCAACCAGCACCTGCCACCAGATGCCAATATCCCCGAGCATCCTCCCCATCAAAGCGCAGGCAAGTCCGATAAGGGCAATGGTGATAAAAAGCCCCAGCGTAAAGGCGCCCGCATACCAGCCGGCCTGCCGGGGATCAACGGCTTTTTCCTGCCCGGCAACATAGGCCACAATCAGCGGAATAGAAGCCAGGTGACACGGGCTGAACATCACGCTTACCATGCCCCATATAAAACATCCAATAAAAGCAAGGTTGGCGCCGCCTGTCATCCATTCGTTAATCGTCATAAAAAAAGATTCAATCATAATATCTCCGAGGGAAAAGCTTCTTTATTTTACTCCCATTTTGGAAAGCTGGCTCACAATGTTGGCTTCGCTCATAAAGCCCTCATGCCTGTAAACCTCCTTTGCGTTTTTATCGAAAAATATCTGTGTTGGAATCACGCGGATTTTGAATCTAACAGCAGGTTCACGATCCTTCCAGACATCGTAAAAATGGATAACGGCTTTCCCGGCATATTTCTTTTCCATTTTTTCCAGGATTGGCGCCATCATCTTGCAGGGAATACAGGATTTGGCTCCAAGATCTATCATGGTGACGGTTCCTTTTGCAGGAATATTATCATTTTTATCCGCATAAGCGGGTGTAGAAAGAACAAATAGTGCAACAGCAAGCGTTAAAACCGAAACAGTGATGTATTTCATTGTCATTTTTTTATCCATGCTTTTATCTCTTCCTTTTTAGGAATCTTGCCCACACACTTGACTTCGCCGTCAACAATCACGGCCGGGGTTCCGAAAACTCCGTAACCGGCAATTTTCATGATATCGGTAACTTTCTCAATATCGGCGGCAACTCCTTCTTCGGAAACAACCTGCCTTACAATCTCTTCCGTCTGTTTGCATTTCGGGCAGCCAGGGCCCAGTATTTTAATATCCATTTCCCATTCTCCTGTCATTTTTTGATTTTAGATGCGGCCTGTTCAAGCCAAGCCTTCAGTTTTTCCTTCGGCGGAACGCCTCCCGTCATCTTGATTTCACCGTTAATCACCAGCGCCGGCATGCTCATCATGCCGTATTTGCCGATTTCCAGCGGGTCACGCACATGGTCCAGATCAGCGTTGATCTTCATTTCAGCAATCAGTGCCATCAGCATCTGTTCAATCTGCTCGCAACGGGGACAGCCCGGCCCAAGCACTTTGATTTCAAGACCCGAGCTTTCAGATTCATTGAATGGTTCGCCAACGAATCGTTTATATTCCCTTAAAAAAGCCTGCCCATATATATTTATGGCATTTGGAGCGATGTAGTTCTTTTTTCCCAGGCGCTCAAGCAGAGCATCCCTAATCTTTTCGCCGGCAGCACCCCGCATTTCTTCGGCAACCGCCTTGAGACTCTCTTTCAAACCGATGATACCGGTCGGATGCTTTCCGACTTTTATTCTCGTTACTTCTATATCAGTCATATTTCTTCAACCTGCTATCCAGCCGTAAAACATACCGGCAATTGTGGATAAAACAACTATGATAGCGCAAAATGTCGCGGTTTTCTTCACACCCATGATTCCTGTTAAAACCAGCAGGCTTGGGAGTGAAAGCGCAGGCCCGGCAAGAAGAAGTGAAAGGGCGGGTCCTTTCCCCATACCCGCCCCCATCAAACCCTGAAGAATAGGGACTTCAGTTAATGTAGCAAAATACATGAGAGCGCCGGAAACCGAAGCAAACAGGTTTGACCAGAGGGAGTTTCCCCCCACAAGCGTCTGAATGTAATGTTCAGGAATAAGGGCCTGGTGTCCGGGTCTCCCGAGAGCAAAGCCGGCTACAAGCACTCCTGCCAAAAGAAGCGGGAAGATCTGCTTCGTAAACCCCCAGGTAGATTCTACCCAGTTTTTTCGCTCTTCTTTTATGAACCAGTACTTGAGCATAAAACCAAGAACAATAAGAAGTGCAACCGTTATGTACCACTTTGCGGAAAATATTGCGGCCCAGATCCCCGCTTCTCCCGGAGCAGGCTTTGCAAATGCCGCAAAAATAAGGATCAGAACCATTGTCAGCATATACAATCCATCCTGAAGAAGCGTTCTTTTTTTTCCTTCTTCCTCCGGGACATAGATCTGGCCGGCTGTTCTGGCGGCATCATCTTTCCGGAAGAAGAAAGCCATGAGCAGACCGGTAACAATGGAAAATAATACAGCTCCTATGGCTCGCGCAAGGCCAAGCTGCCAGCCCAATATTTTTGCTGTCATCGTGATTGCGAGCACATTAATGGCAGGGCCGGAGTATA
>JBFYVZ010000159.1:0-9834 GCA_041298995.1 Desulfobacteraceae bacterium
AATCACAAGAACTCGGGCTAACACCCTCAAACAGCTTGTGATTTTTAACGCTCAGTTCCTTAATAATCTATCTCCCAAAAATCTCAAGTCCGTTCGCATATGACTTTTTACGAATTCATCAATATGGCAGTTTAGTAAAAAGCGAAAAAGCTTATACAGAAACCGGGAAAAAATAAAAAGACAAAATATAAAGACAAATTTACAAGGTCAGCTTATTTCGCTTACTATTTTTGAAGCAGGAACCAGATTAACCCTTTCTTGAAGATATGGCAGCATTTCCCGGATAACCGTATATGTTTCATGGTGCGGATGAATTATTCCAATGGCTTCGCCATGCTTATCCGCAATTTTAACAAGTAGTTTTATCTGATTACGGATAAAGTCGGGATCCTGACGATGGTCAATAAAAACATCTCTTTCTGCAAAAGGGATCTTGAAAAGTCTTGCTGACGGCCCGCAAATTGTCATGGCTGTTGTTCTGCTGTCGACAAAGTAAAAACCTCTTTTTTTCAGAACAGAGAATATCTGGTACATCTGGGTGTCTGAAGCGGTCATCTTTGACCCCATGTGGTTGTTTACTCCTTTAATGAACGGAATATCATCAATAGCATTATTGAGCTGCTCTATCAGCTTATCTGGAGGCATGTCTGTCAGCAGAGCTCCGGGGCCTGGATATACTTGAGGGTATTCGTCAGCCTCCATAGGCAGATGAAGCATTATTTCGATACCTTTATCATGTGCCGCCCTGGCAATGCTTTTTTGAAAAGGACTGAAAGGAAGCACCGAAAATGTGAAGGGGATGCCAAGCTCAAGATAATTTTTTGCCAGATTATTGTCATACCCGAGATCATCAATGATTATTGCTACATTGGGCAGGGATTTATCAGGCTGCTTCCTGGGTTTCACAATGGTTTTGCTGAAGGATTCCTCACTTTTTGGATATACTTCAAAAACAATCTGCTTTGATGGCGGCGCCTTTTTTTCCTGTTTTTGTGCCTGACGCGCAGGGGTGGATTGCTTCTGGAATAAGAGATAATCGGCAAGTAATCCGGCCCCAACAACTAAAATAAGAAGAATGAATACTCCTAAGAGAGCTTTTTTTATATTAGCTTTGAGAGGACCTCCTTTTTTTGATCCGCTGCTGTTCCATTTCGGTTTTTTGCTTTTAGCCATAGGTGCTTTCGGATTGATCAGGGTTTAATTTTATCCTTGAATATTTCATAGCTTAAAAGAATTTCAAGGCCATGCATCACCTGATTGTCGGACTGAAGTCCTTCAACAGTCAGGGGACCCATCCTGTAATCCATATCCTTGCTCTTCTTCTTTTTCAGGATATCTTTTTTATCCTTGTCGGGTTTATTCTCCGAATCCGGCTGTACAGCTTTTTTCTTTCCATCTTTTTTTTCATCGAAGGTTGATTCAAGGTGGTTTCTTAAATCCTTTTCTTTTATCATGCCCTCATCATCATCATATATGCTTTCATCGCCGGGTGTTTTGTGTCTTAAAACAATATCCGGTTCAATTCCTTTGGCTTGAATGGATCTACCGTTTGGAGTATAATATCTTGCAATTGTCAGCTTCAGGGCATAGCCGTCCCGCAATTTTTCAACGCTCTGTACGGATCCTTTGCCGAAAGAGGTCGTTCCCAGAATCAGAGCCCTTTTATGATCCTGAAGAGCCCCGGCTACTATTTCCGATGCGCTTGCGCTTCCGCTGTTTATCAGAATAACCATGGGATAGGTGCGTTTGACTTTATCCGGATGAGCAGTAAAGACTCTCGAATTTTTTTTGAGACGCCCCTCTATGGAGAGAATCTTTCCTTCTTCAAGAAAAATGTCTGAAACCTTAATTGCCTGGTTTAACAGGCCTCCCCCGTTATCCCGGAGGTCGAGTATGAATCCTTTCAGCGGAGTTGATCCTGACTCCAGCTTTTCAAGAGCTTTAATAAAATCATCCGTAGTATTGCCAGTAAAATTTGTAATCCAGATATATCCATAGCCTGGTTTAATGACCAGTGATTTTATGCTTTCAACAGGTATTATGTCTCTCGTGATCGTTAATTCAAGCGGTTCCGAAAATCCTTCGCGAGCAATGGTTACAACAACGGTTGTTCCTTTAGGCCCTCTCATTTTGCTGACGGCATCACGCAGATCCTTAGGAACAAAACCATCAATTTTAATTATTCTATCCTTTGCCTTAACTCCTGCTTTAAATGCCGGAGTTCCTTCGATTGGCGATATTACTGTAACTATTCCGTTTTGCAATGTTATGTGAATACCAATGCCTGGAAATTCGCCTTCAGAATCAATCTGCAAATCTTCGTAGGCTTCGGGAGGAAGAAGAGATGAATGCGGGTCCAGCCCCTGTACCATGCCCTGAATAGCTTTTTGTATCAAATCTTTTGTGTCAACCGTGTCAACGTAATTGTTTTCTATTATATCAATTACATCGCTGAAAACTTTAAGCCCTTTGTATGTTTCTTCGCTGCCCGCCGAAAGATCTCTGTAAAAACCTGCGCCCGCAGTTAAAAAAACTGCGGCAATTATCACAGTCATCCATAGTTTTATATGGCGATTTTTCTTTAAATTCATTTTGTACTCCTTCTATCCCTTCCTGATCCATTCGAGCGGATCAATGGGTTTACCATGATGCCGAACTTCAAAATATAATCCGGTCCCGGATAAGGAACCAGTATCTCCTGCTGTTGCGATAACTTCTTCCATTTCGACCATATCGCCCTTTGATTTAAAAGCTTCTTCCAGGTGGGCGTAAACCGTATAATAGTTTTTTCCATGGTCGATTATTATCATATTACCATAACCTTTAAGCCAACCGGTATAAATTATTTTCCCGGTGCTGACCGCTCTTACAGGTTCTCCCCTGTCGGTTTGAATATCAATTCCGCGTTTAAAATTTTCAACTTTGTATTTTGGGTCAATATACATGCCAAAACCGGATATAATTTTACCTCTTACAGGCAAGTTTAGCAACCCTTTTAATGATTCGAGACCATTAAAATAAACATCACCCTGCTTATCTGCAGCGCCATATTCAAGGCTTAACGATTTAATCATATTATTGAGTTTGCCGGCAGCCTCTTCGAGAGATTTAACAGCATCCATCGCGAGGGATTTTTTGCCACGGATTTCATTTAATAGTTTTGACCTCTTATCCTGTTCAAAGGAGATTTTTTCGATCCGGCTTTGCAGGTTTTTCCGGCTTGATTGCTGCTTTGATATCTGAGAATTGAGGCTCTCCTGCATATTTTTTAAAAGGTCTCTGTTCTTAAACAGGGTATCAATCTCATTTTTATCGTAATCCAATATCCTCTCAAGAGAAATTTTACGATTAAAAAGCTCATGCATGGATTCGGAAGATGCCAGAATATTCATCCTGCCCAGCCAGTTGAGTTTGTAGAGCGCTGTCAGGCGCTTTGAAACATAGTGTTCCGAAATTTTTATTTCATTTGAGAGCCTCTTCGATTCGTAGTTGATTGTTTCTATTTGCCTGTTAATATCTGAGAGCTCCTTCTTAATAACGGATACGTTCTTTCTCAGGTTGTCAATAGCCATATCCTGTTCGTTGAGAGTGTTTAAAACAGAGGATTCTTTATTGGAAAAGTTTATTAGCTCTGTTTTGCTTTTTTCAATTTTATCATTGATGAGTTCGGCTTCTTTTTGCAGATTCCCGATATGGGAATTCTGGCCGCAATAACCGTTTATTCCCATCAGAAGAAAAATCCAGGCGATTGCTGTTATACTGTTTTTATAATGTGTTTTAAAGATAGGAAACAACCAAGCCATCCTACAAACATGCTTGAGATCAAAATTATTAACATAACGGTGTATGAAAAAAACCTGATTTGAAAAGCACCCGATGTTATGCTCTGATCAATATTTGATGTAATGGATACGAAAGTAATAAAAAGTACAATCAGACCGATAATTCCGCCAAGAGCACCAAGAATTATACCTTCTATATAAAAGGGAACTTTAATAAATCTGTCTGAAGCTCCGACAAGACGCATTATTTCTATTTCATCACGCCTTGAATAAAGAACAAGACGAACTGTATTGGCAACTATAAATACCGAAGCTACTGAAAAAAGTATTCCGAGGACATAACCTGACAATTTGAACAAGTTGATGATGTAAGAAAATCGTGCCAGCCATCTTTGTCCGTATTCCACTTCTTCAATCTGAGGAATTGATTTAATCTGAGATGCCAGGTTTTCGACCTTTTCCCATGTCTGTGAAGATGCAATCATTCTGATTTCGAAAGCATTGGGGAGCGGATTTTCCTTTAGATTTTCGAGAAGGGAAGATTGCCTTTTCATCTGCTGCTTGAGTACATCGAAAGCTTCTTCCTTTGAAATAAACCTGACATCCTCCACACTGTATAATCCGCCAATTTTCTTCTGTATTTCGGGTATTTTTTCGGCAGGAACATCCTGATAAAGGTAGGCCATTATTCCTACCCCTTTTTTCCACAGGGTCAAGATGTCGCTTGTATTAATAAAAAACAAAATAAAAGAACAAGTAATAATTACAGATAATGCTATTGTAATGATTGAAACAGCATTTACAAATCTGTTTTTTCCGATATCGCGCAGTGCGTGTCTGAAATAAAGAGATATCATTTTACAATAAAGCCGGAGGGGGATGGATTCGGCCCTGTTTTAAATATACCGTTCTCCCGTTCAATTTTCTAATAAATTCTTTGTCGTGAGTCGCAACAATTACTGTTGAACCCCTGATATGAAATTCTTTCAATAGCCCGGTTACCTGGCTTGCCGATTCGGCATCAAGGCTTCCTGTCGGTTCATCTGCAAGGATTATTATCGGATCGCCTGCTACGGCTCTTGCAATTGCAACACGCTGCTGCTCTCCCCCTGATAAAGAAAGGGGAAAAGAGTTTTGTCTGTCTTCCATTCCAACGGCCCGCAGTACAGTGGCGACCTTTTTTTGTATGAAATGGCGCGGTTTGCCTGCGGCCTCCAAAACAAGGGCAATATTTTCAAATACGGTTTTTGAATTTATCAGCTTGAAATTCTGAAATATTATCCCGATCTTTCTTCTTAATAAAGGAATGCGGTTTCGCGATATTCTCGATAAGTTGATTCCATCCACGAGAATCTGACCTTCGGATGCCGGTTCGCCGAGATAAAGCAATTTTAAAAGAGTCGATTTTCCAGCGCCACTCGGGCCTGTAATAAATATGAACTCATTTTTAAAAATGTCTAAGCTTATATCAAAAAGAGCCGCTTTTGAGCCATATCGTCTGTAAACATGAAACATCCTGATGAGGGAGTTTTCACTGTTTTCGTTCATTCGATAATTTCCATGCTCAATGCCCTGGCGAGGGATGCCTTTGAAATTTTAAAATCATAAAGCGCGTTGAAATGATTTGTCATTGTTCTTGAAAGCAATGTCTGTGCATCAAGAACGTCTGTTGAAGTGGATATCTGTTCTTTATAGCGCTCCTGGCTTATTCTTAAATTTTCCTTTGCCTGCTCAATTGCTTTCTGAACAGTTATAATGTTGCTTTCAGCCTCTTTTGTTTTAAGAAAATACTGCTTTACCTCAAGCCGGATTCTATCGACAATTTCATCCTTATTCAGCTTAGCCTGTTGAAGCTGACTTTTCTTCACTTTCTCTCCATAACAGGTCTTTCCCCATTCCCAGAAATTCCATGAAGCTACCGCGGATATATTCCAGCTATTGGAATCTGAAATTCCACTGCCCCCGTCAACGTCCCAGTCTGTTCCGCGCTGATAACGGGTTCCTGAGAGAGTTACTGTCGGGTAGTAGTCTTTTTTTGCAAGAGCCGCTTCTTTTTCCGCCATTTCAATTTGAAGATCCGCCAAGTTTATTTCAAGACGATTTTTTTCGGCAAGATCAATATAATAACCAAGCTCTTTTGCAAGCGGTATATAATCAAGGATATCTTCAAGATCAACAGAGGCATTGACATGCCTTCTTAAAATATTGTTGAAATCTGCTTTTGCAATTTCCAGATTGTTCCTGGCGATAGTAAGATCATGGCGGGAATTGGCCAGTTCGACCTGTGACTTAAGCAAATCGTTCAGCGGAGTCATGCCGACTTCGTAAAAAGATTTTGCCACGTTTTCATGAGACAGCAGCAGGGTAACAGTTTCTTCCAGCACGCTTTGAATTTTAATTGCCTTTAAAACAGAAAAATATGCCTTGCCGGCTTGATAAATAATATCAAGTCGAACAATCTTTTCATTTAAGTCTGCCGCATCGAGTCCGAGGCCGGCAAGCTTATAGCTGTTTAATATGGAAAATCCCGCAAAAAGAGGCTGGGTAACAGACGCAGCGAAAACATACTCGTCTTCCGGAGTTGTAATCCCGATCAGGCGGTTTGAAATTTCTTCATAATTATGCTTGTACTGGTACGCTGCATTAAATGTCGGGAAAAAATTTGCTCTTGAAGCATTCTTTGCTGCGGTTGCGGCATTGATTTTTTCCTTTGCCTTCAACAGTCCAATATTATTGCTGATTGCCGTTTGAATTGTTTTTTCAAGAGAAAAAACCTCCGGGGTTTCACCTGCTTTTGAAGCTGAAGAAAAAAGAAGGATGATTCCAATAATAAAAACAACAAATTGCAGATTAGCTTTAGTCATTTTATACACGGGGCATTTAATCCTTTTCAGAGTTTTGACGGGATTTCAACTTTCTTACAAGTCTGTTAGTTTTGGTTGACCCGTTGATAATTAATTGCTATTCAAAAATTGAGCCTGAAGGAATGCTTTAAGAGTTTTCCTTGCTCAAAGCCTCTGCCGATTCCCATAAAAGCTTCTTCCTTTTCGGTGGGGGCTTTTTTATATATTAAGAGCCCGCTAAAATCAACAGTTTCTTGATATTTGCGTTAAGATTAAAACATATTCAAGTTTTTTATGAAAGTATTAAACAATTACTCGTAAGGATTGAAGCTCCCCGCCGCAGAGCGGGCGGGGAATCTTCGACCGTAAGGAATATAATCTTTTTATAAATTCGCTCGCTAACCCCGCCGCAAGCAACGGGGAATGCACTCGCTGTTTCGGTTCAAGAGGCCAAGGGTTCGAGAATTTGAGTGAAAAGCAACAGGAGCACAGGATTATTATGAAACAGGAACTTATTGATTTGATTTGCCTGAAATCCTTTAAGTACAGTGAGGAGCCTGTATTTAAACTTGTGTCTGGAAGAATGAGCAATTACTACGTTAACTGCAAACCGGTTACGCTTAGCCCTAGAGGAATGTTTCTTTCCGGACATCTTGTTTTTGATGAGATTAAGGATCTGGATGTAGCCGGTGTAGGAGGACTTACTTTTGGCGCAGATCCGATAGCGGTCGCAACTGCTTTTGCGTCAGAGTTAAGAGGAAAACCGGTGAATGCCTTTTCCATCAGAAAAACAATGAAAGATCACGGAATAATAAGGTGGATAGAAGGAGATTTGGCGCAGGGAAACAGAGTTGTAATAATAGATGATGTTGCAACAACGGGAGGTTCAACAATAAAGGCTATTGAGAGAGCCCGTTCCGAAGGCATGAATGTTGTTAAGGCCGTGATACTTGTTGACCGGCAGGAAGGAGGCGTTGAGAATATTAAAAAACATGTTGACGATGTCGCCTCAATTATTACTAGGGATGAGCTTATGAAACACTGGAGGGCAATAAATAAACCCGAATAGATTCCAGATGGAAACTAAAAACAACTGTATGTCGCACAGGCATCATCTGATTCCCAGGCAGTAACACTTGATACCTTTATTGAAGGATCATCAATCTTTTCCTGTAATTCCTTCGCGATTTTCATTGCTATAATTTCAGAGGATGGATTGGCGCCTTTAAACCACTCCAGTTCATTCAGAAATTTATGATCCAGGCTGGTCATTATTTCTGAAACATGTTTTTTAATCTGTCCAAAATCCATAATAACACCGGCGTCATTTAACTTTTCACCCTTCACACGGACCTCTATCTTCCAGTTATGGCCATGCAGGTTTTCGCATTTTGCCGCTACCAGTTTAAGCTGATGTGCCGCTGAAAAATGATTTAATACTTTTAGTTCAAACATTCGGTGTAATTCCTTTTTTCAATTAGCAGCATTTGCCGAACTGCGATTAAGGATGTTTTTTAATTTATTGGAAAATTTGCTTGTTTCCAGTTTGGCAAATTCCTGTAAAAGAGATTCCTGTTTTTTTGTCAGGTTCATGGGCGTCTTAATGGTTATCTGAAGAATCAGATCTCCCCGCCCATTATGTCTTAAGTGGGGAATACCTTCACTCTGCAGACGTATCAAATCTCCAGGTTGTGTTCCTTTAGGAATCTCGACGGATTTTTTACCGTTTAGAGTCGAAACGGTTATCTTATCCCCAAGCGCGGCCTGAACAAATGAGATGGGAATTCTGCAGTAAACATCATTTTCATGCCGTTCAAAGAATTCATGCGGTTCAACCTGTATAAAGACATACAGATCTCCGCTGGAGGCCCCATAGGCCCCTGATTCTCCCTCTCCGGTGAGGCGCAACCGCGATCCGGAATCGACTCCTGCCGGGATCTTGACGGAGACTTTTTTATTAACAATAATCTGTCCGGCGCCCCGGCAATTTTTACACGGATTAGATATTGTCTGTCCGGCCCCTCTGCAGTAATGGCATGTTGTTCTTACAGTGAAGAAGCCCTGGTTTCGAGAGAGCTGTCCTGAGCCGCGGCAGTGGCGGCAGGTTTCAGGATGAGATCCGGGTTCGCTGCGGGTTCCGTTGCATATGGAACAAGCCTCTTTTTTTTCAAGGTTTATCTCCTTTTCGATACCAAAAGCAGCTTCCATAAAGCTGAGAGTCATGTCATAACGGAGATCTGCGCCTCTTTGAGATCTGCCCTGAGAACGTCTCCCGTTTCCTAATCCAAAAAAATCTTCAAAGATATCGCTGAAGCTGGAGAATATGTCTTCAAATCCGCCAAAACCTGAAAAACCGGAACCTTCAAGACCCTGGTGCCCGTACTGATCATAAATAGCCCTTTTTTGAGGATCATGAAGAACTTCATACGCTTCCGCAGCTTCCTTGAATCTTTCTTCCGACTCCTTGTCTCCCGGATTTCTGTCAGGATGATATTTTAATGCGAGTTTTCGGTATACGGTTTTTAATTCTTCAGGAGTCGCATTCCGGGCAACGCCCAGAATTTCATAATAATCACGTTTAGTTGCCATTATATTCCCGGATAAAAATCCGGCTTCATAAAAAGTCATTCTGCTGTGTTACGCTTCACCTTTCGTCATTGCAGCGTACTTTTGTGTACGCTTCATTCCTCAAGATTCGCGCGCCTTGCATAATGAACTTTTTATTTTGCCGTAACAGATTAAAGAAAGTTTTTTGTAAATTTTTGAAAATAATAATCTAAAATAATGTCAAAAAGAATGTTGTCAACTTTCAATCGCTTCATAATTTCAACCATATTATCTTGAATGATTATTTCCACTATGTGTCAAAAAAAGAAATACAATCATTCCAAGTACCATAATGCCTGCTCCTGAATAAAAAGCTTCACTGAGCCGGTACATGTCCATTATCAAGCCGGCCGCCAGTGAGCCTACCAGCATGCCGAGGCTGTGAGCTGTGGTTATGAGCGCCATTACCGATCCCATAGCATTTGTCTCCTTGCCTTTAAATACTGCGAGGGCCATGAGAGCAGGCATTGAAATACCTCCTCCTATACCAAAAAGGATGCTTGAAAACAAAAGATCATTAAAGCCTTCTGATCTTCCAAAAAAGAACATGGAAAATACAATAACCAGGCCACCGGCCGCAACAAGCATTCTCTTATTGAATT
>JBFYVZ010000161.1:0-6745 GCA_041298995.1 Desulfobacteraceae bacterium
TGTCAATTTTAAACCCGCTACATGTTGACATAAAAACATTGACAAGAAAATAGTTTAAAGTTATTGTTCAAAACAAGACACACTAACGAGGTGCATTATGAGTGTTATTCGAATCAATGTGAGCCTTCCCCAAGCAACCTATCAAGAGCTTACTGAAGAGGTCGAATCCAGAGGGAGAAGCCACTTTATCAGTGAGGCAATCAACAACGCCATCAGGGAAAAACGAAACCGGAGGCTTGCTGTCGAGTACCTTGAAGCAGGTCAGGAGATCAAACGGATGAACACGGATCTGGAAGGAACTATTGCCGATGGAATCGATTAAACAGGGAGACGTTTTCTGGGTCAATTTCGATCCTTCGGTGGGCGCTGAAGTCAAGAAAGTCCGCCCTGCCATCGTGGTTTCTAATGACATCAACAATGAGCATTCCCCTATCATCTCCATCGCTCCCATCACTTCGAACGTGACCCGCGTCTACTCGTTTGAAGTCGAAATCCCAGCAGGAACAGCAAGTTTGACCAGCCGATCCAAAATCATGGTTAACCAGACAAGGGCTATTGACAAAATCCGGCTGGTTCAATTAATCGGCAGCTTACCCGCGGCATTGATGGCAAAAGTAAAAGCGGCTCTGAAGCTGCACTACGATATTTGACAGGAAAATTATCGGGTATCGCCGTCCAGTATCGCCAGGTTTTTGTCAATTTTTTGAAAATACTCTGTATCCGTGGGCGGTACTTTCATCCTGGCGATTTTCAGGAATGTGACGGCCTTACGGATCGTCAATGCCTAACTTACATCTATCTACGAAAAAACGAAGACCGGCGGCCTGTTGAGCTGCAACAAAAAACTTATATATTGATATCCCCTTATATTCCTACAACCATAACTATTCCATCATCTTTCCATGTTTTCTTTTTACAGCCTGATTAGAATCTGCCATGTGCTCCCGGCACTGCATACATAGAGGTAAAATGACATCGCTTTCCAGCCGACTGAATCTTTCGGTAACAGTCGTTGGCAAAGTTGTAATAAGGGGCGAAAAACCCGCAAAGGTGAATAAATATTTGCTTTTATATGAATAAGTTTAAAAGCTTGGGACGTCCCCTAAATAATCCCAATAAGAGGGCATCAGGGGGGAGAACTAAGGATTTGGCCGACGCTGAAACCTTGGAATCCGCAAAGAAATAGAAACGCATAATTTCATGGGCGTTATAAATTGTTGACTACCGGTCACCACATTAAGTGTTATGATGCAGATTAAGTGGTCCACTTGCAACTTGAATTCACCTGGTGCACTTCGAGTTGAATTCACAAAATAACATGTTGATTTTGAATTGTTAAAATGGTATGTTGAGACCATGAACAGGAAACACACGACCATACACCGGATGACGGACCACTGGAATGATGATTACGTTCCCGGTACACCGGAATACCGCATTAGCCTCGTCTGGCCGTTGACCCGGGAAATTGCATCCCTGAGCGTGAAGCACGATGCTGAACGAAGACTACAGAGACATATTACATGCCTTGTCCGACGAAAAGGTTAGATTCATCCTCGTCGGTGCGTATGCACTAGCTGCCCATGGTTATCCACGAGCTACTATGGATATCGATATCTGGGTCATGCCGTCACCTGAGAATGCTGATGCCGTCTTAAGAGCATTACGTAGTTTCGGTGCTCCGCTGCACAATCTGTCCAGGGAAGATCTCCAGAAAGACGGAACTGTTTTTCAGATTGGCGTTGCACCTCGGCGAATTGATATCATCACTGCAGCGTCCGGACTTCAGTTTGAGCCTACATATCGAAATTCAATTCCAGTAAACATCGAGGGAATTGAAGTCCGCATTCCTTCGCTTGATGACCTAATTCTCAATAAGAGGGCATCAGGGAGAACTAAGGATTTGGCCGACGCTGAAACCTTGGAATCCGAAAAGAAATAGAAACGCATAATTTCATGGGCCCCATAATTTTTGGACGTCCCCATAATTTTTCTATCTTTCATATAATCTTTCAGCAACTCTTCCCAGGCTCCAAAACCTGCTGATCAAAAACTACATTCGCCGAGAATTGCGGAACTGATTGAGAAAACAATTGACAATTTAGAAATAAAGTAATACTTTTATTGCAAATAAAGTAATACGGAGGATTAATTATGGAGGTCGTCAAACCCACAGTCAAGGGACAAATTCTCATCCCTGCAGCTTTGCGAAAAAAATTTCAGCTTATAAAGGGAACCCCGCTCAGGATTTATGAAGAGAACAATCGTATTATTGTCGAACCCCTCAGACAGGACCCGGTTGTGGAAGGAAGAGGTATATTAAAAACCCGGGGAAGAATTCTGAAGGCTCTGCTCAAGGAGAAACAGGATGAGGCAAAGCGATGAAACAATATGTCCTTGATAGTTACGCTCTGATCGCTTTTTTTGAAAATGAGGCGGGAGCTCAGAAAGTTGAACAAATCCTCAGAAAAATGCTTGCCGGCAAGGTTAAAGGCTATCTATGCGTTGTTAACTGGGGTGAGATATACTACATTACCTTGCGCGAGCAGGGAAGCGAGGCGGCAGAAACGGTCATAAGCCAGATCAGAAAACTGCCTCTCGGGTTAATGGACGTTGATCGGGAACTGACATATCAGGCGGCAAAATTAAAAGGGAAGTATCCACTTGCATATGCCGATTGTTTTGCCGCTTCACTGGCCATGAAATTGAAAGCAACCTTGGTAACCGGTGATCCGGAGTTCGCAAAATTGCAAGATGTCCTAACCATTGACTGGATAGATGCCCTGCCCTCCGACACATTATAATATTTACTCTCACGACTTAAAACAATTTCCTGTTTCTGAGCTCAACAAGGTTTTTCAGCGGATTGATGGCGAAGGTAAACTGCGATTGGCAGAATACGGATAAGGTTTTAGATCGACTGAATCTATCGGTAACAGTCGTTGGCAAAGCTGTGCGGAGAGAAATTTGCAAGGGCGAATGAATATTTGCTTTAAGTCAAGATGAATAAGTTTAAAAGTTTAGGCCCCTGAATTCCTCCTATTCGTTTCTATGCCTTCCGCAGTTTAATAGGTTAATGCTCTATAGACTCAGCCAAGCACGCTCTGCACGAATGTCCCCAGTTTACCCAACAACTTATATATTGATGAACCCTAGGTCGTACCTTGCCAACCGGAGGGGCGCTTTTGAATGGTTGGTAATGTGAACCCGTCCCCAGTTCCACTCGGATCGCCTCCCCCAGGTCCATCAGGCTAAGGTCCAGGTTTAAACGCTGTAAGACGATCAGCAAACATACGCCTCGATATCCTCCATCCCCAGGGCCAGCCATTCGACATGGTAGCCAGGATAGGACAACAGCAGCTTTTCCGCCTTTGCCTTCAGTACCGCAAGATCGATCCTGGCGCGGTTGATCTTCACTTCCGCAATGACCAGCTTTTTCTCCAGATCGTTGACGGCAATCAGATCAATCTCGTTTTTATTCCCCTTTTCCCATGAGGAACCGATCCGGTTATACGCCTTCTTTTCGGCAAAGAGCTCCCAGTAGAACTTCTCCAGGAGGTGCCCGGAGTATGTATTATAATCCCTGTCGACAATCTCTCTTATATAACTGAAATTTTCCGTTTCCACCGCCGACCGGTTCCGGAAAATGAACCGGAACCAGAAGTTGAGAAAATTGTCGGCAATCCGGTACTTCTGAAAGCGTGAATTCGGCTTGGCATCAATCGGCTTCACGCGCGACAAGACGGCGTAATCCGTTTCCAGCCTGGCCAGGTATGCACCGGACTGTATCTGGAGGACAGATTCAATCTCCGGCCGCGACGTCTTCCCGGCAGCTATCAGCCCCAGAATCGAAAAGTAGATGCTGTAGTCTTTCCCGAACTCTTCGATCAGAAGATTTTTCCCCTCGCTTATGAAAGGGGAGTTCGCCGTCAGGACGAAATCAAGAATCCGCTCCCTGGTCAAGGCAGCATTTGAAGTCAGGAGATCTATGTATTTCGGCATTCCCCCGGTTATCAGATAGACGTCGAAAAGGCTCTTCGGATCGCGGCATCCATGATCCTGCAGGACGGTCCAGATATCTGAAATATTGAAAGCTTTCATAGTGATGATCCGGTCTGCCCTTCCGAAAAGGGGTTCTTTGGCCTCCTCGAAGATTCTGTGCATCAGGGAATATATGGACCCGATGCAGACGAGATTCATCCTGCACTGCGACTTGTTGAGATCCCAGAGCTTCTGAATTTCTGAAAAAACAGCAGGATTGATGTTCAGGAATTCCTGGAACTCATCGATGATCAGGGTAAAGCGCTCCCGGCGGGAGAGATCCAAAAGCAGTGCGAAAATGTCCCGGAAAGACCGAATGTCGCCTGTGACGGGGAGGGCAAAGCACTTGCGGATCTCTTCCAGATACTCCATGCAGAGAAGATGCTCCGCCTTCCGGGAGACAAAAAAATAGACAAAACGCTTCTCCCGGCAGAATTCGAGGGTCAGCATCGTCTTGCCGACCCGTCGGCGTCCGGTGATGACCGTCATTCGGGATTCGCTTTCCGATTGGATGTAAATAGCCGAAAGCTCCTGAATTTCCGCTTGCCTGTTGTAAAATTTCATGGCATTTGCTCGTTTCGTAATATTGATTACCGTAATGGTAATTACGATAATTCACCTAACCTGTCAAGCGAATAAGGGGCGGTGTAGAAAATATAAAATATAGGCACTGATGATCGAGAGGATATTCGACAGAACCGCCGCTGGCGAGTAATATATAAGCCCTTGAATCTTTTCATTATAATTTTACCAAGGCTTTTAATCGAAATTGATCCGTTCCTTTTCTATAACGAGCGGCCGCTTCAGCACCTGGGTACGAACCCCTTTTCGGGCGATTTTCGCCTGATCAAGGTGACGAGTTAGGCCATATACGGAGAAATTCAGGTTTTCTTTATTGGAAAACATTTCTGTGAATTCCTCCTCTCTATGTTTTCTTTTTACAGCCTTTATAGAATCTGTTATGTGCTCCCGGCACAGCATAAATAGAGGTAAAATGACATCGCTTTCCAGCCGACCGAATCTTTCGGTAACAGTTGTTGGCAAAGCTGTAATAAGGGGCGAGAAACTCGCAAAAGCGAATAAATATTTGCTTCAAGTCAAGATGAATAAGTTTAAATGTTTAGGACATACCCTGAATTCCTCCTATTCGTTTCTATGCCTTCCGCAGTTTAATAGGTTAATGCTCTATAGACTCAGCCAAGCACGCTCTGCACGAACTTAACACAGCTTTTCAGCAGATTGATGTTTTGATCTCCCCGATCGCGCTTTAAATAAAGGCAATTGGGTTATGCTGATTGAGAAAACGATTGACAATTTGTATAAATTTATGTATCTGATCTTCATGATACAACGCAACGCTGAAGCCACCATCCATTCCCTGCTGAAAGGATTTCCCATTGTCACCATCACCGGGCCGCGCCAGTCCGGCAAGACGACGCTGGCGAAGGTCGTTTTTCCCGACAGACCCTATGCGTCTCTGGAAGATCCGGACATGCGCCTTGCCGCGCGGGAGGACCCGCGATCTTTTCTGGAGCGCTTTCCCGACGGCGCCGTTATAGATGAGGTTCAGCGCTGCCCGGACATCCTCTCCTATCTCCAATCCAAAGTGGACGCCGACGGGCGCATGGGACTTTACGTCCTGACCGGGTCGCAGCAGTTCGGATTGATCTCCGGCATCACTCAATCTCTGGCCGGAAGAACCGCCTTTGTGGAATTGCTCCCTTTTTCATTCGATGAATTGGCGCAGGCAGGCAAACAACTGCCGGATATGGGCCGGATGCTGTTCACCGGCGGCTATCCGCCGCTCTATGATCGCGACGTGGCAGTACGGACATGGTTTGGCGCCTATGTGACGGCATATCTGGAGCGCGATGTCCGACAAGTTCTCAAAGTGCAGGAACTGGAAACATTCCAGCGATTCGTGCGACTCTGCGCGGGACGCACAGGACAGCTTCTGAATTATTCCGCTCTCGCCGCGGATTGCGGCATCACCCATAACACGGTCAAGGCATGGCTCTCGGTGCTGGAAGCCAGTTACATCGTGTTCCAGCTCCGCCCGCATCACGCAAATTTCAACAAGCGGCTGGTCAAGGCGCCGAAGCTTTATTTTTACGATGTCGGTCTCGTGTCCTGGCTCCTTGGCATACAGACACACGAGCAGATTGAGACGCACCCGCTTAGAGGAAGCCTTTTTGAGACATTTGTTGTTGCAGAAGCGATGAAATCATTTCTCAATCGCGGCGAACGCCCCGGTCTGCATTTCTGGCGCGACAGCAATGGCGTTGAGGTCGACCTCCTCATTGAGCGGGGCGGGAGGATCATTCCGGTGGAGATCAAGGCCGGCAAAACGGTGGCGAGGGATTTTTTCTCCGGCCTGGAAAAATGGATGGCGCTGGCAGGGGATATGGCGATCGATCCGACCCTGGTTTACGGCGGCAAAGAGAATTATCTTCACAAGGGAGTCCGTGTCCTGGGCTGGCGTGACAGCGGGAACTTAATAAATAGGTAAAACCGGGACGAGTCGTCCAAAGCATGGAAAAACAGGTAAGATTCCGCAGGCAGGCTTTTTGAAGTGCCGCTGTCAGGGTGATAATAAAGTCAACATTCAAAAAACAATACAATTTCCTGTTTCAAAACTAAACACAGCTTTTCAGCGGATTGATGGCGAAGGCAAACTGCGAAAGGTTTTAGATCGACTCGATCT
>JBFYVZ010000172.1:0-17506 GCA_041298995.1 Desulfobacteraceae bacterium
TCAGTGCGTTCTTGTTCTGTGGTCATTAAATGATCCTTTGTTCTGGTCTATGTGCTCATCCACATTCCGGCACGGTGTTGATTGTTTTTTACAGATAACAAAGAAATCACCCGGAGCGTAGCGATCGGATGGATTGACCGGTTGGCATTTTTAATGAATACCAAGTTGAATTTTAACGGCTTCCTCAACTTTGCGCATGTCCTCTTCTGAAATAACACCGGCAAGTTTAAAAAGCCTTAACTTGCTTACAGTGGCTAATTGATCAGCCATAACCTTGCTTTCTTTACCTTCAAAAGACACGATTGCCTCACTGGGATAGATATGATCTGTTTTGCTCGTGAGAGGAACAACTTGAACTCTATTGAGGAATTTATTTGATGCGTCATTGCTTATTATAATTGCAGGACGCTTCTTTTTAATTTTCCCGCCAATAGAAAGGTCGAAATTCACCCACCAGATCTCACATCGCTTCATGATCCATATCCTTAAAGGTATTTTCGGCCCATTCCAGAGCTTCGTTCTCCCGATTTTTATCTTTTGCCATCTCGGCATAGGCTGATTCATAATTAGGATGAACAACGTGAGGGCGAACTATTTCCTGAACAAATCTGCTGATCTTTCGTGGCCCAATTATGTTATGGAGTCCAATATATACTTCTTCATCTACGGTTATTGTTAATTTTTTCTGCATAGCACACCTCCTTTACACGTGTACTATACGTACAGCTATCTGGCATGTCAAATAATACTTTTTGTTCATGATCAATGCAGTTGGGCGGCATCAAATCACGCGTACTCCCTCTGTAAGATGATTTAGCATCAGTCCTGTTAACGAAAAGCTGAAAAAAGTACCCGGTTGCAGAATTAAGAAGGTTATGATATTATCAGCACGAATGAACTTGTAAAGAGTTGAAGTTTTGTCCTTCACAGCGGATCTTTTCGAGCAGTTTTAGACTCCCGTTTTCACGGGAGTGACAGGATTTCGGACTTTTTTCGATGGCATCAATTGCATTGCATCATATTCTTTTGATACGGAATTTAACGGAAGGAAGATAATGAATTATAATAATAAAATTACAGGCCGGATACACTGCAATTTTTTCAGCATCCTTGTCTTTGTAACATTGTTTATCACCCTTACTTCCGGATATTTACACGCCGGAACATTGATGCCTGAAGGCATTGTCATTAAAGATAAATTTCTCCCAGGCAAGGGGCTTCCCATCGGAAAAGTTCTTTCCTTACAAGAAAGCGTTATAATAATTCATTCGGACGATGCATCAGGATACAGGGCAAATAAAGAGCTTCCTGTTTTTGAACGGGATACCATTATCACACAAAAAAATGGACGCATCGAGATCCTTTTGAATGATGAAAGCACATTAATTCTTGCATCAGGAACAAAGCTGGAACTTACAAAAAGCGTTTATAATCCCAAAAATAAAACAAGATCTTCCCTTATTAATATGATTCTTGGGAAAGCCCGCTTCGTGGTGACAAAACTATCCAATTTCAACTATTCGGAATTTAAAGTAAAAACAAAAACAGCCGTAGCAGGAGTCAGAGGATCCGATTTTGTCATAACTGCTAAACCCGGCATTACAGAAATATCGGCCCTTGCAAAAACAAGCCTTGAAGTTACAAACATATTATGGCCGGATAAAATCACCATCCTTTCCGATTATGAAAAAACAATTGTCCGGCAGAATTCTCTTCCCTCCACTGTAGAAAAAATCCCGGCGGATGAAATTAATAAGATTCAAAATGAACTGGGGGGTTCTATTGGATCCGAAATATCACAGGGAAGCGTAATCATTAACAAGTTTTCCGGAAGCAATCTGACAAATGTCGCCATAGGGAAAGGAAGCGAAGCGAATCTCGGTACTATAAAGATTGAAGGATCCAAGATAAAAGGGGTTATAGTAAATGAGGGTTCAGCCTCAAATGTGACAAATGTGGCAATAGGTGAAGATGCTGCTGCGAACACAAGTTCTATAATAATAAAATAGTCTTGATTGATGAACTCGTAAAAAGTCATTCTGCTGTGTTGCACTTCATCTTTCGTCATTGCAGCGTACCAGAAAGTACGCTTCATTTCTCAAGATTTGTGCGCCTTGCATAATGAGCTTTTTACTTTGCCGGCCGAGTTTCAAATTTTTACGAGTCCATCAGGATTGGCCCCTGAAATCATTTGATTATAATGTTTATAAAGAAATCTCATATTGCAGAAAATTGACAATAACAGAATAGCATTAGCCATAACAAGTGGTTTATTACTCACAGGTTCTTTCCCTCAAACCGGTCTTTCATGGCTCGCATGGTTTGCTCTTACCCCTCTTTTAATTGCAGTAAAAGACCTGCGATTCAAAGACGGCTTTAAGATCGGCCTGCTGACAGGGCTTGTTCATAATATTACGCTCCTCTACTGGCTTTCCTACACCATGGAAACCTACGGCCATCTTCCGATTTATCTTGCCATACCGATACTGTTTCTCTTTTCATTCTATCTGTCACTCTACATCGCTTTTTTTTTCGGCTTATTAACCCGGATAACACTGAAGCCTCTGATGCTTTTTTTTATGATTCCTGCTCTATGGGTTTCGCTTGAATTCATCAGGTCCTTTCTGTTTACAGGTTTTCCGTGGGAACTGACCGCATATTCCCAGTATAAGTCATTGCATATAATACAGGTTTCAGATATATTAGGTCCATACGGAGTATCTTTTCTACTCGTATTATCCAATGCAGCGGTTTTTATTGGTTTTCAATACCTGACTAAATCAGGCTGGCGGGGAAAAAAAGTTTCGGGAGTCCATTTTGCGTCATCTGCTCTCATATTCCTTTTTGCACTGACAATCGTATGGTTTTATGGTAAAAACCGGATAGAAACAACGGATAAAATAGTTTCGGATTCTCATAAGGCGCGGATTTCGGTAATACAGGGGAACATTGGTCAATCAGAAAAATGGGACCCGGCATTACAGTATTCGGCAACAAAAAAATATCTGGATCTATCCGGTTCTGTTATTGCAGAAAAACCGGATCTTGTTGTATGGCCTGAAACAGCAGCCCCTTTTTATTTTTTGTATGATACCAGCCTGACTGATATGGTTCAGAGGAGCATTGCTGAAACCGGAGTAAATTTTTTGATAGGCAGCCCATCATTTATACGTAACAAGGATAATATTGAGTATTACAACAGCGCATATCTGGTAGGCCCGGATGGGAAAGTTTCCGGAAAATATGATAAAGTTCATCTTGTCCCTTTTGGCGAATACGTGCCTTTAAAAAAATGGATCCCTTTTCTTGGAAAGATAGTTGAAAATGTGGGCGATTTCAGGTCGGGCAAAAAAGGCGCCACCATTAGTTTAAACGGTCATAGTCTGGGCGTGCTGATATGCTACGAACTGATATTCCCTTACCTGTCAAGGGCTGAAGTTAATAACGGCGCGGGCTTGCTTGTAAATATTACAAATGATGCATGGTATGGAAAAACAAGCGCCCCGTATCAGCATTTTTCAATGGCTGTATTCAGGGCTGTTGAAAACAGGCGGGCATTGGTAAGGGCTGCAAATACAGGAATCAGCGGGTTTATAGATCCTTCGGGAAGGATTATAGCATCCACTAACATTTTTGAAGACGCGGCCATGACAAGAAATGTCCCGATATTAGAAGAAATAACTTTTTATACGCGGTTCGGCGATCTTTTCGCATTTATCTGCATTGCCGCGGCAGCATTAACTTTACTGATAAAAACAAAATGAGAGATTTGAACTTGAGGAGGTAGTGATATGTCTTTAGACCTTAAACAGAGCATAAAGGATATAAACCAGAAAATAATTGAGCTGAAAGGCTATCTTTGACTTCGATAACAAAGAAAAAAGATTGAATGAGATCGAATTCCTTATCTCAAAAGATAACTTCTGGGAAAGCCATGATAAAGCGACGCCCCTTCTGAAAGAGAGAAGGCTTCTTTCAAGCAAGATAGACAGTTTCAATAAGCTCGCCACAGATTTTGAAGAAAGCGAAATCATGTTTAATCTGGCCATGGAAGAGTCCGACTCGTCCGTCATTGAAGAAGTATCCCGCCAGCTCCAGGAGATAAGAGACAAAATCAAAAAAGTCTCCCTCGATCTCATGCTTGACGGAGAGGATGACCAGAACAATGCCATTGTTTCGATAAATGCAGGCGCCGGCGGAACAGAGGCGCAGGACTGGGCTGAAATACTGTTTAGAATGTATGCAAGATGGGTCGAAAGAAAAGGCTTCAAATTTAATCTCATAGATTTTCAGCCCGGGGACGAGGCCGGAATCAAAAGCGTAACCTTCACGGCCGAAGGTGAATATGCTTACGGATATTTAAAAACCGAAAAAGGAGTCCATCGCCTTGTAAGAATTTCACCTTTTAATGCAAACGGGAAAAGACATACCTCCTTTGCTTCCGTCTTCGTATATCCTGAACTGGACAACGAAATAGATATCGCTGTCGATGAAAAGGATTTAAGAGTAGATGTCTTCAGAGCGAGCGGTGCGGGGGGGCAGCACGTAAACAAAACAAGCAGCGCGGTCAGGATTACCCATATGCCATCAGGCATAGTCGTTCAGTGCCAGCAGGAAAGGTCTCAGCACCGGAATAAGGAAATGGCAATGACTGTCTTAAAATCGCGCCTTTACCAGTTAGAGAAACAGAAGCAGGATGACAAACTGCAGGAGATGCATGACGGCAAGGAAGAAATAGCCTGGGGCAGCCAGATCAGATCATATGTTCTGCATCCATACCAGATGATCAAGGATCACAGGATAAATCTTGAAACAGGAAATGTAAGCAGTGTCCTTGACGGTGCGATTGATCCCTTCATAGAGGGAGTTCTTCTCGCCAGAAAGGCGTAAACGAAAGATAACGGATATTTTACATGCTGCAGAAACATTCAATCAACCCGGTTGATATACTTTGTGAATACTATGATCGTGATTCAAAAACATTTGAAATCCTTCTAAAGCACGGCGAACATGTTGCGCAAAAAGCGATCGATGCGGCAGGGAAAGTGCTTCATCTTAACCCTGATATGGAATTAATTGAAGAGGCGGCGCTGC
Source organism: Desulfobacteraceae bacterium (assembly GCA_041298995.1). Classification (GTDB taxonomy): domain Bacteria; phylum Desulfobacterota; class Desulfobacteria; order Desulfobacterales; family RPRI01; genus RPRI01. The sequence continues at coordinate 5,095 of JBFYVZ010000172.1, forward strand.
TGCATGATATAGGAATTTTTCAGACAGACACGCCGCAACTTGGCTGTTTCGGGACGCACCCATACGTCTGCCACGGATTCCTCGGCCGTGAGATTCTGGAAAAAGCCGGTCTCCCGAAACACGCCCTTGTATGCGACAGACATATGGGAACCGGCATATCGGCTGAAGAGATTGCAAAAAGCGGACTTCCGATTCCTGCGCGAGATATGATTCCGATATCAATAGAAGAACAAGTAATATGCTATGCTGATAAGTTCTTTTCAAAAGACCGGAACCTGATTGTAAAAAAAAATTCGGAAATAAATATTATACGCACACTTGAATCCTACGGGAACGGCTCTGCTGAAAAGTTCAGATCATGGATGATTCTCTTTGAATAATATTTGATTCAAGGGGTCAATCTGCCTGAGGCGGAAAGAATTTCAGGGAAAGGAAAGCCTGTCAGAACTTCAAAAGAGATATCGGGGAGGTTGAGAGGATGCTGAAACAAGACCTTAAAAAAGCCCTTCGTTTTTATTTCATAACAGACGACAAAGCGCCTGCAATCGAGCCCTTTGATCAGGTTAAGATCGCCATCAGGGCAGGGGCGACGATAATCCAGTACAGGAACAAGACCTTTTCTTCAGGTTTTTACAGGGAGGCTGAGGAAATCAGAGATTTCTGCAAATGCAATGGCGTACCGTTTATAGTAAACGATAACATCCTTCTCGCCAAAGCTTTGACTGCAGACGGAGTTCACCTGGGTCAGGATGATGAATCTCCTGCTGCCGCGAGAAAAATTCTGGGCGCTGAAGCCATAATAGGCATTTCTGTCTCAAATATAGACGAGCTTGGTAGAACTGTTCTTTCAGATTGCGATTATATCGGAGCAGGTCCGGTTTTCGCCACCAGCACCAAGGAAGACGCAAAAAAAGCGACCGGGCTTTCTGGCCTTCAATCGATTACCGAAAAGGTTTCCCTGCCTGTTGTCGCGATAGGAGGCATAACCGAAAAAACGGCTCAGTCCTGTTTTCTCAGCAAGGCAGTCGGAATTGCAGTGATAAGTTCGATCTCAAGGGCTTCCGATCCGTTAAAGGCTGCACTCAAGATGGGCCTGGCCTGCTCCTGCCGCGCGCGCTCTTTATTGCAAACTCCATGGAACGACGAGTTCGGGCTTATCGAAAAACTTTTGAAAAAGGTGCCTGCCGCATTGAACATGATAGTTCCTCCGGGAGACGATGCATGTCTTCTTGCTCCGGTTTCAAACCCGGTAGTGACGACCGACACACAAAGAGAAGGCGTTCATTTCAGGCTCAACTGGCAGACTCCGGAAGAGGTAGGAATAAAAGCGGTTGAAGTAACACTAAGTGACCTTGCCGCCTGCTATGCCCGACCGGTGACCTTTTTCATCAATCTTTCTCTTCCTTCTTATGTCTCAGACAGCATGATTGAAGAGATATACAAAGGAGTGGCTGAAAGCCTGAACAGGCACGAATGTTCACTTGGTGGAGGAAATATATCTGAGGGGAACCAACTTTCCCTGGATCTCTTTGCCGTTGGAGCAGGAAGAAATGATATATTCCCCAAGCGTTCGAATGCAAGGCCTGGCTACGGTCTTTACTGCACCGGCCCTTTAGGCCTTGCAAGGGCAGGTCTTGAATCCCTGATAAAAAACGATCCTGGTTTTAAAGATCTTATATTAAAATTCAAACTTCCTGAAGCAAGATTCGATGCCGCCCAGATACTTGCCGAAGCAGGAGTTGACTGTGTCATGGATATAAGCGACGGCCTTGCCGGCGACGCAGGCCATATCGCAAAGGCTTCCGGAATAACAATCGAACTCGATCTGATGTCGTGCCCCTTTGACACGTCCCTTGTTTCATTCTGCAGAAAATTCGGTAAAAAACCGGAAGAAATCGTCTTGGCAGGAGGAGAAGATTATGAGCTTCTTTTTGCCTGCCGTCCAAATATTTATAAAACAATTTCAAAAAAACTGAAAGGTTCTTATAAGGTCGGACGATGCCTGCCTTTTACCGGAAAGCCTGTAATAAGCATTCCCGGAATAGATTCCTTTCAGCATGGGAAAAAACCATAAATTTTCCCCTTGCAATTCGATTCGTTCACTGTTAAGTTTTATTCGAAATCCGATTGGGGTGTTCTGCATATAGGGACAGAACTGAGATAAAACCCACTGAACCTGATACAGTTAGCACTGTCGTAGGGAACTCGGAGAATATATCCCCGAAGGCAATTTTTCTTCCAATATTCTTTCCGAAGTTTTCCCAGGCAACAAAACTGGTTTCAGATTCATCGTATATGATTTACCGCTATCGGATGAACGATCTTTTTTGCTATCATTTTTGACGGCAAAGTAAAAAGCTCAGTATGCAAGGCGCGCGAATCTTGAGAAATGAGGCGTACACACTAGTACGCTGCAATGACACAAGATGAAGCACAGCATAGCAGAATGACTTTTTACGAAGCCGCGGAGATTCAATATGAAAACAGCTCTTACAATAGCAGGTTCGGATCCTTCAGGCGGCGCCGGCATACAGGCCGATCTTAAAACGTTTCACGCCCATGGAGTTTTCGGGATGAGCGTTATTACCGCCGTTACCGTGCAGAACACACAAAAAGTATACAGTGTGCAGGAAATCGATCCCCAAATGGTTTATGATCAGATTTTATATCTCTTTGAAGATATCGAAATCGATGCGGTCAAAATAGGAATGGTTTCAAGCGTAGTCCTGATTGAAACAATCGCAAAAGCGCTTAAAAATGTTAATCCACCGGCAGTGATACTTGACCCTGTCATGATTTCAAAAAGCGGATATCGCCTTCTGAATCAGGATGCGCAAAAAGCCCTGATCCAGAATCTCTTTCCTCTTGCAGAAGTTGTTACTCCGAACATTTATGAGGCTGAAGCCCTGACGGACAAAAAGATAGAAAGCACGGATGAAATGAAACATGCCGCGGCAAAGATTTTAAGACTCGGCGCAAAAAAAGTCGTTGTAAAAGGAGGACATCTCGGAGGAAAACTCGCCACGGATATTTTATACGACGGAATTCTTTTTAAAGAACTGACGGGGAAAAGGATTGAAACAAAAAACACTCATGGAACAGGCTGCACCTTTTCTTCCGCCATTGCTGCAAATCTTGCAAAAGGAGCGGACTTCTTCCAATCTGTGTCGGACGCAAAGACATATATTACCGGCGCCATAGAGCATTCACTTGAACTCGGCCACGGCCACGGCCCTGTTGACCATTTCTTCAATTTTCACGAAAGAGCTTGAAAATAAGATGGAAAGTAAACAATCTTTAACATCAGCAAACCTTTTTTTCCTCTGGTTCGGAGCTTCCGTCTCGGTTGCCGAAATACTGACAGGCGGGTACCTTGCTGATCTCGGTTTTTCAAAAGGGATGTGGGCCATTATTCTCGGCCATCTCGTCGGAACTTCATTACTGGTGATTGCCGGTGTAATAGGATTCAGGGAAAGGCTTCCTTCAATCATGTCAACCCGGATATCATTCGGGAAACAGGGCTCTTATCTGATTTCAATAATAAATATCCTTCAACTTATTGGCTGGACGGCCATTATGATTATTGAAGGCGGAAGAGCCTTAAACCATGTTACATCTTCTCTCTGGGGTTTTGACAGCATCGCGGTCCAATCGGTTATAATGGGGCTTTTGATAGGAACCTGGGTCATTTCCGGATTCCAAGGGTTCAAAAAGTTAAACATGGCGGCCGTTTTCCTTCTTCTTATTCTGACCGTTGTAATGACTGTCGCGATTTTCAGGCAGGCCCCGGATCTCTCGAACGTTAAAAGCACAGGTTTTTTCGGAACCGGATTCGAGCTTTCCATAATCATGCCTTTAAGTTGGTTTCCCCTGATAGCGGATTATACTTCTCTGTCGGAAACAAAAAGAGGCGCCTGGATTGCGCCGTTTGCAGGATATTTCATCGGAAGCTGCTGGATGTACGGCATCGGGATGTTCGGTGGAATCTATTCCGGTTCACCCGATCCGACAGGCATGATGCTTGCCGCAAATCTCGGCATAATCGCCCTGATGATAATAGGCCTGTCAACCGTAACTACAACATTTCTGGATGTTCATTCGGCGGCGATCTCGCTTCTAAATATCTTCCCTAAGATAAAAAGAGGGCTTGCCGGAGCCGTTTTCGCTCTTTTAGGAACCCTTCTTGCAATCTATTTCCCGATAGAGCAATACACCTCTTTTTTGTATATCCTGGGCTCCGTTTTTTCTCCGCTTATATCTATTCTGCTTACGGACTATTTCATTCTCAAAACCGATTCGCGGAATAAAAAGGCGGACCCTGTTGCGATGGCCTCTCTCGCTGTAGGTATCATCTTCTACTATGTTATCAAACCGGTTCAGCTCATAATCGGACCGACTCTTGCAACGATTATTTTCACATTTGTGCTCCACTATATTTTAAGGACTGTTTTCTGTTTTGGTTCAATAAGGAGATCAGGCATATGAGACTCGAAAAAAATGGATTTGCGCAAAGAGCAGGAGAGATACTCGAACTGATTCGCGCGAAACGGCCTTTGGTTCACCACATAACCAATATGGTGGTAATGAATGATACGGCCAACGTGACCCTCCACGTGGGTGCATTGCCGGTTATGGCTCATGCGCCGCAGGAAGTGGCCGAAATGGCCGGTCTGGCAGGTGCTTTGATTCTAAATATCGGCACTCTAACATCGGAATTGATCGGGTCCATGCTCATTGCCGGACGCAGATCAAACGAACTGATGGTTCCCATTGTGCTTGATCCGGTCGGAGCAGGGGCCACCAAATTGCGCACGGAAAGCAGCTTGCGGTTGTTAAGTGAATTGCAGATCGCGGTTCTGAGGGGCAATGCGGGTGAGATCGGAGCGGTAGGCGGCGCCGGAGGGGAAGTCAGGGGCGTGGAAAGCATTCGCGGCCTGGATGATCCATCGGCAACAGCCATGACCCTTGCCGGACAATACAAGACCGTGGTGGCAATAACCGGTGTACGCGATATCTTGAGCGACGGCGGACGGGTTTTTGGCGTGGATAACGGCCATGCTTTGCTCTCTACCAACACCGGAACAGGCTGCATGTCAACAGCCATTATAGGCGCCTTTTGCGCGGTGGAGAAAGATTACCTGATCGCTGCGGCAGCGGCGTTGGCTTGCTATGGACTTGCGGCGGAGATGGCAGCCAAAGAGGCCAAAGGACCGGCCTCATTCAAAGTTGCCTTGCTGGACAATTTGTACAATATGACTCCCGTGCTTCTGGCTGAAGGAGCCAAAATAATCAATCTTACTTAAGCTCCCAGCAGTAAGTCAGCCGCAGCGGACCTCAGGCGAATTCGACCGTAAGGAATGATACAGTGAGTGTTCCGGAAAGATCCCTCTGCGAATAATTACCGACTATACATAATACGCTTTTTCAGATAATAAACACATTCTACACGGATCTTAAATAGAGCTTATTTGATTTTATAGAGCGGAAAGGAAATATTCATGGAATTTTTTTTCAAGCCGAAGGGAATTGCACTGATTGGGGCAAGTTCCAATCCATATAAGGGAGGAAACTCCATACTGAAAAACCTGTTAAAGGGATACAAGGGGAAAATTTACCCTGTAAACCCCGCCTATACCGCGGTAGAGAATTTGAAATGTTATCCTTCCGTGACGGATGTGCCTGACCCCGTTGATCTTGCTATTATTTTTGTTCCGGCAAAACTTGTGCCGGGTGTAATACGGGAATGTGTTCAAAGAAAGATTCCGGGAGTCATGATTGAATCCGGAGGTTTTGCCGAAGCAGGAGCAAGAGGACAATCAATCCAAAGCGAATTGAAGCAGATACGCAATGAGACAGGAATCCGGATCTGGGGTCCAAACTGCATGGGGCTGGTTGATTTTATTTCAAAGAAGGTTTTTTCTTTTGTTTCTCCTACTCTATGGGACTATGAATTTATCAGGGGAAATGTATCTCTTATTGTCCAGAGCGGTATGCTTTCGGCAGGTTTTATTATTGACACCATGTCTCATGGAGTCATGGGTATCAGCAAAGTCTGTTCAATAGGAAACAAAGTGGATGTTGATGAATGTGAGCTTTTGGAATATCTGCTTGAAGATCCTGAAACTGCAGTGGTGGGATTATATCTGGAGTCTTTTGCAGACGGCCGGCGTTTCCTTGAGATATGCCGGAGTTCCACGAAACCAATCGTTGTTCTTAAAGGCGGAAAAAGTGTAAAAGGAGCCGCAGCAGCAATGAGCCACACGGCAAGCCTGGCCGGAAACAGCGCTGTAATCAGCGGCGCTCTGGCCCAGGCCGGTGTTGTCGAGGCTGTTGATTTTAAACAGATGCTGGACCTGTGCAGATCTCTTGCGATGTATCCTGAAATACCGCGCAAGGTTACGGGAGGGGTTGCGATTCTGACATACAGTGGCGGAGCAGGAATCGTGTCTTCAGATTTTATTGATAAAACCACGCTTTCTATTGCCGAACTTTCACAGTCAACAAAAGATGCGCTTGAAAAAATTTATCCTGAATGGATGCCGGTTGCAAATCCGATTGATCTCTGGCCGGCCATTGAACGGGGTGGTTCGGAAATGGCATATGGCGAAGCCATAAAGGCTGTTTGTGATGATCCGAATGTCGATATGGTATTCCTGCACTATTATGCCGGAGGGTTTGCGCTCAACTTTGATATCTCTTCTCTTGTTGAAATAGCACGTAAATCCAATAAACCAATGTTTTGCTGGCTTATGGGGGAGGCTGAAAAGGCAAGAAAATTTCAGACAAACACTCAAAATCTTGGAGTTCCTGTGTACCGGGAACTTTACAGGGCTGTTGAATGCATGGCCGCCGTGTTTGAACGGAAAAAACCTGAAAAAAGAGTTCTTCCGTCTCATGGGGCAGGATTTGCAATTTCTGAAAATTTTAAGACGGAGCTTGAGAATAGTAAAGGCGCTCTCGATGAACATCTCTCGAAAAAGATACTTTCCGAATACTCAATTCCTGTAGTTGATGAGAAAATCGCGGGTTCTGTTGAAGATGCTCTTAATGCTGCCCGCTCATTCGGCTTTCCTGTGGTAATGAAAGGCATTCTCCCCGGCGAGATACATAAGACAGAATCGGGTCTTGTGCGGCTTGGTGTCTCTTCCGAAGAAGAGATAAAGAAGATTTTCGGCGAGTTGAATTTTAAAATGGCCGGAAAAGGAATAATTCTTGTTCAGAGGCAGATGGAAGGCGGTCTGGAGCTTATTGCGGGCATGATAAGGGACCCGCAGTTCGGGCCTTGCGTCATGCTTGGGCTTGGAGGTATTTTCACCGAGATTTTGAAAGATACCGTATTTGCAGTTGCGCCTGTAAGCCATGGAGAGGCGCTATCAATGATAGCAAGGCTTAAGTCGCAGAAACTATTGAACGGGTTCCGTGGACATCCACCGGTTGACAGGGAAATACTCGCGCAAATATTAGTTCGTCTCGGAGATCTCGGATGCGGGAATCCCGAGATAAAAGAGATAGACGTCAATCCCCTGATTGCAGGGGGAAAAGGTCTGGTTGCTGTTGATGCTGTGATTGTGCCCGGTTGAGGGAATTGGTTAATGCACTCGTTATTTCGATTCAACAATGCGGCGGGCGGCGTTCTCGAGAACATGCACTCCGATTATCATGGTTTTGAACCGTTCGTCCTTTGTTTGACCGTGATAATAGCGGTAGTAAATCTGCTGAGCTATGGCGGCAAGCTTGAACAGGCCGAAGCAGTAATAAAAATCAAAATTATCGATTTTACGCCCTGACAATTCGGCATATAATTTTACAAGCTCTTCCCTTGTCGGCGATCCTTCGGCATTTGTCGGCATCATCCTGATAGCCAGCAGATCCGGATGGTCGTCTTTCTGTATCCAGTACGCAAGAGAACTTCCGAGATCCATTAAAGGGTCTCCTATTGTGGCCATTTCCCAGTCGAGCACTCCGACGATGTTCAACGGATTTGATTCTTCGAGAACTATATTGTCAAGCTTGAAGTCGTTATGAATGAGACCGGGTTTTTTTGTGTCGCCGGGTATGTGCTCTGTAAGCCAGGCCATCACTTTTTCCGAATCAGGCGCGTCTGGAGTTCTTGCCGCTCTGTAACGTTCGCACCATCCGGTAACCTGTCGTTTTACATATCCGTCAGGTTTCCCGAGATTTTCAAGGCCGATTTGCTTGTAATCTACTGTGTGAAGTTCGTACTGTACATTCAGGATTTTCCGGTAAAGTTCTCTTGTTTCCATAGGAGTAAGATTCATCCCTTCCGGAAAATCGCGTCGGAGAATAATGCCGCGTATTCTCTGCATTATATAAAATGGACAGCCCATTACCGCTTCATCTTCCGAATATATGAAGGGTTCAGGGCAATACTTATACACAGGTTTCAGAGCTTTCAAAATGCGGTATTCCCTGCTCATGTCATGAGCCGATTTGGCCTTTTTCCCGAAAGGAGGGCGTCTTAAGACAAATTCTCTGTCTCCAACAGAAAGAAGATAGGTTAGATTGGAGTGTCCTTTCGGAAACTGATTTATTTCCAGCGAACCGTTTAAACCTGGAATTGAGTCTTTTAAAAACTCTTCAACCCGTGCTTTATTGAGCTCTTCGCCCTTTCTGATGGTTGTTGCATCGTCAATGTAATCCATTGCCACCCCGTGTTTTTTACATTTTTTTATGCTCAGGTGAAAGACAGAAGGTTTCAACTATGCTTATCAGATATTTCGCATACTGCTCGACCGAAATATTTCTTTTGGCGTATTTCCAGCGCTTCAGATACCAGTCCTGGAGCATCGCCTTTATTATGCTTGCAGTGAGTTGGTGATTCTTCCGGAGAAAAATCCCTGATTTTTCTCCATCGATTAATATCTTTTCGAATATTTTTTCAGTATAAAGTTCGCTTTCAATTGCTTTTGCCTGTTCGGGGCCGGAAATATTTTTCGTTTCCATGTATGAAAAATAAAACCACGGCTGCATGGCTTCGCTCAAATACAGGTGTATCCTTATCGCGGTGCGAAGTTTATCCGCAATGCCGGTTTCATGGTTAACGTATTCTTCCAGAATTCTTTTTGTAACAGACCGCCTCTGACTCTGAAGCATTTTCAGCAGGTCTTCCTTACCGGAAAAATAGGAGTAAAGCGCTCCCATACTTAAGCCCGCTTCAGCGCTTAAATCACGCATGGTCATCGCCTGAAAACCTTTTTTATTGCTGATTTTAAGGGTTGCATCGAAAATTATTTCGAGATTTTTTACAACAGTGCCTTCCTTCTTGATCCTTATATTTTTACGGCTTTCAAGAAAGTCTTCATTGCAAAAGTCTTTTGTGTAATTTGAAATTGTTTTTTTAAATGCCGGGTAATTCATATGTGAGATATTTCCTGGGCAAATCATTTGACTTTTTTACCTTCGTATTCTTTAAGAATCCGCTTTGCAACCGATATCTTGTGAACTTCGTCCGCGCCGTCGTAGATTCTTGCAGCTCTTTCGTGGCGAAAGAAGAATGAAATAATGGTATCGTCCGTCATGCCTAAACCGCCGTGTACCTGCAGTGCCCTGTCTATCACTTTTTGCATGACTCCGGCGACCATAAATTTTATCAGGGATATCTCCTTTCTTGCCAAGGCAGCGCCGACTTTTTCGATCATCCATGCGGCATGAAGAACCATCAGGCGGGCAGACTGTATTTCTGCCGCAGATTCTGCTATCCATGACTGAATTATCTGCTTTGTTGCGAGAGTTTTGCCGGCAGATATTTCTCTTTGGACAGCCCTGGAGCACATGAGATCAAAAACCCTGTTGCAGATTCCGATCCAGCGCATGCAATGATGTATTCGCCCTGGTCCAAGCCTTTCCTGGGCTATGACAAATCCGTGACCTTCGGGGCCCAGGAGGTTTGTCTGCGGGACGCGGCAGGACTGGTATAATATTTCAGCATGGCTGAAATAGCCTTCACCGGTATGTCCCATCACGGAAATATTACGAACAAGGTTGAAGCCGGGGGTGTTGGTTGGAACAATAATCATGCTTGCTCTCAAATATGGTGGAGCTTCATGGTTCGTTACGGCCATGACTATGGCGAAATCGGCTCCATCGGCAGAAGACGAATACCATTTCTGCCCGTTTATGACGTAGTCTTTTCCATCTTTTACGGCTGTTGTCTCCAGCATGACAGGATTTGAACCCGGCATGTCAACCTCGGTCATTGAAAAACAGCTTCGGATTTTTCCTTCTACAAGCGGGCGCAGATATTTTTGCTTTTGTTCTTTGGTCCCGAACATGTTCAGGATCTCGATATTCCCGGCATCCGGAGCCTGGCATCCGAAAACAAAATGGCCCAGAGGCGAGCGGCCGAGGGCTTCCGAAACAAGAGCGTGTTCGACAAGATCAAGCCCCATTCCGCCGTATTCTTTCGGATGATTGGGGGCCCAGAGCTCCATATGTTTCACTAGCTCTCTTTTTCTTTCGATTTCCGGGGAAATGGCTTTTAAAGGTTTTGAAAGAAAATCCTGCTCCATCGGGATGAGTTCCTTATCAACAAATTCACCTATCATTCCGATAATCGTTTTCATTTTGTCGGATACTTCAAAATTCATGGGTGACTCCTTTTTTTGTATCGTGCATTTTCTCCGCCCGGAGCGGATTGCCGATTTATCTGTAAGTAATAAGATTGCCGTCGTTTTCTCTCTCAATATGTGCAATGTCATTGAAACCGGAAAGCATTATTCCGTTTGAGCTGTATTTGAACCGAGTGACGGATGAATTTAAAACCTGCCATGACAGTTCAATTGTTTTTTCGTCCGAAAGCCCGAGAGCATACTGGACAACAGTTGAAACTGGGCCTCCGGAAGTAAATACAATTATTTTTCTGCCGGCGCCGTGAGTTCCCATTATTTTTGAAACGCCGTTTATGACACGCTTTTTGAAACCGGCCCATGTGGAAACTCCGTTTTGGTCATATTTGCCGGACACCCATCTCAACATAACCGCTTCAAATATCCTCTGGAATGACTTTCGATCCCTGTAAGCTTTCTCAATTGTAACGGAAAGACCCGGATCTTCTTTCAGCATAAGCGGGATTTGAGAATCCCAGACTGAAAAAGAATCGTATTCATCAAAATCTGCTGATACTTGAGTGTCCGGGACGGGAAAACCCGATTTTGAAAAACATTCTATCAGCTCCCGGGCAGTGTTTTTTTGCCGTTCCATTGTTCCACAATAGACTGCATCGAAAGTCTGTTTTGTATTCAGCAGATGCCTTGCCAGCATCTTTGCCTGCATTGTTCCGGCAGGGGAAAGACGATCGTAATCTTTATCCCCGAAGGATGCTTGCCCGTGCCTGATCATTGAAAGTTCACCCATTGCTTTCCCACCTCGCGGTTAAGGTAAAAAGCTACTATGTGTTTGCACGGCGTGTCAAGAAAAAACGAGCAAACGTTCGTTTTTCTTGACAGGGATGTATAAATAATTTATTTTACCGTCTGACTTTAAGCTTATTGCGGCCCCATCAACAATAAAAGGCGGAATCATTTTGAAATGAAAATTCTTGTTTGTGTTAAACAGGTTCCCGAATCCGACAGTTCGTTTATAATAAGTAATTCCAGGGATTGGATACGCCGGGGAACATTTTCTTATAAGATGAATCGCTTTGATGAGTCCGCGCTTGAAGAAGCGCTCTCAATAAAAGACAGATATAAATCTGTTGAGATAGATGTTCTTTCCGTTGGGCCTGAGAACTCGAAGGATGCCATAAGAAGAGCTCTCGGGATGGGAGCGGACGCGGGGATACATGTTTTCCACGACCCTGGCGGATATGTCAGCCCTTTTTTAACCGCATCCTTTGTCGCTTCCTATATTAAGGAAAATTTCTACGACCTTGTTTTCGCCGGAGCTGTGTCGGAAGATTATATGCAGGGACAGGTCGGCTCCCTTGCATCAGAAATGGCCGGACTGCCATGTGTATCCTTTGTCGTAAAACAGGAGATATCCCCGGACAGGAAAAGCATTTATGTCGAGAGAGAACTGGATGGCGGGTTGATTGAATCATTTGAACTGACTCTTCCCGCTCTTATTACGATTCAGGGAGGCATCAACAAACCTCGTTATCCGTCACTTTCAAATGTTCTCCGGGCAAACAGGTCTGAAATAAGGACAATCAACTCGGATATGTACACAAAATCAGTGCCGGGGCAAAGAAATTTACGGCTGACAATTCCTGAAAAGAGAAGGGAAGGCTATGTTCTTTCAGGATCCGTGCAGGAAAAAGCGGCGGAGCTTATCCGGATATTGAGTCACAAAGCATTTATTACATGATGGCGGCAATGAATAAACCTGGACGCGAACCCATATTTATTATTGCGGAACATAATGAAAACAAGGCAAAATCGATTGTATTTGAGCT
>JBFYVZ010000181.1:0-4234 GCA_041298995.1 Desulfobacteraceae bacterium
ATGCAAAGCCATTGGGGTTAAACTGCGGAGCCTGCGGATATCCCGACTGCAATACTCTTGCAAAACAGAAAAAAAATGCTGTTGAAATCAGCTGACCAATTTGTTCGGTCAGGTTGAAAGATATGGGAATTGCTCTCGGTTCTGCCGTAAAGACCGCCAGCATGCTTAACGTTGACAACAGGATCATGTACCGGGTTGGCGCTGTTGTTCTTGATATGTAGCTGGTTGACTGGGAATTCGTGATGGGAATTGCTCTTTCCGTTACAGGCAAAAGCATCTATTTTGACAGATGATGGCTTTTTAAAATGTCATTCTGCTGTGTTGCGCTTCATCTTTCGTCATTGCAGCGTACTGACATGTACGCTTCATTCCTCAAGATTTGCGCGCCTTGCATAATTAGCTTTTTACTTTGCCATCGGAATTACGGTTTTTTCGAGTTTATCGATTTTGAAAACTTTGTAAAAAGTAAAAAAAAGGGGAATAATGAGCTTGGAAAATACAGAAAAATCCGATGCTAAAAAAGGTAAGGATAAAAAAGCTGATCCGGCTGGTGCAGAAATCCAGCCTGTTTCAAATTTTATCCGCAATATTATAGATGAAGATCTTGCAGCCGGTAAGAATGACGGACGGGTAATGACAAGATTTCCTCCGGAGCCGAACGGATACCTGCATATAGGACATGCTAAGTCGATATGTCTTAACTTTGGTCTTGCCGCTGATTACAATGGCCTTTGCAATCTGAGATTCGATGATACGAACCCGACAAAGGAAGAGATTGAATATGTCGAATCGATAAAGGAAGATGTGAAATGGCTGGGCTTTGACTGGGGCAGCAAGCTCTATTATGCGTCAGACTACTTTGAAAAACTGTATGATTATGCCGTACAGCTTATAAAAATAGGGAAGGCCTATGTCTGTAGCCTGAGCGCTGGTGAAATGAAAGATTACAGGGGCACATTAACCGAACCCGGCAAAGAGAGCCCTTACAGGAGCCGCGGTATAGAAGAGAACCTGGATCTTTTTGAAAGGATGCGGAAAGGGGAATTCAAAGATGGAACGCATGTGCTTCGCGCGAAAATCGACATGTCTTCACCCAATCTGAATATGCGTGATCCGGTCATATACCGCATACTGCATGCGGATCATCACCGAACCGGAGGGAACTGGTGCGTTTATCCCTTGTACGATTTTGCTCACGGTCTCTCTGATTCCATCGAAGGAGTTACACATTCGATATGCACACTGGAATTTGAAGACCACCGCCCCCTCTACGACTGGCTGCTCAATGAGCTGGGGATATTCCATCCGCAGCAGATAGAATTTGCAAGGCTTAATCTGAATTATACCGTCATGAGCAAGAGAAAGCTTCTTGAGCTTGTCGAAAACGGGCTTGTTTCAGGATGGGATGATCCGAGGATACCGACTATCTCCGGTTTTAGAAGGCGGGGCTATACGCCGGAAGCAATCAGAACATTCTGTGAACGGATAGGAGTTGCAAAGAGTAACAGCATTGTTGACATGGCCTTGCTGGAGTATTGCATCCGTGAAGATCTAAACAGGAGAGCTCAACGGGTTATGGGAGTGCTGCGTCCTTTAAAGGTCGTTATCGATAATTATTCCGAAGGAATGGTCGAAGAATTCGATGCAGTCAATAATCCCGAAGATCCTTCAACCGGTACAAGAAAAATTCCGTTTTCCCGTGTAATTTACATTGAACAGGAAGATTTCCGTGAAGACCCGCCAAAAAAATTTTTCCGGCTTTCTCCGGGGCGCGAAGTGCGCTTAAAGAGCGCGTATTATATTACCTGTGTTGATGTTATTAAGGATGAAAAAACGGGCGAAGTCACGGAACTGCACTGTACATATGATCCGAAGACAAGGGGCGGTTTTTCAACGGACGGGAGAATGGTAAAGGGAACCCTGCACTGGGTTTCCGCAGCCCACTCGGTGGAAGCTGAAGTGAGATTGTATGACCGGCTTTTTACGAAAGCCAATCCTGCCGATGATAAAGACGGGCGTGATTTCAAGGAATTTATAAACCCGGCATCTCTTGAAATTCTGCGCTCGTGCAGGCTCGAACCGGGTGTGGCCGGCGCTTTGCCGGGAAGCATATACCAGTTTGAGCGGACCGGCTATTTCTGTGTTGATAAGGGATCTTCAGCAGATTCAATCGTATTTAACCGGACGGTTACTCTTCGAGATTCGTGGGCTAAGATCGAAAGCGCACAGCAAAAACATATCTGACAGGATTAACAGGATGATTTATCAGGTCGCTCCGGATGAGCGGCCTGAAACAAGCATTCACTTTCCGGAGTCTTCTATCCGCTTTACGCCCTCAAGTCTTTTTCGCTCTCACGCCTAATAGCTTTTCACTGCTTCAGCCGGGCAGGCAACATCCTGTCTATCCTGTTAATCCTGTCTAAAAAACAATTCCTGCATAGCCGACAAAGCTGTCGGCTGGGCTTATGTCATAACTCGTTGTATAAGTCACCAATTCGGCGCGGGATGCTCCGAGTTCCTTTGCCGCACTGATCGCGGTTGCAGCGGCCCCTGCGCAGCAGGCGTTGTCGTTTGACAGCGCCTCTTTTATTACTTTCCCGGGATCCATTGCAAGCATCGCCTCTATGACTCTTTTGTCGTTTTCATTCTTGACCCACTTTACGGCTGACGCTCCTGTTCCGTGAGAAACGAAACCGTAGTTTGCGCCGTAATGGGTTAGGTCCGTCGAACCCAGAACCATGACTTTGAGTCCGAGACCCTTTGCGATTTTTACAGCGTCTCTTCCTACGCTTAAAGACTCTTCTACGGGAGGCACACCCATCGGGACAATTTTTACATCTTTGAAGAAGTATTTTATAAATGGGAGCTGGAGCTCTATCGTGTTGTCGCGGGTGAATCTTTGAGCGGTCTCGATTTCAAAGGAGTATTTATCCGCAAGCTTTTCGGTTATTCCTTCCTCAATTTCAATCTCTCCGAACGGGGTTTCCCATGCCCCTTCTTTCATAAGATACCGCGGAGAGCCCGGGTGAAGATGCATTCCGAAAACAAGAAAGAGATCGGGAGTAACTGATTCAGAAAGTATCTTTATGACATTGCACGCTATTTTACCGGAATAGTACCATCCTGCATGGGGAACAATGCCGCCGACCGGGCCGGCAATGGGAGCCGTCCTCCCTCCCGGCTCTTTAATAAACTCCCTTATCTGGCTTTCACATTCGGAAGAGCTGTCAGGATACCAGCTTCCGGCAAAAACGGCTTTTCTTGCTTTCATGTTATCCTCTCTTTGTTCCGAATTACTTTATCTGATATTATGAGGATAATTGCCTTTATAATCAAGAATTAAATCTATGAAGTCATTTGTGTTCCAAAAAACCTTCTGTGGCTAAGTCTGAAAAACAGTGGTATACTCAAAAATATGATAAAGAACGTATATTAAGAAAACTCAAAGATGACTTCATCAGAAGCGAAACTATGAGATCTGAAGAGCAGTCGCTTCAGCTTTTATCAGCGATGTGGAATGAAGGAGTTGCCCTCGGTGTTCTGCCTCCCTCAGATCCATGGGAAGGCCTTGACGTGGATATACGGATCGCGGGGATACTGAACTCATGTTTGACAAAATCCTTGCCCGATTAGACGCAACGCTGCACGAAAGCAATCTGCCTTATATGATCATAGGCGGACAAGCAGTTCTTCTTTATGGAGAACCGCGCCTGACCAGGGATATCCGACCCTTGTGCGTGAAAAAATAATTCCATACCGTTGAAGTTTCTTTGAACAGGCCTGTCGATTTATATATCTGTTTATGGATATCTCTGATATTTGCATATTAAGAGAAAGATTCTGTCTGCAAACACTCAAGGAGGAGAAAAGATGAACATCACTGAACGTATCAAAGGAGTTTTGCTCAGACCCAAAGAGGAATGGCAGGCCATTTCGGGTGAAACAACACCTATTCCAGATTTATATAAAAACTATGTTGTTCTGCTGGCAGCCATCGGTCCGGTTGCCTCTTTTATCGGCACATCCCTTGTGGGAGTCAGCATGCCGATGGGATCATACAGGGTGCCGATAGCAACAGGCATTATATCCGCGGTTGTTCTATACGGTCTCACACTTGCCGGTGTGTATATCCTCGCCATGGTTATCGATCTCCTTGCCCCAAATTTTTCAGGGGAGAAAAACCTCAACCAGGCCTTCAAGCTGGCCATGTATTCCAGTATACCCGGTTGGCTGG
>JBFYVZ010000191.1:0-7628 GCA_041298995.1 Desulfobacteraceae bacterium
GCGATATCGCTGTCGCTTTGCTCTATGAGCTTGTCCATTATCTGCCTGAGGTGTTTACTCATAAAGGCTCTTTTGTCCTTCTTCTTCATTGAAGCTCGATTATAAAATTTTATCTGTTAGAGCCCGAACTCTTTTATTTCATTGCCTGCGATATATCCTCGATTATGTCGTCCACATGTTCAATTCCGACAGAAAGCCTTAAAAGAGAATCGCTGATGCCCACTCTCTGCCGCTCTTTGGGCGACATTTTCACATGCGATGTCTCTGAAGGTGAACAGATAAGTGTCTCAACTCCTCCAAGGCTGACTGCGGGATGGATCATGCGAAGCCGGCGCTGGAAATCTTTAGCGGATATTTGTTCTTCTTTAAATTCGAATGACATCATGGCGCCGAATCCTGTCATCTGGGAACGCGCGATGGAATGCCCCTTGGAATCAATCAAACCGGGATAATTGACTTTTTTAATCAAGCTGTGATTTTTAAGGAATTCTGCAATGCGCTGCGCGTTTTGAGTCTGCCGTTCCACCCGAACAGCAAGCGTTTTCAGACTCCTTTCAAGCAGGTAGCAGGTGATGGCATTGAGACTGCCGCCCAAATGCCGGGCCATCGCCCTGATTCTATCGGCATATTCGTGCGATGTGATTGCGATTCCGCAACAAAGGTCACTATGGCCCCCCATATATTTGGTACCGCTGTGTACCACCACATCTATTCCCAAAGAGATAGGGCGCTGGTTGACGGGTGTTGCAAAAGTATTGTCAATAATTGTCGTAACCCTCCGGGACTTTGCAAACTCCGCTACGCGACGAATGTCAATAATCCCCAATAATGGATTGGTTGGTGATTCGATTATAATTACTTTGGTTGCCTGAGTGGTGGCTTGTATCACTGAATCGGCATCAGTGGCGGCAAACGAATACCGGATTCCTAAACGGTCAAAGGTATCGGTAGCAAAGGCGTGCGTTCCGCCATATAGTTCATCCATCAGAACAATATGATCGCCGGAACCGGCAAATGCGAGTATGGCGGTGCTCATTGCGGCCATGCCCGAACTGAACAATACGCCGTCCTTCCCCTCTTCGAGCGAACTCATTTTGCGAACCACCGCGTCCTGGTTCGGTGTGTTGAAATAGCGGGGATAGGGGCAGTTTTCCCGGTCAAGGTATTCGTATGAAGACGAGGTAAAAATCGGTGAGTTTACTCCCCTTGTTTCCGGATCATGGTATGTACCATAATGAACGCAAATAGTATCTTGATGCATTGGATTAATTACCTCCTTATATTGTCGTAAGTCGAACAATTAATATACGTAATGTTTAATATTCAGTTCTGGGGAAAAACTGTGCGTCGTATTGCCTTTTATTTATTTCAATATTTATATAAAATCAAATAGGTTTTGCCAAAGGCTTGAGTAGAAAGTATTTATTATAAGGCTTCCCCCGCCGGGTGGAAAGAACTCGGTGAATTGAATTAAAAGACGGAAACAATTCGTATAAAATTGCTGCCTTATTAAGGGGTGGCAATGCCCCATCGCCGCACCATTCGCATGGATGCCGTCTTGGAAATCGAAATCGCCTTCTCACCCACACCGGTTGCCGAGAAAAAAGAAAGACCCTGTTTCCTCAGAATGTTTGTAGTTAGTGTCCATCCGGAAACAAAATATGGACACATTCAAGTTTCCAATTCGGAAATAGGCAATTTTGGGCAAGCTCAAGGAAATCAAGGGATTGCGCGGAGGCATACGCAATGTACGCCGCACAAGAAATCCCGCAGATTGACACCGAGATCGCACAAAAGGGCCATTTCCGGATGGAAACTAGTTATGGATCAACGCTCAGGATTGGCTTTAGATTTTTATTTGTCTGGAATTTCTGATGACGCTTCAGAATTCAGAGATCAATTTCTCGGCTTTTGAGAGAAGATGGAGGGACTGCCGCAGGAAATACTTATAAAAAAAAATGAAACACTTCAAATTCTCGAGCTGATTACATCGCTTCTTAAAATAAAGGTGTGCCAGGTATCGAAACTTTTGGCATTTGAATAATTTAATAATGCGATGTTTGATTTTATTGGTACAAATAACGGTTGAGATTATACGGTATGGGAGTGGAACAGCGCTTAAATGCCGCGCCATTTCACCTTTGCGATTGGGGGATGTGAAAAGATCAGTTCAAGGGTTTTGCGGTGCTTGCGCGTCATGGCCGAATGGCGCCGAATTATGGCGTCGTTGTCAGGAAAGAAGCTTTGTTTTGTTATGAATTCGGGGACAGTCCGGGGATGGAAACTTAATCTTTCTGCTCGAGAGTGTAGTCTGCGAGAAGGCTTCCCCTCCAGTAGGAATTTGAAGGGTTGGAAAAGTAAGACTTAAAAATTTCAAGGCTTTTATTTCTCAATATGCCTGGAATTATAGATATTTTCCTTTCTCTGTATAATGGTGAGAAAGATTCAATGTCACATCCGGTACCTCCTCCCATCACATCTTCATATGCATATATTATCTTTCCGATGCCGGATAGCAGAATGGCGCCGAAGCACATGAGACAGGGTTCCATCGTGCAGTAAATAGTCATCTCCTGCCTGTTTATTTCATTAAATTCTTTCCTCCCTGCAAGATTTTTCAATGCCGTGATCTCGGCATGGTCGACTTCGTTTATAAAGTCTCCGGCGGTTCCTTTTCTCGAACCAGTCGCAAGAATTTCATTTTTAAAAACAAGAATGGCGCCGACCGGGAATTCCCCTTCCTTAAGGGCAATTTCAGCCAGAGCAATCGCTTCCATCATAAAATATTCATTATTCATGAAAACTTCTTCTTTTCATATAGTTAATGAGTTGTTTCCAGCTTTTCGCTTACTATCCGATATTATAAATATTAAGTCAAGTAATGACGGATCGCTGGTGAAATGCGAATCCGACAAATCGGAAAGCTTTTAAAAAACGATTTCAATAAGTTATGATGTCAAGGATATTTTCCTAACCTGCTGAAAACTCATTGACATATAAGACACAATATGATTATTTGGCGCGCATTTTAACATTTCCATATAATTCGTAAAAACAATATAAACCGGGAGGCAATAGTATGAAAAGAGTCATGGCAGTGTTTTTCAGTCTGTTTTTTGTTCTGGCAAGTTCTGGCCTATCCATAGCCGCCGATCAGGATATAAAGGGGAGCGCGGATCACCCCCTGCTTTCGAGGATGCCGTACTTCTTTATATCGGAATATAAAAACACCGAGTTCGACAGTCATAAATTCATCGGCCAGGATAAAAAAGCGGTCAGCATAGAAGGCCATAAGTACTATTATATATACCGCCTGAACAAGGGCTCGGAGGAGCCCGGAGAATTAAAAATACGCAGGAACATCCAGGACGCCCTGAAAAAGATCGGCGGCAATGTAATCTTCGATGATAACTTCAACAAAACCTCAACCATCGTACTCCAAAAGGAGAACAAAGAAACGTGGATCGAGGTCAGAAGCTACAATAACATGTACAAGCTGGCAGTAGTGGAGAAAGGGATCATGAAGCAGGAGGTCGTTGCCAATGCCGAGGCAATGGGCAACGACATCAATTCGACCGGTCATGTTTCGGTATACGGTATATTTTTTGACACTGGGAAGTCGGAAATAAAATCCGAATCCGACGCCGCTATTTCTGAAATCGCAAAACTCTTTAAGAACGATGGCGCACTGAAGCTTTATGTGGTCGGACATACGGACAATGTAGGCTCATTCGATTCCAATATGAAGCTGTCAAAAGACCGTGCGGAAGCGGTGGCAAAGGCTCTGTCCGGCAAACACGGGATAGACGCAGCGCGCCTGAAGTCCTATGGTGTAGCCTCTCTTGCACCCGTCACCTCGAACTCCACAGAGGATGGAAAGGCCAAGAACCGGCGTGTGGAACTGGTAAAACAGTAATAAAACTACTCCTCAGCGGACGCGTTGTTTTTTAACAATAAAAAGACCGCGCGCCGCTGAGTTCCCAGTTACGTTTTCCGTACCAAAGACAGCAGCCCTGCAAATCGCACATTCATTCGATTCTGCATATCGTGTCATCGCACGGGCAGCTTCCGTCAACTTCATAGGCATATAATATTCTTGCTTCGGTTTCGGCCCTGTCCGGCTTTATTTCTGAAAAAGAATGATTACCGGAAAGGGTTATAAGTAAGGCTTTTTCAGGAATAGAATCAAGACCTGTTGAAACAATTCTCCCGGTTGTTCCGTCCAGAATATCGGCATCAACTCCGTTTGTAACAACCACAACAGGTATCTGGTAAGGGGCAACAAGTCTTGATGCTGCCAGAGCCGGGCGGTGTCTCGTGGTTATGGATCCGGGTCCGTATTTTATTATCATTAAGATCCGGTTTCCGGGAGAAACAAGGAAATCAATTTTTAATATTGCTCTGTTATTTCCAGCCCTAACCAGGAGTTCATGACGGGGTATGATATCCTTTTTACCGTATAAACCTTTTGCCACAAGAAGTCTGGCAATCTTTTGCCTGTACCGCTCATCGTGGGTATCTTCAATTATCTCTCCCGTAATGTAATCGGTTGTTTTCCCGAGGATTAAATGATGTCCGTCCATTATATCCCAAACAGATAATTTTAAATAGTTCTTTACAATGAGGTGTTCCTGTGGATAATCCATATGCGCAACAAATGGTTTTAAAATATCATTAATACAGGATATGAGGTTATGTCAATCCGTGAAGATTTTGAAAAACGTGAAGAAGGTTTCATGTCGCCTTTCGGATGTCTCAGCTCAAGGTCGAAAGGACGCATGATAGATGAAGAGCCCTGCCCAATACGAACCGCGTTTCAGCGGGACAGGGACAGGATCGTGTATTGCAACGCTTTCAGGCGGTTAAAGCACAAGACACAGGTGTTTTTATCTCCTCTTGGGGATCACTACCGGACTCGTCTTTCGCACACCCTTGAGGTGGCAGAAATAGCAAGAACTATTGCCAGAGCCATGAGGCTTAATGAAGACCTTACGGAAGCAATAGCCCTCGGGCATGATCTTGGACATACACCTTTCGGGCACGGCGGAGAAACAGCATTAAAGGAGATATATTCACCCGATTTTTCCCACAATGAGCAAAGTCTTCGTATTGTCGAGATTCTTGAAAATAAAGGAAAGGGGCTCAATCTGACATTTGAGGTCCGGAATGGGATACTCAAGCATTCCAAAGGATATGGTAAAATTATTCCGGATAATTCCGATGAACTTGCGTGCACGGTTGAAGGGCAGGTTGTCCGTGTTGCCGATATAATGGCTTATCTTAATCATGATCTTGACGATGCAATCAGAAGCGGTGTAGTCAGCGCAGCCCAGATTCCCGAATCCTGCTCAAAGACTCTCGGGCATACACATTCAGAGCGCGCAACAACAATGATCAGGGATCTTGTATTTTCAAGCAGAGTAACCGACGGAAAACTCTGCCTGCAAATGAGTGATGACATATACAGCGCAATGACAAAGCTCAGAGAATTTCTTTATGATAATGTTTATCGCTCTCCTAAGGTGCATAATGAATTTGTGAAGGCAAAAAAGATACTTTCAGAGCTGTATATATATTTATTAAAAGATGAGCAGTTATTTAAAAGAGAGCTTTCAAACATGGAGATGGCTTCCTGCTTCACGGAAACAGATTGTTGCGAAGAGGCTTATGAGAGGATTGTCTGTGATTTTATTGCAAGCATGACGGACCGCTATGCTCTCGATCTATATTCAAAAATCTTTTTCCCTTCCCCGGTTTTTTAGTGTGCTTAAATGCCGATTGATAGAATAAGAATCCAGAAAGAAAAATGCGTTCCTTTTCTGAATCGTCTTGCCGCTATCTATACAAAAATGAATGCCAAATACAATGAAGCGGCAAATTATTACGGGTTTTGCTGCGGGGGGTGCGAAGACAACTGCTGTTTTACCAGATTTTATCACCACACTTTTGTAGAATATCTTTATATACTCGAAGGTCTTGAAACACTAGCATATGGAAACAAGACCGAAATCAGAGAAAAAGCTCTTCTGGTTTGCAGGCAAACTGCTGAGCTGGAAAGATCAGGGCTGCCTGTCCGCCTGCTGTGTCCTCTTAACTATGAAGGTCTTTGCGCCTTATATTCATACCGGCCAATGATTTGCAGGCTGCACGGAATACCTCATGAATTAACTATACCGGGAAGGGAGAGAGTGTTAAGCCCGGGGTGCGGAGAATTTATGTCCCGTTGCGGCGAAAAAGAGTATGTAAATTTTGATCGGACACCTTTTTATGCCGAGATGGCAGGTCTTGAAAAAGAATTTAAAGCGGCTTTCAGTATTTCGGAGAGGATAAAATTGACAGTTGCCCGGATGCTCGCTTCTTAACATTCGGAACAGCAGTTGTCAGAAATTAGAATATCGAATATAGTACATCGAACCTCGAAGTACGATATTCGATGTACGATGTCCCATGTATGAACCGAATATATTTATGACGTTCACTATAAACAAAAGGAGCCTTTTGTTTTGAAAAAGCAAATAATAAGAGTAGGTCTTGTTGTCAAAGAAGATTCCAGAGCTAAAAACAAGGCTGATGAACTTGAAAAATGGCTGCGAAATAAAAGCGTTGAGGTAGTGAGAAAAGAATATCTGCCTCCCGAACGATTGCTTTCGGGCAGGAAGAAAACCAAAGCTCCCTCGGATCTTTTTTGTATTTTTGTGCTGGGAGGTGACGGCACTTTTCTTACCGCTGTCCGCTGGATAGGGGATCAGAATATTCCTGTTCTCGGCGTAAAATTCGGAGAGGTCGGATTTCTTGCAGAAACATCTGAAGACAGTCTTTTCCCAGCGGCAGAAGCCGTATTAAACAACTCTTTTTTAACAACTCCCAGGATGCGCCTCCTGGTGAAAGTTTCAAGAAATGGAAAAGAAATCATTAATGAAACTGTTTTAAATGATGTTGTTGTTAACAAAGGAGCCCTTGCAAGGCTAGCGCACATTGAAACATATATTAACGACCACTATCTAACGACGTACAGGGCTGACGGCCTTATTGTTTCAACTCCCACCGGTTCAACAGCCTATTCGCTGGCTGCCGGAGGTCCGGTTATTCATCCGTCTGTTCCGGCTATTATAATGACACCGATATGTCCTTTCACATTGACTAACCGGCCGCTCATAATTCCGGATACATCCGTTATCAAAATCAGGCTGGAAAAAAGATCATCTCATATCATGCTTACCTTTGACGGACAGCAGGGCATTGAAATCAGCAGCAGGGATACTATCGTTGTTCAAAAAGCGCTTAAGCCTGTCAACATGATAACTGTTCCGGAGCAGGATTATTATGACGTGCTGAAAACGAAGTTAAGATGGAGCGGCGGCAGGGTATGAGACCCCTTAATTCGGATTGATAATGACTTTTAGCGATTCATCTGATAACAACAGGCGCCGTCAAGACAGACGATTTGATTACCCACAAGCTCCTGCTGCCGGAAATCGAAAAAGGTTTTCAGTTGGTGGTGGATGGTAAAGAATCGCTAAAAGTCATTATCAATCCGAATTAAGGGGTCTCATACCCTGCCGCCGCTCCATCTTAACTTCGTTTTCAGCACGTCATAATAATCCTGCTCCGGAACAGTTATCATGTTG
>JBFYVZ010000208.1:0-4200 GCA_041298995.1 Desulfobacteraceae bacterium
CTTGTATATCCGAAAACCTTGTTTGCCTGTTTTAATCCCTGCCCGGGAACTCCGCCGATCAGGTTTTCAACCGGCACAAATACATCCGTAAATGAAAGAGGCGAGGTGTTTGATGCGCGTATGCCGTGTTTTTCTTCACCCCTGCCACGTATAAAACCTTTTGCCTCTTTTTCGACTACAAAAAAAGAAGGGCCTTCAGGGGTATCGGCTAAAAGTGTAATGAAATCGGCATATCCTCCGGTAGATATGAACTGCTTCGCGCCGTTTATTGTATAACCTGTAATTTTCCCTTCATTATTTAATACTGGGTCGGCCTTCGTTTTTATTGCCGCAACATTACTCCCGGCATCAGGCTCCGTAACGGCGTATGCAACAAGAGAGGATCCGTCTGCTATCGCGCCAAGCCATTTCTTTTTTTGCTCTTCCGTGCCTCCCACAATCAGGGGGTCGGCGCCAAGCTGAATGGCAAAAAAGGCCGTGGTTATCCCAAGACAAATCTTTGCCATCTCGCGGGTCAAAACACAGATATCCCGCGCTCCTCCTCCCATTCCGCCATAAACTTCGGGGATTCCGAGAAGCTGAAGTCCTACTTCAGGACTGAGCATATGCCTGATAGTCTCTTCAGGGAAAATTTCTTTTTTATCATATTCCAGAATTTTTTCCCTGGTAAGAAGCCTCGTCCTGAGCCGGTCAACGGTCTCTAAAACCATCTGTCTTGACTCGACATCAAGCCCTTTCAGTGTCTGTTCTCCTGCTTTCGGAAAGGCCATAAGACCTTATTCCTCTTTGCTCACAACAACAGGCCGTCCTTTATAATAACCGCAACTTGGACAGGCATTGTGGGGAAGCTTTACCTCACCGCACTGTGAACATGTTGACAAATTCAGAGCATCAACCTTTTGATGTGTTCGCCTTTTATCTCTTTTTGACTTAGATGTTTTATGTTTAGGTACAGCCATTAGTAATCTCCTAACCTATTGATATAAATTAAATAACTATTAAATCGCTTTTATTGCAATTTTTTTGCGTTCTAGTAATTTAAATACGCTGGAATGTCAAGAAATTTTGAACGCTGTTTTAAGTTTTGAAATCTTGTACTATTATTTATTATGTGATATTCGACCATATTGAATAAGGGTGGGATAATCATACTGATTTTATCTCATTGATAATACAGCATTATAATAAGTCACGCTGTTTTTTTGAATTGGTTCATCTATTCTTAAAACAAGTATCAACATAATTTGTACTATTCATGCCGATATTAATGTAATGCTTAAGTACTTTGCTTATTGCTAATACTTATTTTGTTTTGAAGCAAGAATTTAAAAAAATCCGATAAAACAAAGGTGAAAATGGACACGATTATAACCCGCTTTCCGCCCAGCCCTACGGGCTTTCTTCATGTCGGCGGCGCCAGAACCGCTCTCTTCAACTGGCTCTACGCTCGCCATATGAAAGGGCGTTTTATACTTAGAATCGAAGACACCGATGTTGAACGCTCAACACAGGCTTCTGTAGATGCCATACTTGAATCCCTCGAATGGCTCGGAATAGACTGGGATGAAGGCCCTTATTTTCAATCAAAACGATTTGATATTTATATTGAATACATCCAAAAACTGCTTGATTCCGGAAATGCATACTACTGCACATGTTCTCATGAAAAACTTGAAGAGATGAGAAAGATCGCAATGGAAACCGGAAACAAACCAAAATACGATGGTACGTGCCGTGACAAGGGGCTCAAAAAATCCGATAGCGCTGTTGTAAGGATAAAAGCCCCTTTAACAGGAACAACCATTGTCCATGATGTTATAAAAGGAGATATAGTCTTTCAGAATACGGAGCTTGATGATTTTGTCATTTGCAGGAGTGATGGAACTCCCACTTATAATCTGGCAGTAGTTATTGACGATATTACAATGAGTATTAACACAATAATCAGAGGTGATGACCACGTCAATAATACTCCCAAGCAGATTATGATATATAATGCCCTTGGAGTTTCCCTTCCGGTCTTCGGGCATGTTCCAATGGTTCTGGGAAGTGATAAGACCCGCTTGAGCAAGCGGCATGGAGCAATGTCGGTTACTGAATACAGAGAAATGGGATATCTTCCGGATGCTTTTATTAATTACATCGCAAGGATCGGATGGTCTTACGGCGACCAGGAATTTTTTACCAGGGAAGAGCTTATAGAAAAATTTTCTCTCAAAAACATAGGAAGATCAGCGGGTGTTTTCGATAAGGATAAGCTTTTATCGCTGAATGCAGATCACATCAGGTTGGCTTCTCCTGAAAAGATTATAAAACATCTCGCCCCGTTTTTAATCAAGCTTGGTTTTGATGTACAAGAGGGGGCATTCATAGAGGGTGTGATAAAATCACTGAATGCCCGCAGCAAGACGCTCAAAGAAATGGCAGATAACGGCGCCTTCTACTTCAAAGAGACGGTCGCATATGATCCGGATGCCGTCTCTAAATTTTTATCATCCGATTCTCTTAAAACTCTCAATATGCTTGTTGCGTTGCTTGAATCTCTTGATAATTTTGATGAAAAAAGCCTCGAAGATGTCTTTTTAAAAGCAATTGAGCAGACGGGATTAAAGCTTGGTAAAATTGCTCAGCCGGTTCGCGTGGCCCTGACCGGAAAAACAGTAAGCCCCGGAATCTTTGAAATATTAAATGTACTTGGAAAAGAAAAATCCCTTGGCAGATTAAAGCAGGCCGTTTCCTTTATTGAGGGTAAAGATAATTGATTTTGCCCTGTATTTGCCAGAAATATCTTGACTATAATTTTCCCATTAAATAGAATTGAACAACTTTGCTGGGGGATCGTCTAGTGGTAGGACGACGGGTTCTGGCCCCGTTAACCGAGGTTCGAATCCTCGTCCCTCAGCCATTTTAGAAACCGCACCTAAATCTGGCAGACTAATCCATTCGGATACTGGCATAGCAGGAGGAACAAGCATGAGAAAGGGTGTTCCACGTGTATCGGGACCTGCCGACTACAGCCGCGAAATGGCTGAAAAGAGACTTGCCTTTGTTGAAAAATTCACTGGAGTCAAAACCCGTCATTTGCGACAGTATTCTTTTGATCCGGCCATGTTACCCGGAAATATCGAACATTTTTCAGGAGTGGCCCAGATCCCCATCGGCTTTGCCGGGCCCCTTCTCATGAACGGAGAATATGCCAGAGGTGAGTTTTTCATTCCTCTTGCCACGTCGGAAGGTACGCTGGTGGCCAGTTATAACCGGGGAATGAAGGTGATTTATGAGAGCGGCGGGGTGAAAACCGCCATCCAGGATGATGTGATGCAGCGCGCGCCGGTGTTTCATTTTGAAGATGCGCGGGCAAGCCGGGATTTTGGAATCTGGATCAAGGAACATTTTCCGGAGATCAAAGCCCAGGCCGAAACCACAACCCGGTCCGGCAAGTTAAGAGATATTGAACAGTATCCTGTAGGCAAGCTGATGTTTCTCAGGTTCAATTACACCACCGGTGACGCGGCAGGTCAGAACATGGTGGGCAAAGCCACTTTTGTGGCCTGTGAATGGATTAAAAGCAAGTATTCGGATATCAGACGATACGTGCTGTCCGGCAATATCGACACGGACAAGAAACCGTCCGGAATCAACATGCTGAGAACCCGTGGTAAACGGGTCACTGCCGAGGTTACAATTCCAGCGGCACTGATCCAGGAAATCGCGGGCGCGCCTGTGGATATCATTGTTCAGCAACGTCAAGTCAGCACCCTGGGCAGTTTTCTTGCAGGCTCCAACAACAACGGCTCCCATTCGGCAAACGGGATCACAGCGCTGTTCATCGCCACAGGCCAGGATGTGGCTAATGTGACCGAATCATCGGCTGCTCTGGTCTATGTGGAAAAAACCCTGACCGGCGATTATTATTTTTCCATTACCCTGCCCTCGTTGATCGTCGGAACGTTCGGGGGTGGCACAGGTCTTGCCACCCAGAAGGAATGTCTGGAACTCCTGGGCTGCCACGGAGCGGGCAAGGTTCAGAAATTCACTGAAATTGTTGCCGGAACCGTGCTTTGCGGGGAAATTTCTCTGGCCAGTGCCGTCATGGCCGGGGATTGGGTTACCAGCCATGATAAATATGGCCGGAACAGATAAGAAACTGTTGCCGGCAATTGTTCGTCAGAAATCAGAATCCGACTGAACGTATCCAAC
>JBFYVZ010000222.1:0-3442 GCA_041298995.1 Desulfobacteraceae bacterium
TTAAAAATTACCGATGCCGGTGGAGGGATTGGTGATATAAGACTTTATCTCAATGGTTCCGCAGTTATGCTGGACAGCACCAGAGGCGTAAATATTGTCGCTGCCAATCAGAACGAACTCCATAAAACATATAAACTGAAACTTTCCAGTGGTCTAAACTCCGTACGGGCTATTGCCTTTAATGCCGATAACACCATGCAAAGCACAGACGCTATTTATGAAATAAACGCATCATTTAAATCTATCGGGAGAGCTTCTCTTTATGCTCTGGTCATTGGCATCAACGAGTATAAAAATCCCAAGCTTCAACTTAATTATGCCGTAGCAGATGCAGCACTCTTTGCCGACACACTTAAGAAGGGCGCTTCATCTCTTTTCGACAAAGTAGAAGTAAAAACGCTTTCCTCCAAAGAAGAAACGACAAGGGAAAATATCTTAAAAGAACTTAAAGCCATGCAGTCTTTAAACCCTGATGACCTGTTTGTATTATATGTGGCAAGCCATGGCACAGTTGACGATGGAGAATATTTCCTTATCACCTCGAATGTAGGATCAACGCGGACAGAGAGACTCAAAACCGACGCCATTGGTCAGACGGTATTCAAGGAACTTGTCGGTAATATACCTGCTACAAAAAAGCTGATCATCATCGACACATGCAATGCGGGGGCTTTGGGTGAGGCAATCCAGGTGGCGATGCTGACGAGAGGCATGAGCGAGGACACGGCGATGAAGATCCTGAGCCGGGCTGTGGGCTCGACCATTCTTTCGGCTTCTACTTCCATGCAGGAAGCGCTGGAGGGCTATCAGGGGCATGGACTGTTTACTTACGTGCTGGCAGAAGGATTGAAAGGAAAAGCTGACAAAGGAAATACAGGTTATGTGAGAACGACAGAGCTTGCGGATTATGTGGACAATGAAGTGCCAACCCTGGCCGAGAAGATATTCAAGAAAGCCCAATATCCCACGATCTCAATAAGCGGGCAGGCCTTCCCGATAGGAAAAGTGAAGTAGAATTGTGGTTCATCCGGTTAATGCGTTGCTTCCTGTAAGCAGTAAAACGTAAATCTCAATAAAAATACTTAATTTCAAATGGTAAACGGTATCAAAAGGACTATATTCCATTTGATATTTAATGGGTGATCAGTTAGACTGCAAATAGTTAAGTCTCAATATACGTCTTCTATCCAACCACTATATAGGGGCATCAGATGAACAATCACTCCGAGACAAAACAGGTGTTGATCCATGAACTGACTTCTTTAAGACAGAGAATTGCAGAACTGGAGCAATCTGAATCAGAGCGCAAGCTGGCGGAAGAGGCGCTGCTGGAGAGCGAGGGTCGTTTCCGCGGCATGGCCGGGGAGATGGCAGTCATCGCCGAAATCAGCCGGGTGATCGGCTCGACGCTGGAGATCGATGAGGTATACGAGCGATTCGCCGCCGAGTCTAAGAAACTGATCCTTGTCGACAGTCTCGCCATTAATCTGTATAATTTTAAAGAGAACACCATGCGCGTTGCTCATGTTTCCGGGGTTAACATTGATCGTAGGAAACAGGGTGATTTCCTTGTCCTGGAGGGATCTTTGAGTGAAGCTGTAATCCGCGCACAGACTGGCCTTCGCATTCAGCCTGCGAATATTGACGAGATAGTCAGCCAGTTCCCCAGACTTTCCACAATATTTCAGGCGGGGCTGCGATCGATCATGTGTGTTCCTCTCGTTTCCCGGGATGAGGTGATCGGCGTCCTGCATTTCCGGTCGAAAACGCCGAACGCCTACACAGAGAAGGATCTCCGGCTGGCGGAAAGGATCGGGGCGCAGATCGCCGGAGCGATCGCCAACGCGCAACTGTTTTCCGATCTCAGGCAGGCGGAAGAGGCGCTGCAACGCTCACACAATGAACTGGAACAGCATGTAGCGGATCGGACGGAAGAGTTGATGCGGGCTAATGAGGAGTTACGAACAGAGATCACCGAGCGGAAGCGGGCAGAAGAGGCGTTAAGTAAATCAGAGGAGAAATATCGGACCATCATCGAAAACATGGAAGACGGCTATCATGAGGTGGACCTCAAGGGGAATTTTACTTTCTTCAACGAATCAATGCTCAAAATATTGGGTTATGAGAGAGAAGATTTGCTGGGGATGAACAACCGTCAATATGCAGATGAGGAAAATACTCGTAAGGTCTATAAGGTTTACAACCAGGTTTATCGAACCGGCGAACCGGTAAAGAATTTTGAGTGGCAGATTATCAGAAAGGATGGTGATCGCAGAGATATCGAGGTTTCAATATCACTAATCCGGAACACGGAAGGGAATCCGACAGGATTTCGGGGCATCGTGAGAGACACAACCGAGCGAAAACGGGCGGAGGATGCGCTGAAATCTTCTCTGTCTTTGCTCAGTGCCTCCCTTGAATCCACTGCCGATGGTATCCTGATTGTAGACGGAAAAGGAAAGATTACACGATGGAATCAGAAATTCGCCGATATGTGGAAAATACCCAAAGAATTTCTCTCCAACCATGATGATGAAAAAGCAATAAACCATATCCTAGTGCAGCTTACTGCCCCGGAGCAGTTTGTAGAAAAAGTCAGGAAATTGTATGAACAACCGGAGGAATCGAGTTTCGACCAGATCGATTTTTTGGACGGGCGCGTTTTCGAGCGTTATTCTCAACCCCAAAGAATTGAAGATAATATTTTGGGTCGTGTGTGGTCATTCCGGGACATTACCGGTCGTAAGCGGGCGGAGGATGCGCTGCGGAAGAGTGAGGAGCAATATCAGACATTGGTGGAAAATGCTAATGAGGCCATCTTGGTGATACAGGACGGAATGGTCAAATTCGTGAATAGCAAGGCGTCAGAATCGTTCGGTTATACAGAACAGGAATTATTGTCTACACCCATTTTTGAATTAATCCATCCCGACGATCGGGATGCAGTAATAGAAAGATACCTTCAAAAGATCCATGGCGATATGAGACCCACCCTGAATACTTACAGGACCATCCACAAGAGTGGCAAGACCCAATGGATTGAGATCAGTTCTGTCAAGATCGAGTGGGAAGGTCGACCCGCAACACTGAATCTCGTTACAAACATAACGGAGCGTGTAAGAGCTGAAGAGGAAAAGCAAAGTCTGGTTCAACGCCTGAATCGTGCGGAGAAGATGGAGTCCCTGGGAATTCTGGCGGGTGGCGTAGCCCACGATCTCAACAATGTACTGGGCATTGTGGTCGGCTATGCGGAGATGCTGCTGATGGGTACGGATAAATCAAGCCCGATAAGATCCAAAGTTGTTAACATCATGGAGGGAGGCCAGAAAGCTGCCACGATTGTGGGGGATCTTCTGACCCTGGCAAGAAGAGGAGTCTCCGGCAGAGAGGTTGTTAACCTGAACAAAATCATCGCTGATTGGCAACAATCACTGGAGTTTGA
>JBFYVZ010000263.1:0-6790 GCA_041298995.1 Desulfobacteraceae bacterium
ATAAATATTCTTTCCGGTTCAACCTTTCCCGATTTTAAAATGGACTCCTTTACTTTCATAGCCCGCTGAACAGCAAGGGATCTCAGGTCACCCTCCTTGATCTCGATATGGGTGAGTACCAATTTTTCCATTTCCGGGGAAGGCAGATCTTTATCCATCCCGATTATATTTTTAGGTTTTGGAAATTTTTCTTCCGTGTAAGCCATCTTCAGGTATTTTTCGTATTCCTTTTTTTCTATCTGAACATCATCAACCGGAATAGGAGGCTCTCCTTTTTTGATCATGTCTTTAAGTTTCTGTGCTTTGAATTTTCTATGAAAAAGATACTGCTTTAATCCTTCCCTGTCATTCTCCATATCCACATGGCCCTCGATATCCATTTTGAGTGCGGGCCTGTCCGAAAGAGCCTTTTCGATTGTATCAAGCTTTTTCATATTCTGTTCCGTAATGGTATCGCGCCCGTAATCAAATTCCACAAAACCCAGCTCTTCTCCTCCGCCGAACACAGATCCGAGAAGTGCAAAAGGTGATGTAGCCGCTTTAGCGATCAGATTAACGAGTATCTTCAGGATTATTTTCCATATACTGAATTCCGGGTCATCAAGGCTCCCGGTAACAGGAATGTCCAGCTTGATTTCACCTTTCCGATCTTTAAGAAGGGCTATGGCAAGCTTGACGGGCAGATTTGTCGCTTCAGGGCTGTCAACTTTATCCCCCAGGTTAAACTGGTCCAGAAATATATAGTTTTGAGATTCGAGTTTTCTGTTGGCGATCAGATATTTCAGGTCAAAAGAGAGTTTGCCCTTCTCTACGGTATATCCGACATATTTCCCTGCATAAGGAGTCGTCGAGCTGAGATCCATATCCTTAAATCTGGCTTTTATGTCAGCATAAAACTCTTCTTTCAAAGGATTGATCTTGCCCGTAATTTCGAGCGGGGCGTAATCATCGAGCTTCCCGCGGAGTTCAATATCTGCCATGGTGGTCTCTTCGGAAGAAAGCCCCGATATCCTTCCCCCTATTTCATTCAGTTTTGCGGAGTATTCGGGATTGAGAGATCTGTCGGAAAAATCGATTCTTCCTCCCTGTAATGTAATGGTGCCTATTTTAATATCTTTTGCGGGACCTTTTTCTTTTTTTTCTTCCCCCTTTTCCATGATTTCCTGAAGGTTGAGTGATCCATTGGCATTAATGATAACCCGGGAATAGAAATTGGTCAGAGAGATCCCTTTGATATCAATCAAGAGAGGGTTGAATCCCGCATTGATATCACTGAAAGAAAGAGATTCCCATTTCAGGAAATCCTCCGCGCTCAGTTTGTCAATAGAAGAGAAATTGGATAAAGAGGCTTCCCCTTTATAGCCGGCCTTTATCCCCTTTTCCCCATCGGAAGAAAAGGAGAGGTTACCGGCTGTGGAAATGGCGCCTCCCGTTACTGTGATCTTCACCTTATCCGTAAAATAGGACTGGAGGGGTGTGATCTCGATACCTTTAAGTTGAGTCATCAAATCCGCGGCCATCGGATCAATCCCCACGGTTCCCGCGGCGGAAAGGGTTCCTTTTCCATTCAAAAGGAAAGAGAGATTAAGTTTTCCTTTACTGTTTTTGGCCGTTGAAATATTCTCTCCCCTGATCTTCAGGTTTTTAGCTGTCAGGGTTACGGGTTCTGAAGGCATCTGATCTTCAACCCTGATCGTATAATTATCAACTGAGATGTTCTTCAGTGATACTATCCATGGTTTTTCAGCGGGTTTGCTTTTATCCTCTCCGGATCGTTCATTCGAAATTGATTCATCGGAAACCGGCATAGGTGCGACCAGCTTTTGGAGATTAACATCCCCGTTCTTTGAATGCGTAATGCCAAGATCGCCTTTTTGTGTGAAAATTCCTCCTATTTTAATTTCCCTCTTTATAAGATCGAGATCAGTCTCTTTGACTGAAAAGTCAGGAATTTTAAGAAAGTCATTATTTTCATCCGGTTGCTTAAGACGGAGGGCGCTGAGGATCAGAGACATCCCCGAAAAGCTTATTTCAGGCTCTTTTTCTCCTTTTACATATTTATACCGGGTTGAGAAATTGAGTCGCCCATCCTCTATGGTAAATAGAATTTTATCCTGATAGTAGGGAGCATATTTCTTCAACGGGACAGATATGAGTTCCAAAGCCCCTTCTATCCAAATGGGTTCCATGGAAACTTCACCTTCGAGTTTAATATCCTCTTTGGCTTCCGTTTTCATAAATAAGGAATAGGTTGATTTCTTGTCCTTCCCGTTGCTTAAATTGCCTGCCTTCAGATCTATAGGATTTAAAATCGTCCTGAAGGGCTTACTTTGCGAAAAGTCAGAAAATGAGATTTTCCCCCCCGCCATTTCTATTTCATCAATGTCAATGGACAAGGGATCTGAGTCCTCCTTCTTTTTGGGGGCAGATTCCGTTCGTTCCTTTTCCGGAAAAAGAGATTCAAGATTGAGATCTCCGTTTTTTTCGCGCCGTATTTCAAGTTCAGGAGATTGAATGGAAATCTTTGATAAATGAATCTTTTGAGAGAGCGGTTCCGACTCGGCTATGGAGACTTCGAACATGGGAATCCTCAACAGGGGATTCTTCTTATCATCATCAATAGCTATTTTTTTCAGGGAAACATTCCCTGTCACTTTAAGGGAAGCCTCCCTGCTTTTAGATTGAACAAAAGATATCTTAGCATCGGTATCAAGCAATGCTGAAACAATCTGAAAATTCATTTTCGCCGGGATATAAGCAAGGTAATAAGGAATGTCCAGGTCTTTGACATCGATATCAAAAGAAGTCTCTAATGAATCAGCATACGGTTTTGTCTTTCCCTGAATGGAATAGGGAGTCCCGTTAATTTTTGCTGAAAACTCGGGTTTGACGTCAGTATCGATATAGTAAAGGATATTGGAAAAAAACGGAACACCGATACTTAATTCTCTGACCGTATGTTTTGTCTGTTTAGGTCCATCCCAGAAATCAATGCTTCCGTTTTCAATCTTCATGTTGCTGAAAGAGAATCTTAAAGGTTTCTGGTTCTCTTTTTCCGGTAAAGTCGTTTCTTTCTTTTCAATAAGGTCGGAAAAATTAAAGGTTGAATCAGGATTGCGGGCAATATTTATAAAGGGCTGCTTTATATAAATATCTCTGAAAATAATCGCTCTTTTGAAAGCGGAGAGGCTTTCGAAATCTATAAAAATCTCATCACAGGATAGAAAAGTCTCCGGACTTTCAGGCTCTTTTATTAAGATGCCTTTTACTTTTACTGTCAGGGTAAAAGGGTTGATCTTTATCTCACCGATTGTCACCTCACGATGGAGGTTCTCAGACAGCTTTTGAGTTAATACATTTTTTAACAGCGGCGGCAGGACAAAAAAACCGGCAATAGTGAAGAGGGCAAAGAAAACAGCCAACCCGATGAGAATCTTATTCAATCTTGGTTTTAGCTTCATATCACAGACCTTTTTTGTTTGATTTTGTTAAGAAAGGATATGGTTCCGAATTTGTACCTGAAAGTATAGAAAAATCGGCCTTGTGTGTCAAGGCATTTGGCCGTCTGAAATTGTTAATGTCTGAAATCGTTAATTGACGAATTCTGCAAACTATGCAACATTATAAAAGAATTGAAATATCGCCTGCCAACGGGAGAGTAATGGGCGTTGGAGGTATGGGGAATATGAATGAAATGATGAAGAAAATGCAGAAGGGACAGCGGCCGCCAAAGCCATGACCGACATCATTCTTCGTACCATAAACCTGACAAAGCGCTACAAAAACAGATTGGCCGTTGATCATCTGAACATCGAGGTCAGACGAGGTGAAATATTCGGCTTTCTCGGTCCCAACGGTGCGGGGAAAAGCACAACTATCCGCATGATTCTGCATCTTATATTTCCCACTGAAGGAGATGTGGAAATTTTCGGGGCATCCATGAAAGAAGCCGGACACAGAGCTCTGGAGCGTGTGGGCGCTGTTGTTGAAAAGCCTGCGTTTTATGGTCACCTGTCTGCATTGCGCAATATGGAAATTCTGGGGGGACTGCAAAAGCCGGTGACCCGACCCAGAATCATGAATTATCTGGAACGCGTCGGGCTCGCAGACAGGGCCAGCGATCCTGTTAAAACATATTCCCACGGTATGAATCAGCGCCTCGGACTTGCCCTGATCCTTCTGAAGGAACCGCAGCTCATCATCCTTGATGAACCGACTACCGGCCTTGATCCGCAGGGAATGAAAGAGGTGCGGGAGCTTATACTCGAACTATCCCGCGAACGGGGGGTAACAGTCCTGTTATCCTCCCACCTCTTGTATGAGGTGGAGATGATTGCAACCCAGATGGCCATAATTCATCATGGGAAGCTCCGTGTGGGGGGCAGCGTCCAGGACCTGCTGAAAAAAGGACCATCTGAAGTGCTGATTAAAATAGACCGTCCTGCTGAAGCCGTGCAATTTCTTAAAACAAATGAGTCCTACAGGTCCGCGAGAATTCACAGTGACGGCGGCATTAATGTCGAGCTGGATCAGGATCGCATCCCGGAGCTTAACAGGCAGCTCGTTAATGCCGGCTTTAATGTTAACGCCCTTGTGCCGCAGCGTTCACTTGAAAACTATTTCCTTAACCTGATCGAGGGGCACGAAGGAGCAGACAACCCATGATTCATCTGATATGGTTTGAGATGATTAAAACCTTTACCCGATGGCGGACCTATATCGGCTTTATCGCGTTTGGCATCATCGTCCCAATGGTAGTGATCGGACTGAAACTGGGCGGGCAGAATTCTTTTAAAAGAAGCCTGCTTTCACTCCTTCAGAATGACTTCATCATCGGCGGCAACGTCCTCAACGGATGGTTTTTCGGCTTCTTCTTCATGGGCGCCCTCTGGGTGCATGTGCCTATCGTTTTGACCATCGTTGCCGGAGACCAGATAGCCGGTGAAGGCAATGCGGGAACTTTTCGTTTTCTGCTTACGCACTCGGTTTCGAGAACCAGAATCATTGCAGCCAAGTTTATCGTCACACTTATTTATACGGCCGTTATGGTGCTTTTCATCGGCGGACTTACTATAGGCCTCTCCCTTTGGGCTTTCGGCGGCGGTGATCTGCTTGTCATCCGCAAGGGCATACTCGTCATCCAGGAAACCCGGCTCCCATATCTCTTTTTAATGGCTTATGGGTTGGCCACCCTTGCGATGTTTGTCGTCTCCTCGCTCTGTTTTCTCTTCTCTGCTTTCACAGACAACCCGATCGGGCCTATAATTGCAACCATGGCGGTCATCATTGTAAGTATTATTATAATTTCTCTGCCGTTCGACCTGTTCCAGTCTGTTCGACCATATCTTTTTGTCAACTATTTCGATGCCTGGCAGAAAGTTTTTGATGATCCGGTTCCCTGGGACATCATCCGTATGAACATCATCATCCTTGCCGGCTTTATGATCACTTTTTTCCTTGCGGCAGTTGTCTATTTTTCCAGAAAGGATATTCTTTCGTAAATGAAATGCACCACTAAGGTTAAGTCATCATTTATTATGGTATTGATCCTGTTCATTTCGATACCCGTGCTGGCCCAGGAAAACCCTGAAACAAAACAGGAATCCAGTCCTCAGCAGGTCTTTAACACGATCATAAGACCATATCAGAACTTGAGCGATTACACCGTAAAAATACAAGTTAAAGTAATGATACCGGGGTTCAGAATGCCCGATTTTGCGGCTGATCTTTATTTCAAGAAACCGGACAAGCTTCATATCGAAACGAAAAGTTTTGCGCCGATTCCTCGCAACAGCGGTTTTTTCGATCCCTTCCAGTTCGATCCGGAGAAAAACCGGATCACCTTCAAACAAACCGTGAATCTGGACGACATGCAGGCAGATTTATACAGAGTAGAACCCGGCGAAAGCGAAACCCGCGTCCGGTTTTACAATGTGTGGGTTGGGGGTAACCCAAGGCGAATCCTGCAGATGGAAAACCACTCGTTCAAAGGCACGATAGCCCTGGTGAAACTGACATATAAAAATGCAGATAAGGGTCCCGAAAACTGGCTGATGCCCGAAAAAGCCCACATCCACCTTACTTTTCCGGAGAGGATGCAAAGCAATGATAATTCATCATTTTTAATAAAAGACAACCCAGTTTCCGCGGGAAGGATCAAACCTGATGATATGCAGGGAGAAGGTGACATTTATATTTCATACAGTAACTGGCAGATCAATACCGGTCTTGATGACAGTTTGTTTCAAAAGAAATGAAAAATCCTACAATGCAGCAATACAGATACTTTCTCAAGGATACTATCCGGAAGCATATCGATTTCGCAAAGACCGATCAAAACAGAGGTATCGAACCGCCGCCGATTGAAAAACCTTTTGCCGACGATGCCTTAATAACAGAGCTTCCTGAGCCTCACGCATTAAAAAATATCCCTGGCATAAGACTTTCGGACGCGATTAAAAACCGCAAAAGCCACAGAGCTTATGAAAATAAGCCGCTTACACTCGATGAGCTTTCTTTTCTTCTCTGGGCGACTCAGGGCATACGCCATGTGATTGATCGCGGACATGCATATAGAACCGTCCCTTCTGCCGGATGCCGCCACGCCCTTGAAACCTATCTCTGCGTCCTTAATATCGACGGTCTGGGAACAGGCATATACCGATACCTGCCATTGAAGCATCGGCTTCTTTTTGAATTTACAGATGATCGTCTTAAAGAAAAGATTGTTGAAGCTGCTTACAATCAGCCATATCCGGGGAAGGCCGCCGTAACCTTCGTATGGACTGCC
>JBFYVZ010000030.1:0-20030 GCA_041298995.1 Desulfobacteraceae bacterium
CACAGGTACGATAGTAACATGGGATGACGAAACCGCCATGGAGAATAATATCAAGGTAATTCCCATCTGGAAATGGCTCGTAATTGCTGGAGATGGCGGCCATTGATCATAGAAAAAGAACTGATCAATTTCGATTAAAAGGCTGGAATCCTTTTTGAAAGATATACTCGACCACTTATGGCTGAATCATCAGACGAAGGTTCGCTTTGTCATTGTCGGCATCTGGAACACGGTTTTTGGTTATCTTGTCTTTGTCGGGCTTGACTATCTGTTCGATCTTTTTTCTCGACGCGCTACGTTGCCTATATGTCGGCGGCGGTGCTCTCGAATGTGATTGCAGTCACGAATACCTATTTCCTTCACAAGCATTTCACCGAGAATTGCCGCTTTTTGTTGAGCCGCATATAAAATTTATTGCAGAAAGCGTGTTAAAAATATAAAAAAGAAACATGAGATATTTTTTTGTTGACCAATCAGAACTTGCATGTACGGTGCCGGCTTTAAGAGGCGCCGATGCGAGGCATATAATAAACGTTCTCCGCCTGAAACCGGAAGAAAAGATAGGGCTTTTTGACGGAACAGGGAAACAGTATGAAGCCAGGATAGTTGCCGTTTATTCCGGAAAAGTTGAGTTTTCAGTCATAGGGTCATGCAGCCCGGATGTAGAGTCTGATCTTGAGCTTGTTGTAGCCCAGTCTTTCCTCAAGGAGAGAAAGATGGATGATCTTGTCCGTCAGCTTACCGAGCTTGGAGTTACAAAATGGATACCGTTTATTTCCGAGAGATCAATACCGAGACCTGACGATAAACGCCTTTCCGCCCGTGAAAAAAGATGGAAGAACATAGCTAAAGAGGCCACCAAACAATGCAGGCGTGTTAAAATCACCGAAATAGGGAAAACTGTTCCTTTTGAAGATGTTATAGCGCTTGAAAAGGATTTCGATCTTAAAATAGTGTTCTGGGAAAATGAAAAAAACCTTCTTGATCCGAAAAGCCTTACTGCCGGTCAAGATGAGTTGAAAAAAATTCTTGTAATGTTCGGGCCTGAAGGAGGTTTTTCGGTTAATGAAATTGAAAAGGCAAAAGAGAGCGGATTTATAACGGTCAGCATCGGCCCCCGAATCCTTAAAGCCGAGACAGCCACCGTATGCGCGTGCGCCCTGATGCAATTTCTTTTCGGTGATATGGGAAAAAATCTTGACAAGGATGAGTGGTTAAAATAAATAGGACTCCTGATTTTCGACAGGCCGAGGTAGCTCAGTCGGTAGAGCAGCGGACTGAAAATCCGCGTGTCGGCAGTTCAATTCTGTCCCTCGGCACCTTAATAATTAAGCGCTTAAAGAAGGTCAGCCGGTATACCGGCTGACCTTCTTTAATTTGAACAGGTTCAAATTCCAACCTTCAGTGTATCAGCGAAATGAGCGTGAAATCGGTTAAATTACAGTCAACACTAAGCGGACAGGAATTCCCGTTCGATCTTATCGAGGAGTTTACTGCAGAGGGAGAATCGCTCGAAGTCGTCATTCCCGGAATTTCTGCGGCAAAAATACAGCCGGGAAGATTCATCTGGGAGCGATTTGCGGACTTCCTCCCGTTCTCTTCAGTCGATTCAGCAGTATCTCTGGGTGAGGGCAATACACCTATTCTTGAAGCAGGGAAACTGCTTGCATCGCATACCGGAATTGAAAAGCTTCTTCTAAAAAACGAAACGGTCAATCCAACGTGGAGTTTCAAAGACCGCGGATCGCTTTTCTGTGTATGGATGGCAAAAGAGATGAAGGAGAAGGTCACGGCAACCATTTCGACCGGGAATATGGGCAATTCACTCTCTGCGTACGGGGCACGGGCAGGATTGAATGTTCTTGTCTTTGTCCCTTCATTCACACCCGTTGAAAAAATTCTTGCAATGAATGTCCATGGGGCCACTGTGCTGAAGGTTGGGGCGCCCGATTACTCTTTAATGAAAAACACTGTCTTGGGACTGGCAAAAGAATTTTCACTCCGCATTGTTTCCGGAAACGGTCCGATACGTGTGGAAGGTTATAAGCTGACGGCATTTGAAATGTTCGAACAATTGAATCGGACAGTCCCTGACTTCATAGCAGTGCCTACATCGGCATGCGGGCATATACGTGGAATTTTCAAGGGATACAGGGAACTGTACGAAGCAGGATTTATCGACCGACTCCCGAAAATGATTGTTGTACAGGCAGCGAACAACAGCCCCATTGTCAGCGCAATCAAACAGGGAAAGCGCCATGTCATTCCGTTTGCTGATTTTAAGACGATTGCGGAAGCGATAAGCAGCGGTAATCCTGCGGGAGGAGATGAAATTGTTCAGAAAGCACACCGGTATGGCTGGCTCGCCGAAGATGTCACGGAGGATGAAATCATCGAATCCCAGCGAATGTTTGCACGTGCCGGTTTTTTTGTCGAACCTGCAACAGCCACCTCGCTGCGGGCTGTGAAAAAATTGCGCGGCCAGGGTAAAATTGATTCAAATCAAACAGTTGTATTAATGCTGACAGGAAGTGGCTTGAAAGATATGGATGTTATCAGGACACAGCCGCAAAGCACAGTTGAGTGTTCTATAAAAACAATTAAAGCCGATATTAGCAGAATTATGAACCGCTTGAAAGACCAGACATATTAACACGTGAGAGGTCCTGATGTTTTTTCAAACTGCCGGAATTGAAGTCTCAATCTGGGTTCCTCCTCTGGTTGCATTTGTGATTTCCTTTTTCACGTCCATGGGGGGTGTATCCGGGGCATTTCTGCTGCTCCCCTTCCAGATGTCGTTTCTCGGGTCTGTCAATCCATCTGTCAGCTCTACCAATCAGCTGTACAACATCGTGGCGATCCCCAGCGGCGTTTATCGTTACTACAGGGAAGGCCGCATGGTCTGGCCTCTGACCTGGGTAGTTGTAATCGGAACTCTCCCGGGCGTTTTCATTGGCGCCTTCGTTCGCGTTGCCTATCTTCCCGATGCCAGAAATTTTAAACTCTTCGCTGCCGGGGTGCTGCTTTATATCGGCGTTCGGATGATTCGGGATCTGGCACAGAAAAATGCGGGCGGCGCAGACAAAGCCGCCGGCGAAAAGCGATTTCAGGAACTTGTGCGAAATCATCGCAAACAAAATGATCCATCAAAAACCGCGAATCAGGAACCCCTCCCGGCCATTGCAGTTACCCATTTCAATCTCAGACGTCTGGGATACACATTTTACGGCGAGTCGTACGATATTTCCTTCTGGGGCATATTCGCCTTAAGCTTTATCGTCGGAATCGTTGGCGGTATTTACGGCATTGGAGGCGGCTCCATTATCGCCCCTTTTTTTGTGACGTTTTTTGGACTGCCCGTTTATACCATAGCCGGCGCCGCGCTGATGGGTACTTTTATCACTTCTGTTGCAGGAGTAATTTTTTACCTGGCCATTGCGCCATTTTATCCCAATCTTTCGGTGGCGCCGGATTGGCTTCTCGGCATTCTGTTCGGTTTGGGCGGAATGGCCGGCATGTACCTTGGCGCGCGATGCCAGAAATTCGTTCCGGCCCG
Source organism: Desulfobacteraceae bacterium (assembly GCA_041298995.1). GTDB lineage: Bacteria > Desulfobacterota > Desulfobacteria > Desulfobacterales > RPRI01 > RPRI01. Next base: position 3,557 of record JBFYVZ010000030.1, read on the forward strand.
GGCTATAAAGTGGATGCTTGCCGGCATTCTTACGCTTACCGCCGTAAAATATATCGCTGCATTTTTTGGATATTAGAAAAGAGCAGATCCTCAAAGTATTGTAAATTTCTGATTCCTGATATAAAAAGCCGGAATGGATTTGTTTGAAATCGTAAAATTTGCCGGACTTGTTATCGGAGCATATGTTCTTGGTTCTGTTCCTTTCGGGCTTATTCTGACAAAAAAGTTTACTTCCATTAACATCCGGACGGAAGGAAGCGGAAATATCGGCGCAACCAATGTCAGGCGCGTGGCCGGGACAAAGCTTGGCCTGTTTACCCTTGCCGGAGATTTTTTTAAGGGAGCGCTTCCCGTATATCTTGCGGGAGTCATAACCGGCTGTGATACGGCATTTATCGAGCTTTATATATCTGTTGCGGCACTCGCTGCTTTTCTTGGGCATCTGTATCCGGTTTTTCTGAAATTTCAGGGAGGGGGAAAAGGAGTCGCAACCGCCGCAGGCTGCTTTCTTGTGGTCTCGCCATGCGCTTTTCTTGCCGCTGTCACAGCCTTTACAATAGTGACTTGTATTTTCAGGCGGGTTTCCGCGGGTTCGCTTACTGCTTCGGCCGTGCTTCCGGTTGCCGTATGGCTTACAGATCATTCCATTATTTATACATCTTCCGCCGTAATTATTTCGATGTTTATCTTCTTCCGGCACAGGGAAAATATCAGAAGACTTCTTTCAGGCACCGAACCTTTGATATAGCTTTTCTCCCACCTCGTTCTCATTCTAAGATCTTTACATAACACCCGGCATCGAATATCCCGCCACATCCGCCATACCGATTGGCGGACGTACCGCTGGCGGGCCTTTGGCGGATATCGAATATCGTTGTAAAACGAAAAGTTCCGGTTTGCAGGTTCTGGTTTTTTCTTTTAACCGCAGGAATACATTGAAGTATTTCGAGGATTGAAATTTGAGCCTGATGCCGAAATCGGGCAAAAGGGGGCGTTATGCAAAGGTCTCGATGAGGGTGGAATCGTTTGAATTCGGCAGTAATTTATTTGCAAAATGTGCTGACGGCTTCAATGAATTTATTTAACTCGACTTTATCCAGGACGCCAAGCCACTTGAATTTCACGCCACGGCGCCGGAACTCTTTGGATGATTGCTCGCTTCCGGGCATCGGGACGTCGGAAACCGTGTCAAACTCCAATTTTTCCAGGCCTGCCTCTTCTGTGAGCAGATTAATTACGCCCGATTCCTCAAGCTCTTCCGAATTCCCATTATAGATGAAGGCAGTGCCTCCCATGCTGATGTCAACAATCTGAACCTTGCGCTCTCCGCCGGTGCCGGGCGCCACGAGGACAAAGGTGCCGTTCCGAACATTGTAACGCTTATGCTTCCGGCGTTTGAAAAGCATCCTGAAGAAGTTTAAAACGTCAACCACGTCCCTGTTTCCTTTTTAGGATGAAAAAACCAGATCGTCGGTTTGATGCCCCTGAGGCTGCGAGTCCATCAGTAATTGAGCATCGATTTATTTGGTTTCCATCCGGAAGTGACCTTTTTGTGCGATCTCTGTGTCAATCGGCGGGATTTCTTGTGCGACGTACAATGCGTATGTCTCAACGCAATCCCTTGATTTTCTTGAGCTTGACCAAAATTGCCTATTTCCGAATTGGAAACTTACATGTGTCCAAATTTGGTTTCCGGATGGACACTATTTGGGAAATGTGCCGATATCGTCAATGGCTTTAGTCAACTCCGATTTATCGAGGACTCCAAGCCACTTGAATTTTACTCCGCGGCGCCGGATTTCTTCTTTGGATTTCGCGCTACAGGATACCGGGACGTCGGAAACCGTTTCAAATTCCAACTTTTCCAGTTTTGCCTTTTCTGTGAGCATTTTAATAATGCCCGATTCCTCAAGCTCCTCAGGAGGTCCATTGTAGATGAAGGCAGCGCCTCCCATGCTGATGTCAACAATCTGAACCTTCCTCTCCCCGCCGGTGCCCGGAGCCACGATGACAAAGGTGCCGCTCTTGACACTATAACGCTTGTGCTCACGATTTTTGAACAACATTCTGCAGTAGTTCAAAATGTCGGGCATGTCCCTGTTTCCTTTTCAGAATTAAAAAAACAGACCGGATTAAATTCATATTAAGAGCTTTAAAAACACCCTGGAATAATGAATCGGAAATCCCGGAGCATCCGCTCATAATTTTCTTGCATAAGTAAGTATAACAATTTTAATTGTTTTGCAATAGAAAAATATTAGAAAAATATTTGCCGAGGCCCGTTTATTTTTTTGCTTTGACTTGCGACGCAATCCGGTGTTATCTGTAAAAAGGCTTCCAACCATTCACAGGCATGCGATTTCCCATGACTCCGACCGAAGAAAATCAGATAGTTGAGCGCGTGCTCCAGGGCGAGCGCGGAGAATTCACATCCCTTGTTGACGCCTACAAAGGGATGATCTTCAACCTCGCCTTCCGTATGACGAGCAGCCGTCAGGATGCCGATGATCTGTCGCAGGAAACATTCATCAGCGCCTATCGGAACCTCAGGCAATTCGATCCGCGGAAGCGGTTTTTCACCTGGATTTACACCATCGGTCTGAATATCATAAGAAATCACCTGAAAAAACAGGGGCGTGAAATGACAATGGAAAAAGCGGCGAGGAGCTCATCCGAAGCTGAAATCGATCAGGGCGCCCAGGCGGAGCGGGATATGATTCAGGCGCAGGAAACCGGCTGTCTGGAAATCTGCCTGCGGAAGCTGCCTCCCGACCTGCGTGAAGCCGTTGTCCTGAAATTTTATCAGGGACTTTCCTTCGAGGAGATCGCAGCGATCTCGGATGCCTCCCCGAGCGCCGTCAAGATGCGCGTGTACCGCGGTCTCGAGCAGTTAAAACAATTGATGAATAAGTGACGGCTTCGTAAAAAGTCATTCTGCTGTGTTGCACTTCATCTTTCGTCATTGCAGCGTACCAAAAAGTACGCTTCATTCCTCAAGATTCGTGCGCCTTGCATAATGAACTTTTTGCTTTGCCGTCCGAATTGCTGACTTTTTACGAAGGTATCAATAATATTGGCAAATAATATTGGTTGCGTTTTTCAGGGATTAAGTATAAATAAGCTTGCACTTCTGGTTATTGCGGAAAGCATTGCGCCGCGGCAATCTTTTCCGGGTTTCAACCAAACTCTTTGGATCGGAGGGTAGATAACATGGCAGATGTAATGAAACGTTTCGAATCAATCATAAGAAGCGCCCTCAAGGAAGCTATGTCTGATGTTTATATAACAGGAGGACATCCAATGGTGTCACGAAAGAACGGCATCATTAATTTTCACACCGCATCGAATTGGATACATAAGGATGTCGATGACCTTGTGAGAGCGCTTCTCAATAGAAGACAACTGGCAGACCTCCGGGTGAGAAAGTCCGTCGATTACGCCATATCCATAGGCGGCGCTAGACTCAGAATCAATGTTTTTACAACAGAGCGTGGAATGAGCCTTGCGATTCGTGTTCTTCCGGGACAGATACCGACGATCGAGGCGCTCAATCTGCACCCCTCTCTCCATGAAATACAGAAGATGTCATCCGGCCTTGTTCTGTTCTGCGGCGCCACAGGATCAGGCAAAACAACCAGCATTGCCTCCGTCATAAACGATATCAACAACAATCGCAAGGCGCATATCGTCACGCTCGAAAATCCGATCGAGTACAGGTTCTTTTCCCGTCAATCCTTCATACAGCAGCGTGAACTCGGCTCACAGCTTCCTTCATTTGAGCAGGGGATCCTCGATGTGCTGAGGGAAAATCCCGACGTTATCGTCGTGGGTGAGCTCAGGGAACCGAAGACTATGCAGCTCACTCTCAATGCCGCGGAGTCGGGGCATCTGGTTATCGCGACGATGCATGCGTCCAGCCCGGAAGAGGCCATATACCGTCTCTGCTCCGCCGCCCCTTTGGAGGCACAAAGCGAGATCCGCTTTCAGCTTGCAGAAACCCTGAACTGGATCATCGTTCAACAACTGGTCTATATAGAGAGAGCCAGATTACGCGTTCCTCTTCTGACCATTCTCAAGGCAACCCTTGCCGTCAAGAATATCATACGCGAGAACAAGCTGAATCAGATAAACAGCGTCATGCAGATCGGAAAAACCGAAGGCATGTTCACGTCCGAGCGCTATATGAAAGACTATCTGGATACACTCATCAGTTTCATCCCCTATTCGGAGACCTTCCACCCTTCAACTATGGAAGAGACGGAGGATATTAATTATCAGTCGCCGCTTACTGAAGACCTGGTGGGCGAGATTTCTCCTGTGAAACCGTTATACAGGCAGGAGTTACAGCCCGCCCTCGTGAAGTCCGGATACAGCGATGAGGAAATTGAACGGGTTCTGAGTATTGACGACGATTCCTCTCTTCTGGATCTGCGGGTAAAGCCGAAAAAGCAGGACATTTAATTCGGATCAATCGTCCGGTTTTTTATCAGGCGGAAAATTCCCCGGGGAACTCCGGGGCTTTTGTTGCAATTTAAGTATCCGGCATAAAAACAGCATAGTGAGGTTTTGAAAACTTATGAATCCTATCGCGGAACAGTTGAACATTGCGATTGAAACAGGAAATTCAAATCTGATAGAAATGTTGTCGGCCACAGGGAAAAATCTTTTTTTCCCGAAAGGCATTCTGAGCCAGAGCGCAGAGGCAAAACAGAAGGCGCACAAGCTGAATGCGACAATCGGAATCGCTAAGGAAAACGGCAGGACAATGCATTTTTCTTCCGTGATGTCCATGCTGGACGGCCTTTGCGCGGAAGAGGCTTTAACCTACGCCCCTTCTTTCGGAATTCCGGAATTGAGAAAAGCCTGGCAGAATTCCCTTTATGAAAAAAACCCTTCCCTTGCCGGCAAAAAAATCAGCCTGCCTGTTGTCACCTGCGGCATCACTCACGCGATCAGCATGGTTGCCGACCTGTGGGCCGATCCGGGTGATGTTGTAATTCTGCCCGACATGATGTGGGGAAACTACAACATGATCTTAAATGTCAGGAGGGGGGCAAGGATCAGCCATTACCCGGTTTTTAATGAAAAGGGCGGTTATAATCTCGCTGCTTTTGAACAATTGATAAATATTGAGAGTAAGAAGAGTAAAAAAATAACGGTTCTTCTAAATTTTCCCCATAATCCTACCGGCTATACCGTAACAAGAAAGGAAGGCGAAGGGATTGCCGATATTCTTTCTGATGCCGCCTCAAAAGGAACAAATGTCGTCACTATCTGTGACGATTCATATTTCGGGCTCTTTTATGATGAAGAGACTCTGAAAGAATCGGTCTTCGCGCTTATCTGTGACAGATCTCCGAATCTGCTTGCCGTCAAGGTTGACGGAGCCACTAAGGAAAACTATGCATGGGGGTTAAGGGTCGGTTTTATTACCTACGGCAGCATAATAGAGGGAGATCCTTTGTCTGTCTATGACGCTCTCGAGAAAAAGACAGCCGGATGCATCAGGGGGAATATTTCAAATGCTTCCCATCTGAGTCAGTCAATTGTGTTGAAATCGATGAGAAGCAGTAACTATGCTGAAGAAAAAAAGGATAAATTTGACATCCTGCAGGGGCGGGCAAAGAGGGTCAAAGAGGTGCTTTCAGACCCGAAGTACAAAGACGCCTGGGATGTCTATCCTTTTAATTCGGGATATTTCATGTGTGTGAGGCTGAAAGACCTTGATGCTGAAACGCTCAGGCTCCACCTTCTGGACAAGTATGGAGTGGGGCTTATTTCCGTTGGAAAACGTGACCTCAGAGTCGCTTTCTCCTGTATCGAAGAGAAGGACATACGGGAGCTTTTTGATATAGTCCTGCAGGGAGTAAATGATCTGAAAAGCTGAATGTTGACGGCTTTGCAAAAAGTCATTCTGTCCGCCGCGGCGGACGCTTCATTTTTTGTCATTACAGCGTACGAACAAGTACACTTCACTGATAAAAATTCGCACGCCTTGCATAATGAGCTTTTTACTTTGCTGTCTGAATCATGACTTTTACGAAGCCGTCAGGGATGAATGTTATGGATATTCAGTACGGCAGGGAGAAGTACAGCACCGAAAAGATAAGATCACTCGGGCTGTGCCTTGGCGCTTCGACCGTTTCAGCGGTTCAGGTCGAAGCTTCGCTGCGGCATGATACGAGATCATCTTACACTCTTTTGAACCCGCATATTACGGGCTTTTTAACTCTTCCTCATGAAGGAGATCTGAGACGCACCCTCCTTTCCGCACTTGAACAGACAGGGACTTCTTTTGACAGGATAGCTTCAACCGGCCGCAGATTCCATAAACTGTTGAACCTGTCGGCCATCCCGGAACCGGAAGCGGTCGAATACGCGTATGGGTTTATCAAACCCCCGGACATTTTCTCCCCGGCCATTGTTTCTGCAGGAGGAGAAACATTCATGGTCTATGTATTGAATCGTGACGGGAGAATATCGAATGTCCTGACCGGAAACAAGTGTGCCTCCGGAACAGGCGAGTTTTTCCTCCAGCAGCTCCGGAGAATGAATGTTTCAATAGAAGAGGCGGCCTGCTGGGCGGCAGCGGAAGAACCGCATAATGTTTCAGGCCGCTGTTCGGTTTTCTGCAAATCGGATTGCACCCATGCCACCAACAAGGGGGTTCCCAAATCGAAAGTGGCTTCAGGTCTTTGCAAAATGATGGCAAACAAGATCCTGGAGCTTTTAAAAAAGGTGAAAAGGGAAAATATCATGATCACCGGGGGAACTACCCAAAACAGGATGATGATCGATTACCTGCAGAGGGAAATCCCGGGACTTATCATTCCAAGAGAAGCCCCTTATTTTGAAGCTCTTGGCGCCGCCTTATGGGCACTTGAACATGAGACGCTCTCTTTTCCCGGCATAAAGGCGCTGTTTAAAAATGAAGCTCTTTCTTTTGAAACGCTTTATCCCCTGAAAGAATTTAAAGATATGGTGGAATTCAAATCCATTTCAAAAGGAGATGTTGAACCGGGAGATGTATGCACACTTGGCCTTGATGTCGGTTCTACGACCACAAAAGCTGTTCTTCTCAGGAACAGGGATAATGCGATTCTCGAATCTGTTTATCTGAGAACAAACGGTGATCCGGTAGGCGCTTCAAGAAAGTGTTATGAATTTATGATTAAAGCCCTGGAAAACAAGGCGCCTCTTTCTGGCATAACCATAGAAGGACTGGGCGTGTGCGGTTCAGGCCGACAGATTGCGGGTCTTCATGCGCTTACAGAGGGCATAATAAACGAAATCATCGCCCATGCAGCCGCGGCTGTCTATTTTGATCCGAAAGTTGATACGATATTTGAAATAGGCGGACAGGACGCAAAATATACATATATTACAAATTCAGTTCCTTCCGATTATGCCATGAATGAAGCCTGCTCGGCAGGCACAGGTTCCTTTCTCGAAGAATCGGCATATGAGACTCTGGGCATAAAAATGGAAGACATAGCCGGTGTCGCTCTGAGAGGTTCAAAGCCTCCCAACTTCAACGACCAGTGCGCCGCTTTCATAGCCTCCGATATTAAAAATGCAATACATGAAGGGATGGAACACGAAGATATCGTTGCAGGGCTTGCATATTCAATCTGCATGAATTATTCGAACAGGGTTAAAGGGAACAGGCCGGTGGGAGAGAAAATATTCATGCAGGGAGGAGTATGCTACAACAGTGCGGTTCCTCATGCCATGGCGGCTTTGATCGGCAAACCCATTGTTGTTCCCCCCGAGCCGGGTCTTATGGGAGCATTCGGCGCGGCACTAGTAGTTAAAGAGAGAATCGAAACAGGCCTGATGCAAAAAAAGCGTTTTGATCTTAAAGCCCTTTCAAACCGTGAAGTCAAATACGGAAAGTCATTCATATGCAGGGGGTTAAAAAATAATTGCGACCGCCGCTGCAACGTCGCGGTAATCGAGCTTGAAAATAAAAAATACCCGTTCGGGGGGGCATGTAACCGTTATTACAATCTTCGTCACAACATCGAAAGCGATTCAGATAAGCTCGATTCGGTAAATGCCCGCCAGAAACTAGTTTTTGAAAAATATAGTCCTTTATCAAACGGAAGAACACGAATAAAACCAAAAGCCCGAATCGGCATAAACAGAAGTTTTCTTGTAAATACATACTATCCCTTATATTCTAATTTTTTTGGTGAGCTCGGCTTTGAAACTGTAATGCCCGAAGTCCTTTCACAGGAAGGAATCGATCAGAAAGGGGCTGCCTTCTGTTATCCTGTTGAGCAGGCACATGGATTTTTCCGGTCTCTTATTTCAGGCAGCGATGCTCCCGAATTCATTTTTCTGCCTCATTTAAAAGCGGTGCCGGCTGAAAACGTATATATGAGTTCCCAGGTCTGTCCGCTTGTACAGGGAGAAACATTTTATCTCCAGGCTGCTTTCGGAAAAAAACTTGCGGAAATCAGGAAGAAGGGCACAAAAATTCTTACACCGCTCCTTGATCTTACCAAAGGCATAGAATCTGCGAAAGAGCCCCTGATCGAGACGGCTCTTTCTATGGGATCCGCGAGAAAACCGGCTGAAAGGGCATTTGTCAAGGCGGTTGAAGCGCAACAGAAATGTATTGAAGAGATGAAGCTTGCAGGCAGGGAAGCAATGGCCGACCTGGAAAAAAACCCCGATAAATTTGCCGTGGTCATTTTTGCAAGACCATACAACGGATTTGTTGAAGAAGCTCATATGGGGATCCCCCGAAAATTTGCTTCGAGAGGCATAAAGGTACTGCCCTTTGATTTTCTTGATTTTGATAATGAAAAAAGCAAGCGGCATATGTACTGGGGTACTGGCCAGTCGCTGCTTAAAGCCGGAAAGATGGTCGAACGCCACCCCCAGTTGTTCGGAACCTATATAACAAACTTCTCCTGCGGCCCCGATTCTTTTCTCCTGGGCTACTTCAGGGATATCATGGGGAAAAAACCTTCATTAACCCTTGAGCTGGACAGCCATACCGCGGATGCCGGTCTGGAAACAAGAATCGAAGCCTTTATTGATATTATAAACTCTTACAGGCGGCTGATATCCGAAAAAAAAATCGTTAGCAGGATTAAAAAATTCATACCGGCAAAAGTTGTTCTTGATAATGGGGTCGCAAAGGTAACAACTTCATCCGGCCTGACCCTTCCCATTACCGATCCCGACGTTACGCTGCTGCTCCCGTCAATGGGCCGGTTGGCCACGGAATCCTTTGCTGCCGTATTCCGGGGAAACGGCATTAATGTAGTGGCTCATCCTCCCGCCGACAAGGCGGTTCTGAAACTTGGACGCGCCAACACATCATGCAAGGAATGCCTTCCTTTATTACTTACGACTGGAACATTGCTTGATTATATAAATAACGGAAAACAAAACGGAAAAGCTCTTGTATATTTTATGCCGACATCTTCCGGTCCGTGCAGGTTCGGCCAGTATTATATTTTCATGGAAGATCTTATCAGAAGAATGGGGATTCCCGATGTTGCCATGTTTTCCCTGACCTCCGAGAATTCCTACGGCGGGATGGGAAATAATTTCCACGCAAGAGGCTGGTGGGGGGTTGTCGTATCGGACGTGATGGAAGATATAAGATCGATGATCCTTGCCAACGCCCTTGATCGTGATTCCGCACTAGATATTTTTGAAAAAGAATGGCATTTGATTCTCCGTGAACTTGAGAGAGGAGACTTCAAAAGTCTCGGAAAAAAGATAAAAGAGAGCGCTGAAAAATTTGAAGATATTCCGATGAAACTTCCCCCGGATGAAGTTCCAAGGATATCTCTTGTCGGTGAAATATTTGTCCGGAGGGATGCGATATCAAGGCAGTACATTACAGAAAAACTGGCTGACATGGGATTTGCAACTCTCTGCTCTCCGATTGCGGAGTGGCTCTATTATTGTGATTATCTGGTTGATAAGGGCCTTGTCGATTCGAAAATGTCGCCCATGGAAAAACTCACTTATGTAATTAAAAAGAGTTTTATGAGAAAATATGAAAAAAGCATAAAGAAAATATTGTCACAATCGGGTCTTGTGCATGCCGAGCCTGTGAATGTGAAATCAATCATTAAAACCGCCATGCCTTACATATCGCCAAATCTTGCGGGAGAGGCAGTTTTGACTGTCGGAAGCGCTATCTCTGAAATAGCTGTCAATGCCTGCGGAGTGATTGCAATCGGTCCTTTCGGATGCATGCCCAACAGGCTTTCGGAAGCGATTTTGAGCGAGACCATGAACAGCGAGGGGAAACTTGCCGCAAAAAATAATAATCGGCGGCTTAAAAAGATTCTTTCGAATGTTGAGAGTCTCCCTTTTCTTGCAATTGAAAGCGATGGGTCTCCTTTTCCTCAACTGATAACGGCAAAACTGGACGCTTTCTGCCTGCAGGCAAAAAGGCTTCATTCAGCGATGATGTTTAGGCGTGAGGCGTGAGGGGGAATATAAGTTTCTTGACAATAAAACATCAACATAATATAGGGATTCCGTCTTTTGTGGTGCTGAACAGGGAAAAATTTAAAACAGGATAGGGATAATTATCATAGGCTTATGTCTAAAAAACAGCTATTTTAACAGGAGGTGTTGCATGGCGGATTATAATATCAATATTTTTTTGGATGATGAAAGATTGAAAAAAATTGAGGAAGTTCAGCTGGCCGACCAGGTTAAAATGATTGACGGTAAAAAGGCTATACAGGTGCCTTTCAGCGACAAGGAACATAAGAAACTTATCAAGGGATTTACTGATTTAGCCTTCGATGCGTCCAATTCGTGTGTTATTCCGGAAAATGCCGAAAAAACTCTTTTTGATATTGTCATCAGCATGAAGACCATAGATGTCATGAAATTTGCCATTATGAAGATTTATAGTCCTCTTGCAGGAAAACCAATCAGGGCGGCAAGGTATTAACCTATCCCCCGGCTGATAATAGGATTAAAAAACTTTTATTGAGGGAAGGGTCTGTTTATGACTTTTCCCTCTTTTGTTTAGATTTCAGCAAGCATGTTGTTCCTTAATTATCTGATGTCAGAAATCATTTCCGGGATGCATAAATGAACAGCGAAAAAAAAGAGAAGATACTATTTGTTGACGACGAAGAAAATATTCTGGAAGTTGTGCGCGAATATTTTGAGTTCAAAGGGTATGCCGTTGCAACAGCCCTGAACGGTCGTGAAGCCGTAAAAATTCTTGAGAATGAGAAAATCGACTGCTGTTTTACCGACATCAACATGCCCGAGATGGACGGGATACAGTTGGCCGAACACATCTGGAGGACCGACAATACGATTCCTGTTGTAATAATGACCGGTAAGCCGACCATAGATTATACAATAAAGACAATAAAGCATGGTGTTGTTGACTTTCTGGTCAAACCTGTAAACCTGAACGACATGGAACTCTGCATAGAGCGTGTTTTGAATCAGAGAAAGCTGTTTATCGAAAACATTCTGCTTAAGAAAGAAGTTGAAGGCAAAAAGCGGCTTGAAGAATTAACTAAGCAGTTGCAAAACAAAGTGGATGATCTCCGGATACTGAATAAGATTATAAGCGAATTTGCAGAAATCGGTTCCACAAAAGATGTTTTTAAACGACTTGTTGACATGGTAAACGAGATTTCCCTCGCCGACATGTCAAGCTTTTATGTGATAAACTGGCCTGTCAACAGGCCTTTTGAAACAGTCTCGTGCCCTGAGACATCAGGATTTGAAATTGATCGGACTTTATTTGAACGTCTTTTAATGAATATTACTGCCGACGGTATTCCTTTTCTTGTTTCAGAGAACAGGGAGGTGGAAGGGCTTTCGGGAGATATCCTTTCCTTCATGTGCGTTCCGCTGAAGATAAGGGATAAGGTGTTTGGAGTTTTGGTCGCATTTGTAACTCATGGCGAAGTCAGGTTTTCGGAGAAGGACCTTTATTATCTTTCTGTTATGACTCAAAATGCCGCTCAGGCTATTGAAAACCTGGCTCTTTATGAAAATATATACGAAAACCTTTTCGCGACTCTTTACGGTTTTATAAGTGTTCTCAATGCAAGAGATTCATATACCCAGCAACATTCAAACCGCGTTACCGATATTTCCACCATTATCGGGAGGGAGCTTGGTTGCAGCACCGAAGAACTTGATATGTTGAACGTTGCCGGCCGGCTTCACGATATAGGCAAGATAGGCATAAGGGATGAAATACTCTTGAAACCGGACAAACTCACAAAAGAGGAATTTGAAAAAATTAAAGAGCATCCTTCAATAGGGGCGAATATCATCAAGAATCTGGGGTTCTGGAACAGGGAAATAGATATAATAAAATGCCATCATGAAAGATTCGATGGATCCGGTTATCCGGTCGGACTGAAGGGGGAAGAGATCCCTCTTTTGTCCCGTATTCTGAGCATCGCTGATGTATATGACGCTTTAGCTTCCGACCGGCCTTACAGAAAAAGAATGGATGAAAAAATCATTTTGGCATATCTGCAAGGGGGATCCGGGACTCAGTTTGACCCCAAAATAGTTGAGATTTTTTTAAAACTTTATAATGAAGGCAAGATAACATAATAGTTTTTCGTCTGAAGCTGCCAAACATTTCTTTTACACATTGTAAAAAAGCCTGACACAGCAAATAAAATCTCATGCCAATACTCCTGCCTGAAGTTTAATATTTTCTTGAAATACTCATGCTGCACAGGGACTTGATAACATCCCGTCTTTGTCAATTTATCTGGCACACTTCTTGAAGCAACTATAGTAAACGACAAAAATTGATTAATATACCCCAATGCGAAAAGGAGGTTCCGGCTGTGCTGAAAGACGCTGAAACAAGTGGGAAACAGACAGACCCCGAGGAGTTCTCCAGTGAGAAACTGGCTGCCGTAGATGCAGTCATCAATCATAACCGTTTAAAGCCGGGGGCATTGATTCCGGTTTTGGAAGAAGTGCAGGAGATTCTCGGTTATGTTCCCAAATCCATCCAAAGCAGAATCGCATTGGGCCTGGGCAGACCCTTAAGTGAGGTCTGGGGCGTGGTGACCTTCTATTCATTTTTTACCACGACGCCAAGAGGGCGGCACACAGTGAGATGTTGTCTGGGTACGGCCTGCTACGTCAGGGGAAGCAAGAGCAATCTGGAGAAACTCTCCACGCTTCTTCACATTGAACCGGGCGCAACAACCGAAGACCGGCGGTTTTCGCTTGAGACGGTCCGGTGCCTTGGTGCCTGCGCTCTTGCCCCGGTTGTGGCCGCCGACGGGGAAACTTTTGCGCAGGTAAAACCCATGAAAATACCGGAAATTCTGGATGCATTCAAGTAACTCTGAATTTTTAAGAGTTTATAAACACTTTGAAGAGAGGGAAAACTCGGATGAAGCGATTAACTCCAGAAAGCTTGAACAATCTTCGTACGGAAATGAGCCATTTTATGGCCGTCCGTTTTATGGACGATATCCCTGCCGGGCAACCGGTTTATCCGTATCACCTGATGTTCTGCGGCGGAACGGGCTGCCGGGCGTCCAAAAGCATTGAGATAAAGGACCGCCTTATCGATGCCATTGAAAAGCGGCATCTTCAGGACAAAATCGTGCTGATCGAGACCGGCTGTATCGGCTTCTGCGCCCATGGCCCGGTCATGGTCGTTTATCCAGGGGGTGTTTTTTATCAATATCTGAAGCCTGATGATATGGATGAAATTCTGGACCAGCACATTCTCAAGGGTTCTCCTGTAGATCGGATTCTTTATAAAGATCCTGTCTCCCGTCATTCCATCCCACGATTGAAAGATATCCCCTTCTTTTCCATGCAGCAGCCCCGTGTATTAAGAAATAAAGGGTTAATTGCAGCCGAACGCATTGAAGAATACTTTGGAACCGGCGGTTATCTTGGGGCCTGTAAAGCGCTTCTTGAAATGAAGCCCGAAGAGATCATAAAAGAGATCAAGGTCTCAGGCCTGCGAGGGCGAGGTGGCGCAGGATTTCCGACCGGCCTGAAATGGGAGTTTGCCAACCGATCACCAGAACCGGTCAAATACATTCTCTGCAATGCCGATGAAGGCGATCCGGGGGCTTTTATGGATTGTGCCGTGCTGGAATCCGATCCACACGCGGTTCTGGAAGGTATGATCATTGCGGCCAAGGCTATCGGCGCCCACCAGGGGCATATTTACTGCAGGGCGGAGTATCCGCTGGCCGTCAAACGGCTCAACATTGCCATTGGTCAGGCCCGAGAGTATGGTCTGCTGGGAAAAGACATCCTGGGTTCGGGCTTTGACTTTGATCTGGATATTTATCGCGGAGCCGGAGCTTTTGTCTGTGGCGAGGAAACAGCGTTAATGACCTCCATTGAGGGCAAGCGGGGTACACCGAGGCCCAGACCGCCATTTCCGGCTGTTTCCGGTTTATGGAAAAAGCCGACTGTTTTGAACAATGTTGAAACTCTGGCCAGTGTAGCTCAAATAATCATTAATGGAGGCAACTGGTACGCCGAACTGGGTACCTTGCGCAGCAAAGGAACAAAGATATTTTGTGTTACCGGAGATGTGAACAACGTGGGGTTAGTGGAGGTTCCCGTAGGCGCGGCCCTGGGCGACATCGTTTTTGATATTGCCGGCGGTATTTCCAAGGGTAAGAAGTTCAAGGCCGTGCAGCTTGGCGGACCTTCCGGAGGGTGTATTCCGGGGCAGCATCTGAATACGCCGGTTGATTATGAGTCACTTACCCAACTTGGAGCCATCATGGGTTCCGGGGGCATGATCGTCATGGACGAGGATAAGTGCATGGTGGATGTAGCGCGGTTCTTCATGGATTTTTGCGCCGATGAATCATGCGGCAAGTGCACGCCGTGCCGGGTAGGCACCCGCAAGATGCTTGAAGTTCTCACCCGGATTTGTGAAGGCAAGGGCAAAGCCGGAGACATTGAAACACTGGAGCGGTGGGCTGACATTATGCGCAATACATCTTTGTGCGGTCTCGGGCAGACAGCTTCCAACCCGGTACTTTCCACTCTGAGGTATTTCCGTAATGAATATGAGGCCCATATTCGGGAAAAACGGTGTCCGGCCGTGGTTTGCGCAAGCCTTTTTGATGCTCCGTGCCGCCATGCCTGCCCGGTTGAGATGGATATTCCCGATTATATCGCCCTGATCCGGAAGGACAGACTGGAAGAAGCCTATAAACTACTGCTTAAGACCAATCCGTTTCCGAGCATTTGCGGGCGGGTTTGCGAGCACCGCTGCGAACTGAAATGCAGGCGTTCCATGCTGGATGAACCAATTGGCATCAAATACCTTAAGCGTTATATCACCGATCATGCCCCGAGGCCTTCGGTTAAACCTGTACCTGTAGTACGCCTGGAAGAGATCGCTGTCATAGGCGCCGGCCCTTCAGGACTGACCGCTGCCAAAGACCTGGCTTTACGGGGCTACCGGGTAAGTGTCTTTGACCAATTCCCTGAAGCCGGTGGAATGCTGAGATGGGCCATTCCAGCCTACCGCCTGCCGCGCGATATCCTCAGCCGGGAGATTCAGGATATTATTGATCTGGGAGTCAAATTTAAGGGAAATACCTGCATTGGCCGGGATATTTCGTGGGAGGAAATTGCCGGACAATTCAAAGCGGTTTATCTGGCTATCGGCGCTCAGCGGAGCTCTGCTTCTGATATGCAAGCCATTGAAGGAGTGCAGGTGATTGGTGCGGTAGAGTACCTCAGGGAGTATAATCTTGATCGTCATCCCCACACAGGCCGATGCGTCGTGGTTGTGGGCGGCGGGAACGCGGCCATCGATGCAGCGCGCTGCGCTGTAAGGCTTGGGGCAGAAGATGTGACAATTCTTTATCGTCGTCAGAAGGACGACATGCCGGCCCAGGCAGAAGAGATTCTGGCTGCAGAAGAAGAGGGTGTAAGCATCTTATGCATGGGCGCACCTTTGCGGTTTGAACAAATGGACGGCCCCCTGAAAAAACTCATCTGTCAGCGCATGTCTCTGGGTGAATTTGATGCCAGCGCCAGGCGAAAGCCGGTTCCTGTACCCGGCGACCAATTTGAACTTGAAACCGACCAGGTCATACTGGCTATCGGACAACAACTTGATATTCTGGGTGATATACGAATCACCGGCGTTGGGATCAATCGCAGGGGCCTGATCGAAATTATGCCGGGCAGAAAAACCGGAACCGCCGGAACGATGATATTTGCAGGCGGAGATGCAGTCAGAGGTCCGGATACGGTAATCGGCGCTATTGCCGATGGCCACAGAGCCGCCGAGGAAATAGATGCGGCCATACGGGAAAGAAATGCGGAGCCGGCCTATGAGCCGCCTCCAGCGGAAGTGATGGTAATTCCCGGATTACCGGAAGCGCAAACCGAGGCTAAACCCAGGGTATCAATGCCCGAGGCAGACCCGGCTGAACGAAAAACAGATTTTAGAGAGGTGGAACTCGGACTGGCTTCTGAGTCT
>JBFYVZ010000034.1:0-26408 GCA_041298995.1 Desulfobacteraceae bacterium
GTGTGAAGAACCGGGGTGCCCGGATGGTCCGGAGTCGGGCATGGCCAGTGAATGCCTCCCCCTTTTTTTATCCTGAAATAAGGCTATAACTTGACAATAAAGAGTGACGGGATTAATTTGACCCGGACATGAAAGGGAAAGCGTAGCACGAATTGAAGCGTCCGCGCTATCCAATCTTTTCAAATAGCCAGGACTCCCATTTTCACATGAGTGACGGGATTTTATAAATTGTTTATATAGGAGTGTTTTTATGGAAATTATACACAGCGGCGGTGCAAGTTGTGATGCGGGAAAACAGAAAATGAAAAAAGAGTCCCAGGATTCTTCTGTTGAAGGATCTCTCAAAAAAATAAAACACAAGTTCATCGTTATGAGCGGTAAAGGCGGAGTTGGAAAGACAAGCACTTCCGTGAATCTTGCCATAGCCCTTTCAAACAAAGGATTTCAAGTAGGATTGATGGATGTTGATCTTCACGGTCCTGATGTTCCGAGAATGCTTGGTCTGAATGGGATGCTCGATTTGAGCAAGAACCATAAACTTGCTCCCATGAAATATTCTGAGAAGTTAAGCGCCGTATCCATAGAATCTCTTACCCCGAATAAGGATGATGCTATCATATGGCGCGGCCCGATTAAGTATTCCGCTATAAAGCAATTCATAGGAGATGTTGACTGGGGAGAACTTGATTTTCTTATTATAGACAGCCCTCCCGGCACAGGTGACGAGCCTTTGACTGTTGCGCAAACCATAAGAGATGCAAGGGCAATTATCGTCACAACACCTCAGGAAGTTTCTCTTGCGGATGTCAGAAAGTCGATTAGTTTCTGTAAAACCGTCAAAATGGAAATATTTGGGCTGATTGAAAACATGAGCGGTTTTATCTGCCCCCATTGCAATAAAACTATCGATCTATTCGGTGCCGGAGGCGGAGAAAAAACGGCAAGGGAAACGAGTATAGAATTTCTCGGTAAAATCCCGTTTGATCAGAATGTGGTATCATGTGGCGATTCGGGCATTTCTTTGATTGACAAGCATTCCGGTTCTCCTGTTGCAATTGCATTTGACAGTATTGCAGATAAAATGGCGAAGCTTGCCGGAATATGAGGTCCATTGAAGCTAAGAAATTTGTAACTATTCAGGAGACAGGAGCCAGAATTCAGGAGCCAGCATGAAAAGGGCGCCCGCTAAAGATTTTCAAGACTTAATCGTACCTGCCTGTGCGTGGCATGCAGACAGGTAGCAAAAGGCACATCAACTTATTTTATCTATGTATCTTTTTAGCAATAATTTTCCCAAAAATGAGACTTATGGGTTGATTTCCCAAACCAGGCGAGCTGTGATTTCTATTCCGGTTGAAATAGTTGAAATATATACCGCTTCTATTCTGGATTCTGGCTCCTGACTTCTGACTCCTGAGTAGTTACAGAAACTTCATCATCTGATTTGTTTTTTTTCCGTTTGTTGGTTCTTGATCAATTATGTTTAACTGTTGCAAAAAAAAGTGATTATATTGTAATAATAAATCACAGTTAAACATTTTTCTCAAACCATTAAAACCGGCGGATCTGACGGTGGCTTTTCACGGGATAAAAACCAATATTGCCATTAAAATTGCAATCCTTTTGGCTGTTGCAATGCTTCTCGTTGATATAATAATGGTTATAACAGCGCAAAGAGATTATGTGCAATCCGCCATTTCAAAAGGATATCTTCTTGCTTCCGACATAGAGAAACATCTAATAAGAAAGCCCGATTCCGGCATTTTAATTCTGCAACCTGATTACAGTGATAAGCTTGGCGTAATTCTGAATATGGCCGGCTTTTCCTGTGCTGTAATACAGGACAGATATTCGAATATGCTGTATCCTGCCGGTGCGGACTGCCCGATGTCTGATGAGTTGAGGATTATTGTTGAAGACTCAATTGAATCTTCAAAAAAAATGACACGACTTACGGGAACAGCGTGGGGAGTTTTTTGGATGCAGAATCGTTACCTTGTTGTTTCAGCTCCCCTGCTTATAGATGGCCATACCGAAGCCGGAGTCGGCATTGTTGTGGAGCTTGAAGATATATATAAGGTTTTAAGACGCACACAAAAAGTTCTATTAATTTATTCAGTCATCAATCTGTTTGTACTAACAATAACAGGACTTTATCTTATTTTAAATATTGCGGTTAAGCCGGTTCAAAGGATGGCCAAAAGGGCTGAAGAGTTCAGGGATGAAGATGACTTCTTATTTTTAGACGGGAAGCATGACAATGAGTTTGACAGGCTGTCGAAGGCTTTAAACCGGCTGTTGAAAAGAGTTTCTGAAGACAAGGAAAAACTCCTGGCAACAATCAGCTCTCTTGAGAAAGCAAATATTGATTTAAAGCAGGCGCAAAAAGATGTTGTCATGGCGGAAAAACTGGCTTCTGTTGGAAGGCTGTCTTCAGGGATTGCTCATGAAGTCGGAAATCCTATCGGAATAATTATAGGCTATCTGGAGCTTTTAAAGCAAAAGGATATGCCCGATGATGAGAAAAATGAATATATAAAAAGGGCCGAGAACGAGATTAACAGGGTAAACGGCATAATCAGGCAACTTCTAGATTTTTCAAGGCCGTCTGAAGGAAAACCCGAAATTATAAATGTACATGAAGTAATTGAAGATGTTGCTGAGATTGTCAGGTTCCAGCCTTTTACGTCCGGTATTGATTTGAAAATATCTCTTGAAGCAAGAGAAGACAGGGTGCTGACTGATCCGAATCAATTAAGGCAGATATTTGTAAATCTTATTATAAATGCAGCCGATGCTATTTCATCATCTCAAAACAAATTTCGAGGCAAGTTATTTATTAAGAGTGAGGTGGTTTCCGAATCGGATAATGAGGCAATAAATGACCTGCCCGTGTTAAAAATATCATTTATAGATAATGGGTCCGGTATTCCTGAGAAGAACATAGGCAATATCTTTGATCCGTTTTATACAACAAAGGAGCCTGGAAAGGGAACGGGGCTTGGACTATTTGTCAGTTTTGCGCTTCTTGAAGGCATGGGGGGAAAAATTAAAGCCCAAAGTGTTGATGGAGAAGGCACCACCATGTCAGTCTATCTTCCTCTTAATAATGAGCCTGCTCAAGTATGACGGCTTCGTAAAAAGTCCGATTTCTTCGTTGCGTTTCATCCCCGACCTGTTCAATAACAGCAGGGCTGATTCAACAGGGTGAATCATTGCGGCGTACTTTTATGTACGCACCCTTCGGGCCCAGCGTTTGCGGTATTCCTCAAGATTCGCGGCGCCTTGAACTTGAACTTTTTACTTTGCCGTCCGAATTTTGACTTTTTATGAGTTTATCAAGTATAACATTTGACAGAGAACCTTTAAACAGGATTGACCGGACCATGGAAAATATAAACAATAAAAAACGGCTTCTTGTAATTGATGATGAAGAGAATATGCGTCACATGCTGACCGCAATGCTGAAAAAATCAGGTTATGTTGTTGATACTGCTGCGGATGGGCTTGAGGGGCTCAGTATGATTGACAAAGAGAGGTATGATTTTATCCTCTGCGATATAAAAATGCCTAAAATGAACGGGATGGATTTTCTTAAAATAACCAGGGATAAAATAGGTTCGACGACTGTTATCATGATGTCGGCATACGGCACTATAGATACGGCTATTGAGGCCATGAAAGAGGGCGCCTACGATTATATATCGAAACCGTTCAAGGCTGATGAGGTATTTCTTGCGCTGAAGAAAGCCGAGGAGAGAGAGAGTTTGAAGAGAGAGAACCTTTTTCTTCAGGAACAGATAAGAAAAATTGAGGCGAAGTATTCTTTCGGCAAGATGGTTGCCAAAAGCAGGAGCATGCAGTCGGTTTTTAATCTTTCTGCTAAAGCTGCCCGGTATGATACGACGGTATTGGTATCGGGTGAAAGTGGAACCGGTAAAGAGCTGATTGCAAAGGGGATCCATTTCGGTGGGTTGCGGGCAAAAAAAACTTTTGTTCCCGTTAACTGCGGAGGAATCCCCGAAAATCTGCTTGAAAGCGAGCTTTTTGGATATAAAAAAGGGGCTTTTACTGGAGCCGAAAAAGATAATAAAGGTCTGTTTGAAGAAGCAGACGGTGGAACCATTTTTCTTGATGAGATCGGTGAGCTCCCACTCTCTTTACAGGTAAAAATCCTGCGTGTTTTGCAGGAGAACGAAATAAGGGCGGTTGGAGATTCAAAAACGAAAAAAATTAATGTTCGGGTTATAGCTGCCACGTCGAAATATCTTGAAGATGAGATTAAAAAATCTGCTTTTCGCCAGGATCTTTATTACAGGCTGAATGTTTTTACAATAAAATTGCCGCCACTTAGAGAACGAATGGAAGATGTCCCTTTTTTATGTGAACATTTCATAAACCGGCTTAATGTTAAATTTGGAAAAAAAATTAGAGAAATATCTTCTGCAGCCATGGCGCTCTTGCTGAAGCGTGAATGGCCCGGTAATGTAAGGGAGCTTGAAAACATAATTGAAAGGGCGGTTGTGCTGGCAGAAGGACCTGTTCTTTTGCCTGAGAATTTTCTTCCTGAACCGGGAATAAAATCATGCTTAGAACATGGTGATGTCGATGGAGGATACTCATTAAAAGCGGCGCAGATTACCATTGAAAATAAATTAATTAAAAAAGCTCTCAATGCAACAGGCGGCAACAGAACAAAAGCGGCCCGACTTCTTGAAATAAGTCATCCGTCACTTTTGAGCAAAATAAAGGCTTATAATATCAAGCTTTAATCAATGGCGAATCGTCATTATTTAAAGTTGCAAGGGGCACGATATGCTTATTCTGCCTGAAGCGGCCACCGGAATAATTCATTTGTTCTGCCCCAGGCAAAAAAAATAACGCAGCAATTTGATATTTATCAGCCCTTGGCGTTTATTTTGTCCCGCAATTTGCCCGAGCATTTGAAGGTAACCACTTTTCTTTCCCTGAGGAGAAGATCTGAACCGGTGGCCGGATTTCTGCCTCTTCTTTGATTCTTATTCTTTACACAGAATTTTCCAAAACCAGAGATTAGAACATCATCACTTTTTTCAAGATTATTTTTAATAATTTCAAGCAGTGACTCAATGATCTCGACAGATTTCTTCTTGGTAAAGCCAAGTTCATGCACTCTAGCAACAATGTCATTTTTAGTTAACGCCATGGCACCTCCTAATAATCATATTTTTTTGCAGACAGATGTAACTAAATTATCCAGTTATAAAAAATAGCCGTAAGGCATTTCCCCTGTTATTCCTGATTTATGTCATCCTTTTCAGAAGGCATAGAACTTTCGATATTTTCAATTATATTATCAATCTTTATTATTATCTCATCCATTTCGGCTTTCAATTTTGCATCTTCTTCGGAATCATTCATTTTAAACTGCCCTGGCAATATGCAAACCGGCAAAAAAATCTTTACAGAGGGTATGTTCCGTGGTTATAAATATAATCGAAATAATACCCATTATATTCAATATCATCAGAAGTTTGCTTGCTGTTGATGATATCGGTTTCGATTTTATTAAAAAGATTATTCAGCCATAAATCCTTTGAATGTTCATAAAGGACTTTTTTAAGGGTATGGGGGTAATCGGCTATTTCCCTGTTATTTTGTAAAAAAACATCAGTTGAATCCATAACTGTTTTTATGTTTCTAATGTATTCAGTATCATCAAGCTTATTTTCAATAAAAAGGCGAAAAAGCCCGTCAATTATAGTTTTAGCTGTTCCTTCAACAGCATCTATGCAATTCATTTAATTCCTGTTTCAAGTTCCAGGCCGGAAGATAATCAATCATTGATGCATACATCATATATTATGAAACCATGTAAGTATCTAAAATATACGGATAATGAATCTATGTCAAGAAATTAAAGAAAGAAAAATTCAGAAAGTGTTATGATTTGGATATATGATAAACTCATATAATATCAATATATTATTGTAAATTGACATTTTCTGTCATGTATATCTCCTGTAAAAATGGTAAAAAACATTATATAATAATTAATTGCTGCGGATAAAATTGACGGACCTTTTATGAGTCCGTCAACAGGTTTAGGCAATTAAGCCCAGGCCTGAGGTGAGAGTGGATCCGCTTGAATTTACTTCAAGCGACGGGAGAGTCCGCCTGTGCGGATTTCCCGTCAAGTAAAAAATCGGTTTTAAATTTTTTACGAAGAAGCCAAAATGATAATTGGTCAAAGAAGGTTGCACAATGCCATAATATGGGATAAAAAAAATCTCATATTAAGGATTTCATTCAGAATACTTCATGATATAAATTTATCTAAACAAAAGGGGTTCCGGAAATGCAGGAAACCCTCGAAAATTACTGGAGCCGACGGGCGGAGTTGAACCGCCTACCAGCTGATTACGAATCAGCTGCTCTACCAAGTGAGCTACGCCGGCATATCACAAGCTAAAATAGGTACTTTGTTTATGTATCAAAATCAAGAGAAAAATTATTCCTTCGATTCTCTTTATAAATATATTGCCGCGAGAGAAAAAGCGGCAGACCTCACAGGATTGTCCGGTTCAGAAAAAGCATTCATAGTATCAAGATACTATTTGAAGTGCAGATTGCCTGTTGTAGTTGTTTTCCCTTCAGTTAAGGAAGGCGAGCGTTTTATACAGGATCTGTTTTTTTTTTCAACCGGGCACACTATTCCGGTGCTTCTTTTCCCTCCTTACAATGATTCTCCATTTAAATTTGTTTCTCATCACAACGAAACAGCAGCAACCAGGATAAATACGCTATACAAGATTGCAGCAGGTGATATTCCACCGGTAATCGTTACAACTCCGGAAGCTCTTCTTCAGAAACTGATTCCAAAACAGAAATTGTTCGGTTTCGCCGAACTTGTAATGGAGGGCGAAGAAACAGACAGGGAGCGATTTCTGGAGAAGTTGATTTCAGGCGGATATTCCAGGTCAATGATAGTTGAAGAGTCCGGAGATTATTGTGTAAGGGGTGGAATTCTTGATATCTTTACACCTTCTTATCCTGATCCGCTGAGAATCGAGTTTGCAGGCGATATGGTGGAGTCAATAAGATTTTTTTCAGCGTCAAGCCAGAGAACCTTAAAAAATATATCCGAAGCAGTTATACTTCCTGCAAGGGAAGCGATTTATAACAACGAGGATCTTAATTTAATAACAAGCAGGATAAGAGAACAGGCTTCAAAGCTTGATATTCCTGTTACAACAATCAGAGATTTAATTGACAGAATAAAAAGAGAAGGCATGCTTCCGGATATTGAAAGCCTGATTCCGTTTGTTTATTCAAAGCCGGATTCTTTCTTTGATTATCTCCCTGAAAACACTCTTTTTGTGCAGAATGAACCGGAACAGCTCCAAAAAGAAGCAGAAGAAGTGGAAAAGCGGAAATTAAATAATTATACTTCTGCCCTTGCGGATCGGAAGCTATGTGCCGAAACCGGGAGCTTGTATCTTAGCTGGGAGAATATACGTGAAGTAATAAACTCAAAGAAACCTTTGAATTTCAGGGTACTCAAAATTATCTGCGAAAATGAAGAGAAAAACCGGCGCAGTTTAGAATGTGATTATTTTATAAAAAATAATAATTTGCTGATTCAGGAAATCAAGTGCCATATAGAAAAAGATAATCACCTTTTGCCGCTTGCCTACCGTATCAGTGAAAATATAACTTCCAAATATACTACTCTTGTTATCTGCAGCACAAAATCTCAAGCCGAAAGGATCAGGTCTCTTTTAACGCCTTATGGGATTCAAATGGAAACAAAAGAAGGATTCCCTGTTGCTTCGTGCGGGAAGGGGGGCGTTTTTGTCTGTGTTGGACGGATCACTTCAGGATTTGTTTGGCCCGAAGAATCATTAGCCATAATAACCGAAGATGAAATATTCGGGGCAAAAAAAAGCAGAAGAAGGGATTCGGTAAGAAAAACAGTATCCCAGATTCTCTCCTTTGAAGACTTGAAAAAAACAGATCTTGTTGTACATGATGATCATGGAATAGGTCGGTATGAAGGGCTTGTAAAGCTGAAGTTGAACGGTTCAACCAATGATTTTCTGCTGATAATATATAAGGACGGCGATAAACTTTACCTTCCCGTTGAAAGGATGAACGCAGTCCATAAGTATATGGGCGTTGATGGCATGGAGCCTGTTCTTGACAGAATGGGTGGAAAATCCTGGGATAAAATAAAAGAAAAAGTAAAAAAATCGGCTGAGAAAATTGCCGGAGAACTTCTTGAATTATACGCACTTAGGAAAGTAAGCGACGGATATGGATATGGAATGCCGGACAGCTATTTTAAAGATTTTGAGGCTGGCTTCACATACGAAGAAACAGCAGACCAGCTTCAGGCAATAGATGATGTTTTGAATGACATGGAGCGGCCGATGCCTATGGACAGGCTGGTTTGCGGAGATGTCGGCTACGGCAAAACAGAAGTGGCTTTAAGAGCATCCTTTCTCGCGGTTAATTCCGGCAAGCAGGTTGCGGTTCTGGTTCCTACGACAGTTCTTGCCGAACAGCATTTCGCAACTTTTAAATTACGGTTTGAGAGGTATCCGGTTAATATTGCATGCCTTAACAGATTCAGATCCGTCCGGGATCAAAAAGTAATAATTTCAGATCTGAAATCCGGGAAGATCGACATTGTTATCGGAACTCACAGGCTTTTCCAGAAGGACGTTGTTTTTAAGGATCTCGGACTTGTTGTGCTCGATGAGGAGCAGCGTTTTGGAGTCAAGCATAAGGAAAAGCTTAAAAAATTAAGAAACACAGTTGATGTTCTTGCTCTAACTGCAACACCGATTCCAAGAACATTGCACATGTCTTTAATGGGTGTGCGTGATATCAGTATAATTTCAACACCTCCCGAACATCGTCAGTCGATAATTACATATGTTTCAGAATTTGATGATGCTGTTGTTGCCGGGGCTATAAGAAAAGAGCTGAGCAGAAAAGGCCAGATTTTTTTTGTCCACAACAATATTTATACGATTGAAAAAATTTCCCGTAAGCTGCATGAGCTTGTGCCCGAGGCAAGGATAGATATCGCTCATGGGCGGCTTGATGAGAATGAGCTTGAAAATGTCATGTTCAAGTTCATGAAAAAAGAAATTGACGTGCTTGTCTGCACAACAATTATCGAATCCGGACTTGATATCCCTTCAGCAAACACCATACTGGTAAACAGGGCTGATAAGTTGGGACTGGCCCAGATTTATCAGTTGCGCGGGAGAGTTGGAAGGGCTGATGAGCAGGCTTATGCCTATCTGTTTATCCCGAAAGAGAGCGCTATCACAAAGAATGCTCAAAAACGCTTGAAAGTATTAATGGAACACAGTGATCTTGGATCAGGATTTCAGATTGCGATGAGTGACTTGAGAATCAGAGGAGGGGGAACGATACTTGGATCTTCCCAGTCCGGACATATAGCTGCCGTCGGGTACGAAATGTTTCTCAAGTTAATGGAAAATGCCATATCGGAGCTTAAGGGAGAACCTGTTCAGGAAACCATGGATCCCGAGATAAATGTTTCAATATCTGCTTATCTTCCTGAATCATATATGGCTGATATTGATCAGCGCCTGACATCTTACCGGCGCCTGGCAAAGATGACGGAAATTAAGGAGGTGGCAGACTTTAAATCGGAACTCACTGATCGTTTCGGAGCCCTCCCGGAAGAAGCCTCCAATCTTCTCTTGAAAATCATGCTCAAGATATTGTCTCAAAAAGCGGGTGTTAAACGCCTCGATTTAAAGGATCAGCAACTTTTACTTCATTTTGCAGAGCCGTCTTATGTTAATAATCCATCAGGTATAATAGATATGGTTGTCTCAGATAAAAACCGGTTTGAGTTTACTCCCGAGCATGTCCTTAAAGTAAGACTCCCGAAGCAAAGCATTATGGGGCACATTGTGAAAGCCAAAAACATCTTGAAAGAAATTATCCAACGTGTTAACGGCTGAATACTTATATTAAAAATATTGCTGGAAATTCCGACTATTAAGGGTTTAAAATAAGCGCTTGAACTCCTGAATCCCGGGCCCATTTCTCCAATATATATGAGAATACAGAAGTCGGAATACAGAATAGAGTAGAAAAACAATATCATGGTTATTCCGGCTCCTGACTTTTGGCTCCTGTATTCTCATGCTTTGTTGCGCCGGCTCCGGGCATGGCTGTTAGTTGAGAGGAGAACCTGTAATTATGATAAATCTTAAGGCGCATGAACATTATACTGCCGGGAAAACCTGCTGCACCTTGATATTTGCGGGGTGCGCTTTATTGGCAGTGTTGATACTTGGTTGTTCCGGAACAGGATCTGTTCAGAGCGATGAATATCTTGTCAGAGTTCAGGGGAGTGTTTTAATGGTGCTCGACTTTCAAAGAGAACTTGAAATAACCAAGTCCGCTTACTCGCGTAATGATATTGAACAGAATGCTTTTGTTCAAATTGAAGCAAAAAAACAGCTATTAAATCAAATTGTTGAAGAATTAATTATAATTGAAAGGTCTAAGGATCTGAATATTAAAGTCACAGATTCCGAGCTTGAAGAGTCTGTAAGGAAAATTAAAGGGGATTATCCGGAAAGTGAGTTTGAAAAAATGCTTCTTGAGTATGCAATTTCTTATGACATGTGGGAGAAAAAATTAAGAATGCGAATGCTTTTCGATAAAGTTATAGTTGAAGACCTTAAAAATAATATCCAAATAAGTCCCAATGATTTATCAAAATATTATAGTGAAAATATTAAAAACGGCGCCGATGGCAAATTGGCGAAGGAGCAGACCACTGAAACAGTCGTAAAGAATCTGCGCAATTTAAAAGCTGAAGAGGCTTATAAAGAATGGTTTGAAGGGTTGCAGAGAAAATATAAGATAGAAATAAACAATAAACAATGGGAGAAAATTCTGTCTTCATAAAGTGATGGAATATTTTCCTTTAAACATCGTTGCCTGAAAATTAATTCAGATATCAACAGTATCATTATGGAGAAAAAATATAAAATGCTCAAATATAATAAAATATTGGCGCTCGTCTTATTCTTAATTTTTTTAAGTGGCTATGCGTATAGCGAAGCAAACAGCGCTGAAGTAGTAGACAGGGTTATAGCAGTGGTTAACGAAGAAATAATTTCTCTTTCAGAACTTTCCAGCGCTGTTAATCCCTATGCCGAAAGAATAAAATCGCTTGGATATCCGTCTGAAAAAGAACGTGAGATGCTCTTTAAGGTCAGGGAAGATATGCTTGACCAGCTTATTAACCAGAAGCTTACCGACCAGGAGAGTAAAAAGTACCGTATTTCAGTTAGCGAGAAGGAGCTTGACAACGCTATTGAGCGAGCTAAAGAGGTCAATCATTATACGGATGAAGACTTAAGGCATATGCTGGCCAAAGAAGACATGACTATGGAAGGCTATCGCAGTAAGGTTAAGGAACATCTCATAAGATCAAAACTCCTTAATTTTGCGATTAAATCCAAAATAATTATAACGAGAGACGAAATAAAATCTTATTACGACAGCAATATTGAGAAGTACCGCGGAGAAAAAAAATACCATCTTAAAAATATGGTCAAGAGAGTCGAATTGAATGTGAGCATTGATGAAAAACAGAATATCAGGTCAAAGATGGAAGAAATTTATGACGGATTAAAGGGCGGGAAAAAATTTGAGGATGTCGGTAAAAGTTATGCCGACTCTGAATTTGATATAAAGAACATGGATTTGGGAATGTTTAAACATAGTGAATTATCTACGGAAATACAGGAGGCAATTAAGGGACTCAAAACGGGCGAGTTTTCGAAAATTGTTGAAACTGAAATCGGATATCAGATTATCTTCATGGAAAAGATAGAAGAAAAACCGGATAAATCTCTTGAAGAGGTTACTCCTGAAATACAGGATATCCTGTTCGGTGAAGTAGTTGAAAAGAAATTTGAATCCTGGATCGGGGATTTAAGGCAAAAATCCCATATTAAAGTTATTAAATAGGCGTATGAGAGACAATACTTGATAAACCTTATGAATGTTGATTTTAGCATATGATTTCAGAAAACAGATCATTTTCATTCGGACATTATCTTCAGGCTTTCAGAATTGAGAGAGGGATTAGCCTTGAGGAGTTATCAAGGGAAACAAAAATAGGAATTGATTACCTTTCACTTATAGAAAATGAACAGATTGATAAGCTGCCTCCGGAGGTTTTCGTAAAAGGTTTTTTGCGTTCTTACGCAAAGGCTGTCAATGCGGACGGAGACGAAGCTGTTCGGCGATATCTCGCATCTACAGATGTTATCAATAAAATAATTAAACCGAATAAAATTTTAAACAAAACCGGTTTTAGGTATTGGCATAAAATCTTTTTACTTTCCGGGTCTTTTTTGTGTGTAGTAATAATTTCAATTGCTTCGGTCTATAAATTGTCCGATAAGACCGTACCTGCAGAGATCAGTAAACATAAAAAGCGATCGACAAATATTGAGCAAAACGTGATTGAAGAAAATAGTTTGGAAAAAACCGGTGAAAAACTATCGTTAAAAATATTCGCTGTAAAGGACACATGGCTGAAGGTTATAATTGATGGACAGCATCCTAAAGAATATATTTTAAATGGTGGGGATTTTCTCGAATTTAGCGCATCAAGCGGCTATAACTTGCTTGTAGGAGATGCAGGCGCTATCAAATTAAGCTTCAATGATAAGGCATATAACATTGCGAGAGAAAGCGGACGTGCCGCAAATATTCAGATTCCGTGATTTAACAGGTAAGAAGCTTTTTGCTTTGAAACTAAAAACAGATAAATCCGGGCAGGTTTGGTATGGAAGGGGATCGAACAAAAATACTCATTGAAAGCGTGAAAAGATTGCTCCGTCGTGAAGCAACTTCTCATCTCCGCAAAATAATGAACAAGACACATGCGGCTGATTTATCTCAGGTTTTCAGAGAGCTCTCTCTTCAAAATCAGCGCAGGCTCTTTGACATGATAAAAGAGGTTGAAAAAAAAGGAACCCTGCTCAGCGAACTTGATGAGGATACCTCCGCAGAACTCATTTCAGAGCTGAAGATTGACGATATCGCAGTGATTCTGGAGAATATGCCCACAGATGATGTGGCGGACTTGATAGGACGGCTTCCAAGGGAATTGTCCGATTCAATATTGGACAAGATGAAAAAGGAGGGTTCCGAAGAAGTCGAAGGTCTGCTGAGATACGAAGATGACACAGCCGGCGGGATCATGGTACCCGATTTTATAGCCCTGAAAGAGGATATTACGGCTAAAGAGGCTATCGAATCTTTGCAGAAGGAACATCTTGATGTTGAAATGCCTTTTTATCTTTATGTCGTTGATGAATACGGTAAGCTTGTTGGTGTCAGTTCTTTAAGACAGCTTGTCGTTGTTCCTTCCGATAAGCCGTTAAAAGAATTTATGACAAGGGATGTTTTTTCCGTCCACACCGACATGGATCAGGAAGAAGTAGCAAAAATAGTGGCGAAATATGATATTCTTGCTGTGCCTGTTGTTGACGATTCGAATAAACTTGTTGGTATTGTTACTGTTGATGATGTCATTGATATATTCAGGCGTGAAGCCACGGAAGATATGCTGAAGATGGCCGGTGTCGGCGAAGAATTTATTGAAACCAAATCTGTGCTGAAGAGTTCAAGATTGCGTCTGCCGTGGCTTTTTGCCAGTTGTGTCGGCGGTATCATAGCATCCGTTATTATCGGGCAATTTATGGGATCTATAAGTAAAATTGCATATCTTGCAGCTTTTATTCCGGTTATTATGGGTATGGGAGGGAACATTGGAATTCAATCCTCCACAATTGTTGTAAGAGGTCTTGCAACAGGACGACTTAATATCAGAGATATGTGGCCAGTCATACTGAAAGAACTTCTTATAGGGTTATTTCTGGGCATTATCTATGGAGGGCTTATAGCTACTGTGGCTCAGGTTAGTTACAGCACATTCGACCTTGCCTTATCCGTGGGAATTGCCGTTGTTTGTTCGATGACACTGGCCGCATTGTCCGGATCTATGGTTCCGATGATCTTCGCAAGAATCAATATTGATCCTGCTGTTGCTACGGGTCCCTTTGTTACTACCGCAATCGACATTATAAGCGTATCAATCTATTTTATTATTGCAACGCACCTTCTCGGTATATAAGTAGATGAAAACCTTTTCATCTCCTGCAGTTATTCTCAGGCGTGTCGATTTTGGAGATTACGATGTAATTTTAACTTTATTTGCCCTGGAAAGAGGCAAGATATCAGCGATAGCAAAATCGGCTAAAAAGAGCATAAGAAGGTTCGGAGGGATTCTCGAAATATTTTCTGTTTTGAATGTGGTTTGCAGTTCCGGAAAGGAAGGAAGTCTTGTTGTTCTGCAGGAAGCTGATCTGATAAATTCTCATGCGGATATAAGGACTGATTTCAATAAAACGGCATATGCAAGTTACTGGTCCGAAATAGTTAATACATGGGCTGAAAATGATGCAAAACAGGAACAGCTTTACCGGTTGCTTTATTATGTTCTTGAACAAATTAATTCAGGCCATATTTCTGCGGAAATATTGAGCATACTTTTTCAGATGAGGTTTGCGTCGATAGCCGGTATTTGCCCTAATTTAGTTCGTTGCAGTATGTGTCAGCTTCAAGTTGACAGTGTCGGGGAAGAACGTATATTCTTCGACTTTCAAAAAGGGGGTGTTGCCTGCCGGAAATGCGCCGGAAGCTCCGGAAACCGGCTTTATCTTTCAAAAGGAACGATTAAGCAGCTTCTTTGGGTGGAAAGCGGCGATTTGAAAAAGGCCGGAAAAATAAGATTTACCTCTTCAGCATTAAATGAAGGGTTGAACTTTTTAGAAGCGTTTGTGACTTATAATCTTGGCAAAGAGATGCAAAGTCTTAAAATATTAAGACAGATTAGAAAGAAATGAAGATAAGGAGTAGAAATCCCTCTGGATATGACAATCGATTCGGATGAACATAATGCCGTATAATTTTAAAGATTTGATAAAGGCGGAACAGGTTGCAATTTCTGCTCCGTGCCGGATAGATATGGGAGGAACACTGGATATAAGCACCTTCTATTATCCCCTGATGCACCTTAATCCATGCACTTTTAATATCTCGATAGATTTAAGAACAAAGATTTATCTTCTCCCATTTGAAGATGGGAAGGTCAAGGTTTCTTCACGTGGTTTCAGTAGCACAGTGTTTGCTTCGCGCAAAGCACCGTTTAATCACCCTCTTGGACTTGTGTTTGCTATCTCGTCGTTTTTCAATGCAGACGGAGTCCATATTGTAATTGAGTCATCATCTCCGCCAAGAAGCGCTCTTGGAGGATCTTCAGCGGCGGCCGTAGCTCTTGTTGCGGGTTTTTTAAAAATGATTGAAAAATCAGGGCAGAAATCCTTCTCGAGGCAGAAAGCCGTTTTTCTCGCTCATGCAATTGAGCAGAGTGTCGCTGGCGTGCCTTGCGGATTGCAGGATCAACTTGCCGCAGCTTTCGGCGGTGTGAACGCATGGTTCTGGAAAGATGGAACGAAAAGCCCCGGGTTTGTTAAAAAGAGCATATTTAAAAAGGGGTTGTTAAATAATTTTGAGAAAAACATTATTCTTGCATATTGTGGCGTTCCGCATGAATCGAAAAACATCAATGGCAAGTGGGTCAATCAGTTTGTTTCCGGAAAATACCGCGATCTTTGGGACGAGATAGTTGCATGTACAGGCAGGTTTGTCGACGCGGTATCAAATCGTAAATTCCATGACGCTGCGTCTTTTATGAACCGGGAGACGGCAATAAGAAGACGCATGACGCCGGATGTTGTAGATGAGATTGGGCGTAAACTCATAATGTCGGCCCGTAAAAACGGATGCGGAGCAAGATTTACAGGCGCAGGAGGTGGAGGTTGTATATGGGCCATAGGTGAAACCGGTGATATTGAGAGATTGAAAGATAAATGGGAATCGATATTGTCACGAAGAGAAGGCGCCGGTTTGCTTGAATTCGGTATAGATTATAAAGGTGTTTCGGTAAAACAATAACCATATATTTTTATTTTTACACATGAGGTATGAAACATGAATTTTCAGGAAGTTATTCTGTCGTTGCAAAAATTCTGGGCCCGCAAGGGATGCGTTCTGGTACAGCCATATGACATGGAAGTCGGCGCCGGGACTTTTCATCCTGCAACCCTGCTTAAGGCATTAGGGCCGGAGCCATGGAATGTTGCTTATGTCCAGCCCTCAAGAAGACCTACTGATGGCCGGTATGGAGAAAATCCCAACAGGCTCCAGCATTACTACCAGTTTCAAGTAATACTCAAACCTTCACCGCTCGATGTTCAGCAGCAGTATCTTATGAGTCTGAAAGCTCTGGGAATTAAACATCTTGATCATGATATAAGGTTTGTTGAAGATGACTGGGAATCTCCAACCCTTGGAGCCTCAGGTCTCGGATGGGAGGTATGGCTTGACGGAATGGAAATAACCCAGTTTACATATTTTCAGCTTGCCGGAAGTATAGATCTTCATCCCATTTCAGTTGAGATAACATACGGTCTTGAACGGATTACGATGTACCTCCAGGGTGTTGACAATGTTTATGACCTGAAATGGAATGATGTCATAAAATATGGCGATGTGCATCACCAGCAGGAGGTTGAACAGTCGACTTATAATTTTGAAAAGTCTGATGTTAATTTTCTGCTGGAACTTTTTACCAGATACGAAGCCGAATCAATGCGTATAATCGGAGAATCGCTTATACTCCCGGCTTATGAATACTGCTTAAAGTGTTCCCATACCTTTAATCTCCTTGATGCACGCGGAGCCATAAGTGTTACTGAAAGAACCGGTTACATTGCGCGGATCAGAAATCTCGCGCGGGCATGTGCTGAAGGTTATTTAAAGCAGAGAGAGGTTATGGGATTTCCACTGTTAAAAAGAACGGGGACAGGGAAAGATATAAACACCTGAAGCCGGTATGCTGAAGATGAGTTCTTGTCACGTGTGTCTTGTGTTTATTAATAAATTGAGGTGAATATGAAGACTCTATTGTTTGAAATAGGCACGGAAGAAATTCCTGCAGGTTATATAAAGCCCGCTTTAAATGCGATGTTGGAAATTTTGTTGCGGAAATTGACCGAGGAGAGGATTGAGCATGGGAAGGCAAAGACATTTGGAACTCCGAGAAGGCTTTCCCTGCAGATTGAAAATATTTCGACTAAACAAAAACCTCTTACCACCGAGATTATCGGACCTCCTGAAAAAGTAGGATTTGACGGCAACGGTCAGCCGACGATGGCCGGGAGAAAATTTGCGGAAAAGATGGGTATTCCCTTAAAGGCAATATGCATAAAACAGACTGAAAAAGGGCCGTATCTTTGCGCCGTTAAAACAGAGACCGGACTTGAAAGCAGGGCTGTCTTATCCAAATTGCTTCCACAGGTAATAGCAGTTGTTCCTTTTCCCAAAGTCATGAAGTGGGGCTATCTTGATATCAGATTTGCAAGACCTATCCAATCGATTTTAGCGCTTCTCGGCGAACGGGTTGTGCCGTTTGAGGCAGGGAATATAAAAAGCGGAAGATATACTTTCGGTCACAGATTTTTATCTCCCGGGAAAATAAAAATTTCCCACCCGGACGAATACCTTGATAAATTGAGAGCAGCCAGTGTCATTGCGGATATAGATGAGAGGAAAGCAGATATTGAAAAGCTTATCGGAGAGGTTGCTTTAAAGCTGGGCGGGAGCGTTTTACAAGACAGCGAACTTGTGGATATAGTGACAAACCTTGTTGAATATCCTGTGCCTGTTGCCGGTAGATTTGACAAATCTTATCTCGAAGTTCCGGATGAAATATTGATTAATTCCATGCGTGAGCATCAGAAATATTTTACGGTAATTGACGGCAGCAAGCGTCTTTTGCCGTGTTTTATAGCTGTAAATAATACAAAAGCAAATAACATGTCGCTTATTGCAAAGGGACATGAGCGTGTTTTGAGAGCACGGCTTGAAGACGCAAGGTTTTTTTATAGAAGTGACGCAAAAGTGCCAATTGATGAATGGGTTGAAAAACTGAAAGGAGTTCTATTTCAGGGAAAGCTCGGTTCAATGTATGAAAAAATTGAAAGAGTTGAAAAAATCGCAGAATATCTGGCGGGTAAAGTATCTGATAACCCGGAAATCAAAAGACAGGCTAAAAGAGCTGCCCGCTTGTGCAAAGCGGACCTTGTCAGTCAGGTTGTTGGTGAATTTCCTAAACTGCAGGGCATCATGGGCAGAATCTATGCATTAAACGGCGGTGAACCGAAAAATGTTGCTTTTGCCATTGAAGAGCATTACAGGCCGAGCTTTTCAGGCGGATCTCTTCCTGAAACACTGGTTGGAGCAATAGTCGGCATTGCCGATAAGATTGATTCGATATGCGGCTGTTTTTCAGCAGGACTCATTCCTACTGGAGCTTCCGATCCTTATGCGTTAAGGCGGCAGGGGATTGGTATAATTCAAATAATAATAGACAAGGGCTTTTCTTTTTCATTAAGAGCCCTTGTTGAAAAAAGTATGACACTTTTTGATTCCAAAATGGCAGGCGAAGCAAATGAGAGCGTTGAGAAGGTGTGTGGTTTTCTTCAAAGCCGGATGTCGCATCTTCTGGCAGAGCAGGGCTATTCCAGGGATGTGATTTCGGCTGTAATGGGTGCTTCGGTAAATATTGTGCCTGATGTCTGGAGCAGGACAAAGGCGCTGGAAAGACTGAAAGCAGCTCCCGATTTTGAACCTCTTGCGATCGCCTTTAAAAGAGTTGTAAACATAATTAAAAAATCCGGGCATGAAGTAAGCGTCAAGGGGATTGACGGTGTCAACGAGAAATTGTTTGAACATGAATGCGAGTCAGCTCTGTTTGCTTCTTACAGGAATGTTAATAGCACGGTCGTGAAGAATCTGGAAAACGGAGCTTTTGATCAGGCGCTTCTTGATATTGCGGCGCTGAAAAAACCTGTTGACGCTTTTTTTGACGGAGTACTTGTAATGGCCGAAGATATAAATATCAGAAACAACCGGCTTGCATTGCTTGGATGTATATCCGATCTTTTCGATTTGTTTGCAGATTTTTCAAAAACATGAAGTTGTGTGACATGAACATTTTATAATTTTAAATAAGGAGTATAAAATGCCTTTTGATCCCGATATGGATAAAATATTAAAGCAGTGGAAAAATGAAGAGACAGGTCTTGTAATTTCCATAAATCAGTATGGTGCTGGTGAACCTAAACTACAGATAGGTCCGAGAGTGTTTCTGAAAAAAGATGGAAATGAAAGCCAGCGTAAGGCCGGCCGTCTTACGATAGAAGACCTCATGTGGTTTTACGATATAATTGATGAAGTGAAGGATGAGTTGTCGAAACTTGCTGGCCCTCGGTAAGTACTATGGGTCTCAATAAAAGGTCTTAAGGTTGCCGGCAGCCTTCTATGAAGAATTTTCAATATGTTCCGTTTTCTGCCGACGGGGTTTAACGCATGTTTAAAGATGATGCGATCGTAAAGCCTGTCATAGGAAGGAATCCTCCTGATCCTAAACCGGTTGCGCTTATGGTAAGCAGCAAGACGGATCTCGATTGCATTTGCAATCTTATAAACATCTGGGATGATCAGTCCCGGGTATTGCATAACAGCAAATTCTTTTCTCCGAAGAATTCCGAGTATAATTTCTCCATAACAGGCCCTTTTGCAGGAGCTCCTTATGCAGTGATGCTTCTGGAGACTCTAACTGCCTGGGGTTCAAGCAGGATAATATTTTACGGCTGGTGCGGTGCGGTTTCTGATGCGGTTAAGATCGGAGATATTATTGTCGCCGCATCCGCTTTTGTCGACGAGGGCACTTCAAAACATTACGGATACAGTGAAAGTATTGAAAAAGGCGCCGTATATCCGTCTGTGCTTTTAACAGATAAAATAAAAACTGCTTTGATAGAGATGGGGATTTCCTTTACGGAGGGATCTGTCTGGTCTACGGATGCCATATACAGAGAGACCCCTGAAAAAGTTGGACGCTTCCGGGAAATAGGCGCGCTGGCAGTTGACATGGAGCTTTCGGCTATATTTACTGCGGCAAGATTCAGAAATGTCGAGGCGGCCGGACTCCTTGTTGTTTCAGATGAAATATCAACTATGAAATGGCGGCCGGGTTTCAGTGATGAACGTTTCCTGAAGAGCAGGGCCGTTGTGTGCGAGGCTTTGATAAAAATATGCCCGATTTTATAGATCCGGAAATTGTAATAAAAATTGAAAATCTGAGGCAGGAACTCCACAGGCATAATAACCGCTATTATGTAATGGATGCCCCGGAAATTTCCGATTCGGAATATGACAGAATGATGAGGCAACTGATTGAGCTCGAAACTCAGTATCCTGAACTTTCAAGTCCCGATTCTCCATCCATGAGAGTAGGCGCCTTACCACTGAAAAAATTTGGTTCAGTAAAGCATACGGTTAAAATGCTCAGCCTTGATAATGCCTTTTCAGATTCGGATATATTGAATTTTGACAGGCGCGTCAAAAAAGAGCTTATGACTGACGGGGAAATTATGTACACTGCGGAACCCAAGATGGATGGTGTTGCGGTGGAACTTGTCTATGAGGACGGGAAGCTTGTCATTGGTTCTACCCGTGGTGACGGTGAAACCGGGGAAGTGATTACATCCAATGTTAAGACTATACGAACTGTTCCTATTTTGATTCAGCACCATGGAAATGAAAAAAACGCACCGGCCCGTCTTGAGGTCAGGGGTGAGGTGGTTATAAGCAGGGAGGGATTTAAAAGGCTCAATGATGAAATGTCAAACAACGGTTTGCAGTTATTTGCAAATCCGAGGAATGCCGCCGCCGGGTCTTTAAGACAGCTTGACTCTCGAATTACCGCCAGACGCCCTTTGGAAATTTTTATATATGGGATCGGAGATGTGTCAGGAATGAATGTTAATTCTCACTGGGATATGCTCTGCAGGTTGAAAAGATTTGGTTTCAGAATCAATCCTAACATAAAGCAGAAATTAACAATAGACGGAGTTATCGAATATTTCAGAGAACTTGAAAATAAGAGATATGGGTTGCCTTATGATATTGACGGTATGGTAATAAAGGTTGACAGCATTGAGTTCCAGGTTCAGCTTGGGACCACTGCAAGGAGCCCTAGGTGGGCCATAGCCTGTAAGTTCAAGGCGATACAGGAAACAACCAGGGTATTGAAGATTGAAGTGCAGGTCGGGCGTACAGGAACTCTTACTCCTGTTGCGCATCTTGAGACCGTTAATATCGGCGGAGTGAATGTTAATCGCGCGACACTGCATAACGTGGACGAGATAAGGAGAAAGGACATAAGGATCGGAGATACTGTTCTTGTCCAGCGGGCGGGTGATGTAATCCCTGAAATCGTAAAGGCTATTGAGACTGTCAGAACCGGAAGTGAAAAGATTTTCACTATGCCTGCAAGTTGTCCCTTCTGCAGTTCGCCTGTGTTAAAGGATGAAGGAGAAGCATCTGTAAGATGCATTAATGATGCCTGTCCCGCCAAGGTCAAAGCTCAGATAGAGCATTTTGCATCAAAAAGGGCTTTTAACATAGACGGGCTTGGCGAGAAACTGACCGGCCAGCTTGTTGAGAGGGGATATCTGTCATCCTTCGCGGACATATTTTATCTGGACAAAGAAAAAATTGAAAGCCTGGATAATATGGGGGCATTATCGGCTGAAAACCTTTTAGGGTCTATTGAAAAGAGCAAAAAAATATCTTTCAGCCGTTTTCTATACTCTCTTGGAATTCGTCATGTGGGCGAGCACATTGCGGAAATACTCGCTTTGAAATACGGATGCCTTGAAAATCTTTATGATGCTAACTATGATGATTTGAAAGATATAAATGGAATCGGCCCTGTTTTGGCGCAGAGTATTGCCGAATTTTTCATGCACGGAGAAAACCGTAAAAGAATCGATCAAATTTTAAAATGCGGGGTAAATATTTATCCTGAAGAGGGTAATATAAAACGAACACTGGATGGGAAAGTCTTTGTTTTAACCGGAACGCTTGAAACCATGACAAGAAGCGAGGCTGTGCAAAAGATAAAAAATTTAGGGGGAAGAGTAAGCGAGTCGGTCAGCAAAAAAATCGATTTTGTTGTTGCGGGTCAATCTCCAGGATCCAAAATAGAGAGAGCAAAAGCTTTAGATGTTCATATTATTGACGAGGAAGGCTTCAAAAAAATTACAGGCGCCTGATTTTAAATCTCCTCTTGCCAATGGGGTAGCTTAAATCGTATTCCTGCGGAATACCAGAGCCCATTCCCCTGCCGGATCCGAATGGGAGATATTCAAACCTCTCATCTTATGGAGGGAATGTATATGTCGTCTGACAAGATAAGATCTTGTGTTATAATTGCCGGTAAAGTCCAGGGTGTTTGTTTCAGGATGGAGACTAAACAGGTTGCGGACAGGTTTAATGTCTGCGGATGGGTAAGGAATAACAGGGATGGGACAGTTGAAGCTGTTTTTGAAGGAGCAATAAGCGATGTCGCTTCGATGATTGAATGGTGCAAAAAAGGCCCGCCCTATTCGAGAGTTGCGAAGGTTGACGTTGAGCAGGGTGCTTATTCCGGCGAATTTGAAGGGTTTAATGTAAGGTTTGGATAAAAAAAGGCGGCCTGTTTTTTGCTTTAAACTTAAAAAAACAAACCGCCTTAAAGTGGATTGAAATTTGATTTTAATCTTTGAGATTCTTGCCGGGTCTGAATTTAACAACGCTGCAAGCTTTGATTTTGATGGGCTCACCTGTCTGAGGATTGCGGCCTTTTCTGGCTTTACGGCGCACTTTTGTAAAAGTGCCAAAACCAACGAGTGTAACCTTGCCGTCTTTTTTCTTAAGAGTTTTTGAAATGCTGTCCATGAAAGAGTTTAGAGCAGCTGCCGCCGTGACTTTGGAAATGCCGGCATCCTGTGCCGCCTTGTCTACCAATTCTGCTTTTGTCATAGTGCTTTCCCCCCCCTTTGATTTTGTTTGTTAATAATGAACATCCTATTTCTCCCTGCCAATATAGCAGGAATTTATTGGTGTCAAGTGAAAATCAGCTTCCCACAACACTTTTTATGGCTTTATCCATCTTAGACCGCGCCATGCCGGCCCCTTGCGCGATGCCTGTATGAAAATATCATATTAACACGAAAAGGAAAAAAATATTATTATGCTGCCTGGCGGCTATTGCAAGGCTGCAATTCCGTAAGGTTAAAAAAGAGCGTTGACGAAAACCACCGGGTCAAATTCCTGCAGGTCATCAATGCTTTCGCCAATTCCGATATACTTAATCGGTAATTTAAAGGTATTGCATATACTGATGACAATCCCGCCTTTGGCTGTTCCATCAAGTTTTGTAAGGGCTATGCCTGTAACTCCAAGCGCCTCGTTGAAAAGTTTTGCCTGTGATATTGAATTCTGTCCGGTTGTGGCATCAAGCACAAGAAGTATTTCATGAGGCGCAGCCGGCATTTTTTTTGAAATGGAGCGTTTTATTTTTTTAAGCTCTTCCATCAGGTTCGTTTTTGTATGAAGCCTTCCGGCAGTATCGACTATAACAACATCGATATTCCTTGCAAAAGCCGCTTCGATCCCGTCATATGCTACAGCCGCAGGATCGGCGTTATCCTTGTGTTTTACAATTTCGGCTCCGGCTCTCTCCGCCCATATAGAAAGCTGTTCAACTGCTGCTGCACGGAAAGTGTCTGCCGCCGCGATAAGGACTCTATTTCCTGAAGCGGCGAATTTTGTTGCGAGTTTCCCTATGGTCGTTGTTTTGCCGACACCGTTGACCCCGACGACCATGATTACGTGTGGCTTACTGACCGGCGGTTTCGGACGTGGGGGGGCATCGCCGTTTAAAAGCCGGATTATTTCGTTTTTCAGAATAGCCTTGACTTGATCCGGTCCTGAGATCGCGGAAGATTTTCCGGATATGCATTGTATAAGATCGTTAGCAGTCTGAACACCGATATCGGAAGTGATAAGAAGCTCTTCAAGCTCTTCAAGCAGATTATCATTGATATGTTTTTTACCTGAAAAAATCTTTTCAATCCCTCCTGAAAAGATATCCCTGGTTTTTGAAAGGCGTTCTTTAAGGCGTTTAAAGTAGTTTAATGAACCTGACGAATCATCTGCTCCAGTTTTTGAATCATTTTTACTTTTAAACCATCCGAGCATCATTTTTGTCTCCAGGTATCATTAATACAAGCCTTCATTACATATCCCCATTTGTCCTTTCAAGATTGACCGAAACAACCTTTGAAACACCCATGTGTTCCATTGTTATTCCAAAGAGCGTATCGGCAAATTCCATGCTGTTTTTATTGTGAGTAATCATTATGATTTGAGATTTAT
The DNA here is from genome assembly GCA_041298995.1 of Desulfobacteraceae bacterium. Classification (GTDB taxonomy): domain Bacteria; phylum Desulfobacterota; class Desulfobacteria; order Desulfobacterales; family RPRI01; genus RPRI01. The sequence goes on from JBFYVZ010000034.1 coordinate 24,457, forward strand.
CGCCTATGATTTTGAGAAGGTTGTTGAACCTGTAAACATTCGAATCATCAAGAGGCGCGTCTATTTCATCCATAACGCAGAAAGATGCCGGCTTCAGCAGGAATATCGCAAATACAAAAACTATGGCGGCAAGGGCTTTTTCTCCTCCTGAAAGAAGACTCATCCTTGTCAGTTTTTTGCCGGGCGGATGAATCATATATTCAACTCCTGTTTCGAGAGGCTTATCGGGCTCTGTCAGAATAAGATTGGCCGTGCCTCCTTCAAAAAGGGTTGGGAAGACTTCTCCAATTTTCTTATTAACTTCATTGAATGTGTTTAAAAATCTTTCCTGTGATATTTTATTAATTTTTTTTATGACCTTGTGGAGGTCTTCAATAGCTTTGACAAGGTCATCGCGCTGTCTGGAGAGGAAATCGAAGCGTTCTTTGAGTTGTTCGTATTCCTTTATTGCGCCAAGGTTGACATCCGTAAAATCTCCGATTTTTTTTCTGCACCGTTCCAGTTCTTCTTCCATCCCGGTAACGGCCATTGCAGGATTATCAACGGCGAAATCAGGCATAGGCTCTGCTTCCGAAAGAAGGCTTTGATAGCGTTCTTCAAAACGCTTCGAAATGTTTTCTCTCTGCATTTGCCGCTGGGATTGCTCGATTTCAAGCAGTCGCAATTTTTGCAAAGTCTGTTCGCGCTCATTCCTTACATTTGTAATAAGGCTGTCATGTTCTTTGAGTGTAACGTCTATTGTGTTGTAATCGGCCTCATTGTTTTCAAGAGCCTGCTTTAAAATTGATATTCGGTTGTACATACCGTGAAGAGCCTGTTCATTTTCAAGAAGTTTGATCTTCGAAGCTTCAATTTTACCGGTTTTTTGTGATATCTCCTGCACAAGGATTTGCTGCCTTCCGATTCCGTCATTATAATAATCTTTAAGACGATTTAGTGAATTGTTTCCGTTGTCCAGCCTGGCATTGAGGGCTGTGAGCTTTAATTTAAGATCAACAACTTTCTGATCGTAAACTGCAAGTTCAGATGACGAGGTTCTTATTTTTTCGGAAATCACCGCAACCTTTTCTTTTGCATCCGCAACCTCGCTTTCAACTTTCGCCAGGGCTTCATTATATTTTGCTATTTCTTCATCAATGTCGCTTCGCTCGCCTATCAACTGTTCCTGTTCGAGTTGCACAATTTCAAAATGATGGCGCGCATGTTTTAAATCTTCGGATATCTTGTAAAGATATTTCTCAGCCTCAATTTCACTCTGAACCGCCACATGTTTTTGTTCCATGAGCTTTTGCAGGGTTATTTCGAAAGACCTTACTTCAGATTCCAGCGCCTTCTGGACAGCACGAGCGGTTTCAAGATTCCCGTCAAGCTTGGATATTTGTTTTTCAAGCTCTTTGATTTCATGTTTTTTCGCAAGGATTCCCGAAGAAGCTTCTTTGCTTCCGCCCGCCATAGTACCGTTATGGGAAATAATTTCCCCATTTTTAGTGACAATTGTATGAAAAGAACCGTTAGTGTTGAATGTTTCAAGCGCTTCATTAATATTACCGGAGAAAATAACATGTCCGATAAGGGTTTCTACCATTTTTTCATAACCGGCTTTAACCGCCACGTGGTTTATCAGCAGTTTTGAAGAATCGGGTTTTGAGCAGTGTTCGCATTCAAGTTTTTTAAGGGATGTTATGGGAATGAACCCGCTGCGTCCAGCTCCCTGGGACTGCAGAAATTCCATGAGAGATTTACCGGTACTCTGGTCATTTATAATTATGTACTGGAGGGATTCTCCAAGGGCAGCCTCTACTGCGGTTTCAAAGGAAGGTTCAGGTTCAATAATATCGGCCATGAGCCCTATGATACCGTCAACAAGTTTGCCTTCAGTTGCTTTCTGCATGCTCCTTCTTTTCATGATGGCTTTAACGCCGTCTTTATACCACTCGAAATTGTCTTCCATT
>JBFYVZ010000044.1:0-6384 GCA_041298995.1 Desulfobacteraceae bacterium
GCCCCTTCAAAGTCTACTTCCACGACGGTTTCGGCAAGGATGTGGGGTGCATAATCACGGATTTCGAACCGGTTGTCTTTTTTCAATACTGTATACGCAGCTTCTTCGATCGCCATGGCATTCATCGCTCCAAAGATGATTACCGCTGTTGTAAGTATGATTCGGATTAAATGTTTTATGACCACCACCTCTTTATTATGTTTGGAATTGGGAGCACAACTTGGCGAGCCACTCCCTGGGGTTAATCTCCGCATGTCTTGGTTGTTTGATCACTCCTTTGGATATTGCCGAAAGAAGCGCCAGATTATCTCGGCTGAATCCAAGTCTTTCAGCGGGTGATCCTCCGGAAGCGCTCTCGTAAAATTTTCTCCGGGCCACTCGTGTCCAAAGTTTATTATCCGGCAGACCCGCACCTCATTCCCGCCGTTGGAATCCGTCCAGGACTCTTCGGTCATTATGCCGCTAAAAGTGTCTTTCCGGACCGGTCCTGCAACTGACTTGTTTGCAGTGATCCAGAATCCCGCCGCGTCGGAGACAGACCGATACTCCCGGGTGCTTTCCCGATCAGTTGGTTTTCCCCCTTCATAGGGAATTGTCTTGTCCGAATCCCCGTGCATGATCAAGAAAGGGACCGGACGCTCTGGAGCCTGCATACGCCACTCCGGTTCATCCTGCGCCACCCTGCTGTTGATGGCGCCGGAAACCGAAGCAGCCGCCGCCAGCAGTGATGAACGCTCCGCCGCAAACCGGTAGGTCATCATGCCCCCGTTCGAGAATCCAATCATGTATATCCGGCGTTTATCGACTGCATACTGTCGGCACGTCCCATCGATGGCTGCCTCGATGAAGGCGACATCGTTCCAGTTATCTTCGACGGCCTTGCCGCAGCAATGCCCTGCGTTCCAGTGCTGCAGAAAACCCAGGATCCCGATGCCCTCCGGATAGATGACGATGAACCCATCACGGTCTGCAAGCCGACTCCATCCGGACCATTTCTCCATTTCCCGCGCTGTACTGAACGCGCCGTGCAGAACCACCACGAGGGGATAAGAACGAGAAATGGTGTAGCCTTCCGGAATATGAAGCAAAAAACGTCGTTGATGCTTGCCTGTGTAAAGATTCAAATCATCCCGGAATGTGACGGAATCCTGACCGGCGGTCTTGGGTCCGGGATAAGCACAACCGGCAAGAAAACAGAGAGATAAAAGCAATGTACGTGCTATAGTCAACGCTCTTGTAATGCTGCTCATTGGTCATCACCCCATCCGGATCAGAAAGAGCGGTCCCGGAATGTAATGGATACGCACGCTCCTCTCTGAAATTACATCTTCAAACTATTTCGCATAAACAATTCAGCTGTGCATGTGCGAATCCGGCCTCATGATTTCTTGACAACCGGACAGGTTATTCATATGCTATAAAACATGACTTATCAAATAGAATATAGGGCGGCGGTTCAGGAGATATTGGTCCTAAACATTATGGAGGTGGATGATGACGCTGAAAGAATACTTCGACAACGCAAAGGGACACGGGGTGCTGGCAACGGCAGACAGTGCAGGGAAGGTGAATGCGGCTGTTTACGGCCGCCCGCATGTCATGGATGAAAAAACGGTTGCCTTTATTATGGCTGAGCGATTAACCCATGAAAACCTCAAGTCGAACCCGTGGGCCGCCTATCTTTTCATGGAGGCGGGAGGGGGATGGTCCGGCAAAAGGGTTTATCTGAAAAAACTGAAGGAAGAGCAGAACGAGGAGCTCATTCAGGAGATCTGCCGGAAGTGTGATTATTCTCGTTATGACGTCAAGAACCGGTTTGTCGTGTATTTCAGTGTCGAGAACGTCTTGCCGCTGATAGGAAGCCATGAGGTCGGCTGATCGCGAGCAAGTCTTTGCCGGAGCGACCCGCTCTGGAATCGTTCAACAAAGAAGAGAGAAGATACGGGTAGTGACGGCTGAATCGAAGTCATCCCGCCTGACAGCATGAACATTTCTTATCGAAAAACGGTCCCTGTGGCCATGATCCTTTTGCTGGTCATGCTGCTGGCTTCCTGCCTCTTGCCCATCAGGCCCTTCGATGAACAGAAGTGGCGGGAGCAAGTGGAGTCTGCAGACCCGGCGCTTCTCTATGCCCCGCATCTGGAAGACGGCCGCTATTTCAATCCCTGGATGCCCATGCAGAAGGGCTTCAGTGATTTTCTGCGCTGGCAGCTTTCTGACAAGACCCCCTATGCTCCGGGGGAGGAAAAGGATGTTCCCGCGGTCTTATCAGATCTCCCTGAGCGGATACGGTCAACACCGGGCGATTTTATCGCCTGGATCGGTCATTCCACATTTCTGATCAGAATCAACGGAGAATACTGGATCACAGATCCGATCTTTTCGGAGCGGGCGCTGCTGCCGAAACGGAAAACCCCGCCGGGCCTCTCTCTCGATGAGTTTGCGGCCCTGCCCGGTAAGAAAAATGTGCTGATTTCCCACAGCCATTACGATCATCTGGATTCCGAAAGCATCAGGCGTCTCCCTGCCGACACGCGGATCTATGTACCCCTGGGACTCAAGGCCATGATGAATGATCTCGGAAAACAGGACGTGGTGGAAATGGACTGGTGGCAAACTGTTTACAGCGACGACGGTTGCCAAGTGGTTTGTCTTCCCGCCCAACACTGGTCGCGGAGGATTACTCAAAACACAGATACCACCCTGTGGGCGAGTTTTCTGCTGGTGACCTCCGACCGGAAAATCTATTATGGAGGAGACAGCGGCTACTTTATCGGCTACCGGGAGATCGGACGCCGCTATCCTGGCATCGATTACGCCCTGCTGCCAGTCACCGCCTATGACCCGCGCTGGTTCATGCATTATGCCCATATGGATGCCCGGGAGGCCCTCGACACCTTCCGTGATTTAGGAGCCCGGTACTTTATCCCGACTCAATGGGGAACCTTCCGTTTGGGAGATGAACCGATCGGGCAGGCTCCTTCAGCATTGTCCAAGGCCGCGCAATCTACCAACACCGATCCTGCCCGGATGGTCGTCATGAGTATCGGGCAGCTTTTGCCTATCGAGATTCAAGAATCAAAATCTGCAGAATGAGGTCGTTATTTTTTAGACCAAGCCTCAATTAAAACCAGCTATCAGACTTTATTAATGCTATCCGTCTTCCGATTCGTTTTTCGCCCTTCTTAAAACCATCTGAATATCTCCCAGTACCCTCCTTTCAAATCCGGCTTCACAGCATGAAAGGTAATATATCCATTTACGGATGAAGGCTTTATCAAAACCCATACTGGCAATCTGGTCTGTCTGGCTGATGAACCGGAGCCGCCATTCCCTGAGAGTTCTGGCATAATTGACACCTATGTTTTCAAGATGCTCTACTATAAATTGCGTATGCCCGGAGATTGCCTGGCAAAGAACTGTCAATGAAGGCAGAAAGCCGCCGGGAATTCCATCGGTACAGAACTTACCAGTCACGTAGCCAGAATAATTATAACTATTTATTTTAATAAGGAGTATCACTTTTTGGCAATTTCTTTTTGACTATATGAATAAGGGTTTTTTGTGTCAAGAGGATTTTGGCCACGGTTCAAAATGTTCTGTCTGAATATCCGATAACTTCTGCTCCTTGCGCTAAAACTGACCAGCACGCAGAGAAAATCTTTTTTCATGAATTTTGAGATTGCAAATTGAGATTTGCCTGATTATACTGGATATGATCAATTTTTTCAGTTAGTTCCACCAGAGAACTTTCAGCCGGGGGTCAGTCCTCCGATTGGTCTTAAAAGATCAGTAATAATCCGATAATCAATTGGGAAATAAATGGAGAAGAAACCTGTATTTGTCAGCGGAGCAACCGGGTATGTCGGCGGCCGTTTGGTTCCCCAGCTACTGCAGGCCGGGTACCGGGTCAGAGCCTTTGGGCGTTCGGTATCAACATTGAAGGGAAGGCCCTGGAGCGGGCATCCCGGGGTTGAACTGTCAGCCGGTGACGTTCTGGATAAGGAGTCTCTCGTTAAGGCCTGTCAGGGCTGTCGGGAAGCTTTTTATCTGGTTCATTCCATGGTAACAGATCCGAAAGGTTATACAGAGACGGACCGAAGGGCCGCCCGTAACATGGTGGAGGCGGCCGCCGAAACAGGCCTGAACCGCATCATCTATCTTGGAGGTCTGGGCGGAAAGGATGTTCTCAATCTTAGCAGCCATTTACGCTCCCGGTATGAAGTTGCCCGAATCCTGCAGTCCGGCCCGGTGCCGGCTACCTTTCTCCGGGCGGCCATGATCCTGGGCTCCGGGAGCGCTTCGTTTGAAATCCTGCGCTATCTTGTGGAGCGGCTGCCGGTAATGATAACCCCGCGCTGGGTGGATACCATGGTCCAGCCCATCGGTATTCGTAATGTCCTCAACTACCTGCAGGGTTGCCTCGAGCACGATGAGGTTCTGGGGCAGACTTTCGACATCGGGGGACCAGATGTCGTCACCTACCGGCAGCTTTTTCGAATTTTTGCCGAAGAAGCCGGGCTGCCAAGGCGGATTATAATCCCTGTTTACTTTTTTACACCGACCCTTAGTTCATATTGGATACACCTAATTACACCGGTCCCGGCCTCCATTGCCCGGCCTCTAGCCGAAGGGCTGCGTAACACAGTGATCTGTCAGGACAACCGAATTCAGAATATCATTCCTCAGGAACTTTTAGACTGCCGGCAGACCATCCGTATGGCCCTGGATAGGGTTGAACAGCAGCGGATTGATACCTGCTGGATGGATGCCGGTACGGCCGTCCCCAAGGAATGGATTTATTGCGGGGACTCTCCATACTCAGGGGGAACGACTCTTGAGTTGGGATACGCTGTTCAGATTCAAGCCGGACCGGAGGAAGTATGGGCAGCCCTGACAAGAATCGGTGGTAAGACAGGCTGGTATTTCGGGAACGGGCTCTGGAAAATTAGGGGATGGTTTGACCGGCTAATAGGCGGGGTCGGTTTTAGATCCGGAAGGCGGCATCCGGTTGAATTGCGTCCAGGAGATGCCCTGGATTTTTGGCGGGTCCTTGAAGCAGACCATGGTGAACATTTACTGCTGCTCGCGGAAATGAAGGTTCCCGGGGATGCCCTGCTAGAATTCCGTCTCAAACCGCTTCCCGGAGGAAACACTGAACTTCGGCAAACGGCCCGTTTCCTGCCCAGGGGATTGGGAGGAATCCTCTACTGGTACTTGTTTGACCCTTTCCATCGTCTTATCTATCCCCGGATGCTGAAGGCCATTGCCCGTTCCATTGGAAAACCTGTTCTAAAGGGTCCCATGCTGACCGTTGATTTCAAAATAAAAAAACCTCCTCCAGCAAAAGGGAAATAATTAAATTTGCTGTTTAATACTAGAAGCCATTTCAAAACCTCGGATCAGGTCTGAGAGCAAGGCGCAATACGATGAAAAAGCGCAGCATACAAGGGAGTATGTGAGCATTTTGAAGAGGCTTGCAACACAGCTGTCAGGCCTCAGACGGGTTTTTGAAATGGCTTCTAAAGAGCAAAACTCTTATTGAATCCGGAATAAAGATCGGCATCAGTTAATGGCTGATGTGAATTTAAATTAACTTGTAATTTATTTTTAAAGAGTTATTATAAATTCAGTATTTAATTCGAAACAGTCTTAAATTATGGAATGGAGGTTATTTGATCGCATTGTATTTAAACTCAAAACATTAATAAGGAGGATGCCATGGACGTAAAAGACTATTGTTCAGGTTTGGAAATAGAGCTAACAGGATGGAAGGCAAAGTTATACGACACGATTGTTAAAACAGACAAACTGGCTGGCAAGCACAGGGAAAAGATTCTTGGCAATATCGGTGATCTTAAAATTCTGATCAGCGACCTGGAAGAGAGGATCAGCTCACTGAAAACCGAATGCCCCTCCAAATGGAGTCCTGATAAAAAGAAAATTGATAAAGGGACTGTTGATATGCGTGCCAAGTACGAAGAGACCATGGAGTATATCGGCAAGTCCAGCCCTGTTTCCATTCCCGGGTAAATAACAGCACGTTTTTAAAAAACTGACTATAATAAAATTATAAGGCAGGGTTTCAAAACCTGCCTATTTTTTAGGAGACCAGAGGTTTTAATAAGAGTATTGTTGGAACATCTTGTCTCACTCCTGTTCCCGGAATTCATCATGAAACCTTTCTGATATCCTTTGTCGCAGTCTCTTGGGCGGTAAATCCTTCTCAAGGCAGGCCTTAACGAATCTGCTGCTTGCTAATAACCAGGATGATCTGTCCTACGTTAAGGCCGAACTTACGCATCTCTGATTCATTGATTAGAGTGTTCGGGTTCACCAGGTACATCCGGTCATCAATCACCAGATTAATCGTTCCATCACCGT
>JBFYVZ010000057.1:0-7967 GCA_041298995.1 Desulfobacteraceae bacterium
CGGAATCGAAGACCAGATCAGAGCGCAGGTTGAGTACATCTACCGCGGGAATTACGGGTTGGTATCCGCCGAGGAAATTATGCAAGCGGGAATCCCCGATGAGACCGCATACGATATGATGCGGTTGAAGCTCAGGTTCGCCTTCGGCAACATCCGCAAAACCGAAGAATTGCTTGAAACGCGTATCGTGCGTGATGAACCAGTGGATGAAGATATGCACTTGAAAAATCATCACGGGACTTAAAGGTTATGGTTTGAAATAAATATTTTTTGCACTGTACCTTAGCTCACCCAGCGTACAAACATCTCGACGGGATCGCGTTTTCTTTCAAAGTTGTTTACCGGCGAATCATTATCAGGCCATCCCAGAGCAGTTCCAATAATGATCCTTCTACTTTCAGAGACATTAAAAATTCTACGTATAATTTGCGGATAGGATACGGATGCTGCAAGAGAAATAGTGCCAAGGCCCCTTGCATGAGCCAATAGTTTAAATGTCTGTACGAAAATGCCCACATCAAGTATGGCATATTCAAGAAGGATATCCCTGTCCACTACTACAATCAGAAGAGCAGTGGCATTAAAAAGAGAAAACATGTCTCCATAGTAATTCATCCTTCCGGTTTTATCTTCCCGAGGAATAGAAAGGGCAGTAAGAACGCTCTTACCCACATCCACATATCTTTTTTTTAAAGTTTCCGGCCATTTTTCCGGCATAGGTACATCCGGTTCTGGTTTTTCCCCGGACATGAGGGCTTCCCGGTTTTCTTTTTTAAAGCGCTCAAGGGCATCACCGGTGGCAACCACGAATTCATACTGCTGAGTATTACCCCACGAAGGAACCCATAAAGCATCGCTTATAAGTTCCCGGATTGTATCTTCCGGAACCCTCTTCGGAAGAAAGCTTCTTATGCTCCTCCTGTTTTTAACGGCTTCATTTATATCCATCTGCTTCTCCTTATAATAACTTGTTCCTTGATAAATATGCATTGAAAGCCACGCTCTACGGCATGATATGTCAAACATGAATTTCATAAAGAACGACTTGCCGTTCTCCTGGCATAAATTGTCAAAACAGCTTCATCCTTTACTTCGGAGCGCTGATGCCCGCATTCGCAATCCGTTCATTCTCTTGGGTTGCGCCACCCGACACACCTATTGCGCCGATAATCTTACCACCCTGAATGATCGGCAAGCCTCCTTCAACTGCACAAATATCCGAGAGTCAGTAAATTAATTTTACCGCTGTTTACTGCATCCTCAAAGGCCTTTGTTGGTCTTTTATAGGCGACTGAACATCTGGCTTTATGAACAGCAGCATTTATGCTGCCGAATTGCGCCTTATCAAACCGTTCAAGATAGATAAGATGCCCGCCGATATCCACTATTGCTATGATTACATTTAACTTTAATGTTTCAGCTTCCTATGTTGCGGCTGATGCGATTTTTTTTGCCGTAACGAGGTTTATGTTTAGACCATATGGATTTGGCATTTGAGGTGATTTCATCTTGTTCGCCATAAAGACCCCCTATAGGATGAATCGTAAATTGTAGCGGCAGGTTGACACGATTGCCGTTTCAAATCAACAATGAAAAAGAAAAACGCTGTTTCGGTTCAAGTAATCCAATTACGGGGCGGGCTGCAAAAACTGTTTGAAGAAACGTAATAAAATAAGTGACATTTTAAGATCCTGATAAATGATCAAGTAAGGGAAGGAACACGGACTCCGAATTTTTAATAAATGAATCGTCGAATATGTCATTTATATCGCTGTTCCTGAAACATGCATTGTAATAAGGATCTTCGAATTCTCCCATTGAAAATTTACTTCCCAGCCATTTATTCCGCACAGCCTGCATTGAATCTTTTCTATTTTTTTTCTTAATGTGTGCCTGGCTGACATATTCCTCCGATGAATCGGGGAAAAAATGCAGCGGTTTTGAAAGGCCTTCCCAATAGAGATTAAGAAGTACAATAAGATTCTCCCGGCTTTTTCCGACAGGATTAAAAAGAGCGGTCTTATCCATGCAGACAAGAACTGTCTTCGAAGGCAAATCCATTTCACGATGCGCGCATAAAACAAGATGATAAATCCAGGCCCTCAGTAAATCCTTTGTCTTCATCGCCGCATACCTGAAATTCAGCATTCCGCTTTCATAAATATTTGAGAGCCTGCCCGTTAATGAAAACTCATCAATCGTCATATCTATATCGAGTAAAGATGGTTGGCTCTCCCTATTATATTCTCTTATTTTTCCTACAAACTTTCCCGTGCCAATAACCGATTCCTTAAGAAGGATTTCCCCGATGTTACCATGAGGAATCCTTCCTTCAGCTTTATATGCCTTTAAGATGTAATCAAGAGTTCTTCCGGCCTGAATATCTGCAACAAGATCCTGGTTAACGAAATAATTATCAAGGCCGGTTAAATCAAAATTCTCTTTGTCCGATAAAACGGATTCCTTTTCTTCAAGGTATATCCCGAGACGTTTCTGGAGAAGATGTTTTGCGGGATTTGTAAAAAAACTGCACAGCGACTCAATATTCAATATTTTCAATTCATCAGTAGGCTCACAAAGACCTTTTGATATCAATGGTATGTTACCTTCATCTTTATGGCGGCTCTCATGCAGACTGCATGCCGCGAGCATATTTTCCGCCGAATAGCTGAAAAGCTTCCCTTTATCCCTGAAATATGCGGAAGAAAAAGCCTGGAGCTTATGAGAAGTAATCATCTGCCCGTTATCAAATCCGAATCCTTCCCTGACATAATCAAGCAGTTCGCTCGCAAGGACAGAGGGCGGTATTGAGCTGTTATCCTGAATACTCTGCCCCACATAGCTTACATAAAATATTTTTCTTGCAGATATCAGGGCTTCAAGGAAAAGATACTTGTCGTCCTTTTTCCTTGACCTGTCACCCGGTCTCGGGTCAACTGTCATAAGATCAAAACCGTATGAATATGAGCCTCTCGGGAAGGCGTCATTATTCATGCCAAGAAGGCAGATAACTTTAAAAGGGATGCTTCTCATTGGAAGCATTGAGCAGAAGGTAACACCTCCGGACATAAATCCCGAAGAAGAGCTTTCATGTTCCAGAGCCTTTTTCACATAATATTTAACCGCATCTATTTCTATCTCTTCGTCATAACCCGACACCTCGGCCTTTGCAGATATTCCGCCAAGAACGCGGCGTATAAACTGTATCTCCTGCTGAGTATCATCATGTCCGGCAAAAAAAGTTTCAAGAACCCCGGTCAAAACGGAATGCCATCCATTTATCGTATGCTTTCTCACAAGTGATTTCGAGCAAGCGAGACACTTTTCCACAAATTCAAGGAAGCTCCCGAGAACCTTGGCATCAGTGCCTTCGATCCCCTGGAAAGGAATAATTCCTGAAAACATTTCCCCCTCTTTTAAGGGCATCGCATATCCTAAAAGAAGTCTTTCGATTCCGGCCTTCCATGTATTTTCATTAAATCCGGGAAGGCCCAGCACGGTTTTATCAGCCCCGTCATAACCCCATCTGATTCGGGTATCCCTTATCCAGCCCCTTATTTTTTCAAGGTCCGATTCATTCAGCCCGAATTTTTCCTTAACACCCGGATACTCCAAAACAGAAACAATCTGAGAAGCTTTAAATCTGCTCTCTTTCAAATCGAGAATTGATAAAAATCCATCTGCTACACCGCTCTCTTTCCTGATGCTTCTGTCCGAAACAGAAAAGGGAATACGCGGCTCATTATCCCCACGGGCATCAAAAACTGCATGAACAAACGGGGCATAAATTTCTATATCGGGAGTCATAACAAGAATATCATTGGGGAGCAGTTCAGGATCATTTTCAAACATTGCGAGAAGGTTATCATAGAGCACTTCAACTTCCCTCATGGGACTGTGGCATGAATGAAACTGTAGAGAAGAATCCGGGCTGTCAGACTGAAACGGATCAGAGTTATCAGATACCTTCCTGTCTTTCAGATATAAAATATCCGATTGCAGGCATGAGAGAAGATCGAGGCATTTTTGCTCATCATACTCTTCAATCAGTTCATGTTCTGCGGAAATTACATGCTCGAAAAATGTACTGCCGAGTTCTCCCATGGATGCAAGCAGGCGGTTTCCTTTTTCAAGATGAAGGTCTTCTTCAACAATAATTACTCCCGCGTATTTTGACTTTATCCTTGTTGATTCCCTGTCCGTCACAGTATCCGTCCAGTATTCCCTGCACGGATTTAACAGGAACATATTTACTTCAAAAATACCGGACAATTCCTCGATAGCCTGCATATGAAAAGGAGGAAGAGCCGATATCCCGAAAACGGATATTCGACCGTAAAAATCGTTCGAGCAGGATGAATGTTTCCTGATTTTTTGTACAAGCGCCTTTTGCAGATAAGCCCTGTGTTGTTTTTCGTTTCCCTGTGTAAGTTCACGCCAGAGTTCAGCCTGCCACATGTGAGGCTTTTCTTTATCTTCATCATTATCATCCCACATAAAAATCATGTCAGGCCTGAAAATAATATACTGATCAAATATATCGGCGAGTTTTTCAGAAAGCTGAAAAAGCTTCAGCTTATTTGTGTCATCTGTAAGATATCTTTTTAAACTCTCAAAACCTGGCTTATCGAGATGGGCAGGAAGAATCTTAAGGAGAGAAAACGTCATTACTCCGGGTTCAAAAATAGATGTACCTGAAATATCCGGGAAAAATCGCTTCAGTATGTCATCAAGAAATGCGTTTGGAAAAGGGAAACGGCAGTTCGCGCAAATCCCGTTTTGCTTCGCAAGCTCCATGGAAATCCACCGTTCCATTCCCCTGCTCTGAACAATGATAATCTCCTGGGAAAGGGGGGAAAAAGTCAAACCGGAAACAGGTGATTTAATGATTTGTGCGAGTTTTTCCGCAAGAATTTCAAGGCGGTTGCTTGTATATATTTTCAAACCGGGCATATGAACCTTTGAGTTTCCAATTCGAAAATCGGCAATTTTGGGCAAGCTCAAGGAAATCAAGGGATTATGCGGAGACATACACATCGTATGTCGCACAAGAAATCCCGAAGATTGACACGGAGATCGCTCAAAAGAGCCATTTCCGGATGGAAACTATTCAGCCCCCGGCAAATGTCGAAACTATCCTCACAACATCTCCCTCAGTGAATCTGCCGGAAGCATCTATTCGTTTTCCATTTAGAAAACAGACTATTTTGAGCTTATCGGGGAGGTTGAGTTTTTCTATCAGTAATCCTGCAGTAAGACCTGAATTAATATCAATGTCCCGTTCCTTCATATATTTTTTCATTATGCCAACGGGAACCAGATAGATTTTCATCTCAAGTTTCCTGCCAGACCTTTTTTGCCTCGGCGCTCATTCCATATTCTTCCAGTCTCTTAGAAGAAGGTATGCCTTTCACAGGATCCATATCCATGAGTTCGTAAAATTTATTTTTCATTCCATCAAAATTTATCAAGACACCTTCCGGCTCACCATCGCGGGCAGGCTCAAGCATCCTGGGAGTCAGGGCATCGTCTTTAGCAGTGCGTCCGAAAAGATAATTAATAAGGCGTTTTAAGTAAAAGACTCTTGTGCCGGCTTTCATCATATCCTGAGCATCCCAGTTGTAGCCTGCGACAGAATTAAAAAGACCAACCCATTCCGGTATCGTGATTTCGCGGTCAGCAAATTGGCAGAAGCAGGCGCTGTTCTCTAAAGCACCCAGAGCAACAGCAATAACTGCGGTCTCGGCTTTATTCTCATCGGTCTTAGGCTCCAGCTCATATTCAAATCCTATTTCAGGATAAAAACACGCTCCCATTTCCATGAAAAGCATTGGTGCAGCCACATGGCATGCGCCCCGTGGGCTCACAGCGTAAGCAAGAGCCAGGCCGTGTCCGCCTCCTCTCGGATCATGCATCGGGACTTCAAGTCCTTTGCATTGGACAGTATAATTTACGGAATCTTTCCCTGTTTTAACGGCTGCCGCGAGGCTTCCTTCGGAAAGAAGCATTCCAAGCTTTCCTTTTCTTGCTGCGATATCCGGCAGAATTTTCTCTATAACCGTCTCCATGTCGCCCCAGAGAAGCTTTATACCGCCTGTATCCTCTTCAGTGAGATCGCCTCTTTCAAAAGCCTCCATAGCCCAGGCAATCGTTCCACCGGCCGATATTGTATCTATCCCAAGATCATTGCATACCCGGCCTGCCTTGCATACGGCTGCAAGGTCCATCGAACCGATTAGTGATCCGAGAGCAGCTATCGTTTCATATTCCGGTCCCGGACCTTCAGGAATCGCAAAAGGTCCTTCCTTTATCTCAACCACGCGCTTGCATGCAATAGAACAGTATGCGCATGCTCTGCGCTTTGTGAGATATTTTTCTGTCAGCACGCCTCCGTTTAATTCCTGCCCCATCTCTTCCCAGTAATTTGAAGTATAATTTTTTATGGGAACATCCCCGCTGACTACTCCTCCTTCAAGGTTTGCTGCAGTCCCGTTTTCACGCATTACGTCGGACGCGAGGGCTTCCTTTATCTTGGGGTTAAGCTCTGCCCGAAGCTCCTCAAATTTTTCAGGATCGGCGAGCTTCATGTTTTTACTTGAGGCTTTTACAATGATAGCCTTGAGGTTTTTTGATCCCATTACAGCTCCGAACCCGGTCCTCCCGAAAGCATGATGCCCTTCGTTGAGAATTATCGAATATTTAACGAGATTCTCCCCGGCAGGACCTATTATAAGTGTCC
This sequence comes from Desulfobacteraceae bacterium, assembly GCA_041298995.1. Classification (GTDB taxonomy): domain Bacteria; phylum Desulfobacterota; class Desulfobacteria; order Desulfobacterales; family RPRI01; genus RPRI01. The sequence continues at coordinate 6,740 of JBFYVZ010000057.1, forward strand.
GGTAATTCTTCCCGTATTTTTCCTTAATAGCTCTGTTTACCTCGTCGGTTCCCTTTCCCCAGTATTCCGGAGCAAGCAGTATATTAATTTTTTCATCTTCAATAAGCATAATGGAAGGCTTTCCGGCTTTACCTTTAATAATAATACCATCATAACCGGCATACCTTAATTCGGGCGCAAAATAGCCTCCGCAGGATGAATCACCCCAGTTTCCGGTGAGTGGAGAACTGCCCGCGACAGAATTTCTGCTTGCACCGGAAAGCTTGAGTCCTGCAAATGGGCCGTTCATGAAAATAAGCAAAGCCTCAGGCGACAGGGGGTCAGCGGAAATGTTCCCTCTTTCCCAGAAGAGTTTGGCGGCAAGCCCGCTTCCACCGATATATCTGGTGTAATATTCCTCAGGAAGTATTTCTGTTTCAATGCTACCTTTGTCAAGATCAACATTGATGATTTTTCCGGTATTTCCGTTCATCTGCATCGCCTCCCTTGCTGTAATTTCAAATTTGAAATTACAAATTTGAAATTTTTCGAGACTGATCCCTATGTCAATATCTTGTCTTCCCACCCCAGATCTTTAAGGACAGTCACATAAATTGCCGCAACTTTCTTGAGCTTGGGCACAAGTTTCAACAGGCCGGTCGCGGAACCCTTCACCCTTATTTTTTTGCGGGTTATGGCCATTACGGGATTAAGTTTGTTCGACCATGACCTGTGGGCATCATCGGCTGAAAGGCTCATCGTCATGTCAGGCTCCTCGGCGGGCTTTCCCGGTCCGACTTTGAGTTCGCCATTCCTGCAATCTACCCAGAAAGAACAGTTTGGACCGTCCTCCGTATAATCAAACAGTATCAACTGATTTACTTTTTTCAGACCGCCTGTAAGTTCATCATCAACCATTGCCGCTTCAAAAAGTTTGACAAATGCCTTGATCGGTTCGCTTTCGTCTTTCCAGTATTCCATGAATTTTCTCCTTACTGTTATAATGCCTTAAGATAAAGATTAAGTATGTCCTCTTCCTCTGCATATCTCGGATTGTAGCTTATCTGTGAGTCCGCACCGGCGAGTTCGACCGTAGGCATGAGTTTTTCCCTGTCGTCAGGAACTCCCAGATCTTTGAGCCTTTCTGTAAGACCGATATCTTTTTTTAAATCCTTTACTCCCTGCACGGCAGCCCTGGCAGCCTCGATGGGTTCCATTCCTGCAACGTTTATACCCATCGCATCCGCAA
>JBFYVZ010000066.1:0-30038 GCA_041298995.1 Desulfobacteraceae bacterium
TCGGCTCACGGAATGCAACAGATTACGGCGTATCAATGACAAAAACATTATGCGCTGATCTCGCTTTTTATAACATAACGGTTGTAAGCGGAATGGCAAGAGGAATAGACACAGCCGCTCACGAAGGAGCTTTGGACGGAAAAGGAAAAACAATAGCGGTTCTTGGAAGCGGTCTCGAAAGGATTTATCCGGCTCAGAACAGGAAGCTCTTTAAAATGATATCGGAAAACGGCGCCGTGATATCCGAACTTTCTCTCATGGCCGAACCCGACGCATTCAACTTCCCTGCAAGAAACAGGATAATAAGCGGTATTTCACTCGGAACTGTTGTAGTGGAAGCTACAAATCAGAGCGGATCACTCATTACCGCCCGGCTTGCCGCGGAACAGAACAGGGAGGTTTTTGCCGTGCCCGGTAGTATCCGGTCGTTTAAAAGCACCGGCACTCATACATTGATAAAACAGGGCGCAAAACTGGTTGAAAATGCGAAGGATATAGTTGACGAACTTTTATATTCTATCAGGCCAAAAGAGGATATAAACGAACAAGGAGAAAAATGCCGGCATGAAAACCTTTTCTTGTCGGAAGAGGAATTGCTGGTTCTAAAAGCCCTTGGACCCTATCCTGTTCACATAGATCATCTAATAAGAAAAATTAAAATGGAGCCAGGCAAGATTATGAGCATACTGTTAAAGCTTGAACTGCAGGATTTGATAAAACAATCACCCGGAAAATTATTTTATTTGACTTGAAGAATAAATGGAGAGGAAAACTTCGTGAGTAAACCGCTTGTTGTTGTTGAATCACCCACAAAAGTGAGAACAATTAAAAAATATCTTGGAAATGGTTACAAAGTAGTATCAACGGTAGGACATATAAAGGATTTGCCCGCAAAAAAAATAGGAATAAATATTGAAGAGGGTTTTCAGCCCGAATATGTCATCATTCCGGGAAAGCAGAAAGTAATATCCAATCTTAAAAAAGAAGCCGGCGACTCAACGGATGTTTATCTTGCGCCCGATCCGGACAGAGAAGGTGAAGCAATTGCATGGCATACGGCGGATGTATTGAAGAGAAAGGGAAGGAATTTTCACCGGGTCCTTTTTCATGAGCTGACTAAAAATGCCATACTTGCCGCAATTGCCTCCTCTGAAAATCTGAACGAGAACAAATATGAAGCCCAGCAGACAAGGCGTATATTAGACAGGCTTGTCGGTTATCAGGTTTCACCCCTTCTCTGGAGAAAAGTAAAAAGAGGATTAAGCGCCGGACGTGTCCAGTCGGTAGCTCTCCGAATAATATGTGAAAGAGAGCGTGCTATACAAGCTTTTGTATCCGAAGAATACTGGTCAATCACAGCTCATCTTGAAACCGATGCGCCATCTGTTTTCCAGGCAAAACTCGTAAAGAAAAACGGCAAGAAGATCGATATTCCGAATCAGGAGAGTTCGTCGGGCATAACAAAAGATTTATACGGAACCTCGTTTATTGCTGAAAAGGTTCAAAATAAATCGACTTTAAGAAATCCCCTTCCGCCGTTCATTACAAGTAAGCTGCAGCAGGAGGCAATTACAAAACTCAAGTTTTCCGCCAAAAAAACCATGTCGGTTGCACAGCAACTTTATGAGGGCATTGACCTTGGCCCCGGAGAACCGATAGGGCTTATAACTTATATGCGAACCGATTCAACCCGGATATCAAGGGAATCTGCTGAAGAGGCGTTACAACTTATAAGAGATTCCTTCGGTGAAGAATATTCGCTCAAAGAACCGCGGTTTTTCCGTAACTCAAAAAGAGTGCAGGATGCTCATGAAGCCATACGACCTTCTTCCGTTTACAATACCCCGCAAAAGGTTGCTCCGCACCTCTCAAAAGATCAGCTGGAACTATATACCCTCATATGGAAGCGGTTTGTTGCATCGCAGATGACACAGGCCATTATAGATAAAGTAATGGTATCGATATCGGCCGGCCCGTACACCTTTAGCGCAAACGGATCGACCGTAAGATTTCCGGGATTCATGTCTCTTTACATGTCCGCCGATGAAGAGACCGATGACGAAAAGAAAAAAATGCTGCCCGACATTCATGAAGGCATGCTTTTAAAACTGAACAAACTTGATCCGAAACAGCATTTTACTCTTCCCCCCCCAAGATTTTCCGAAGCATCCCTTGTCAAGGAGCTTGAAGAAAATGGAATCGGCCGTCCGAGTACATATGCCGCCATTCTTTCAACGATAAGGGAAAAAGGCTACGTTGATTTTTTGAAAGGCTATTTTAAACCTAGTGAACTCGGATTCATCGTCAATGATCTCCTGACGGAAAGCTTTCCAACCATTTTCAATGTTGATTTCACCGCCAAAATGGAAGATGACCTTGACCGCATAGAAGGCATGGATGCAAAGGCGCTGGATGTTCTGAGTCGTTTTTACAAATCTTTCAAGAATGAGTTGGACAAAGCCTCGGGAGAGATGCTCAGTGTAAAGGGTTTGGGTTTTCCGACCGGTCTCAAATGCCCCGAATGCGGGAATGAGCTGAAAATAAAGATTGGGAAAAACGGCCATTTTCTAGCCTGCAGCGGTTATCCGGAATGCTCCTATTCCAGGGATTACCAGAGGGATGAAAAAGGTGCGATTATGCCGGTTTCACCACCCTCAAGTGAACCTACAGACAGGGTTTGCGAGAAATGCCGTAAACCGATGGTACTGAGACATGGAAAGTATGGGGATTTTTTTGCCTGCTCCGGATATCCTGAATGCAGGAATACACTGTCGTCTAATTCAAACGGACGGGCACAGACGACAGGGATCAAATGTCCCGAAAATAATTGCTCCGGTGAAATATTTGAAAAAAAATCAAAAAGAGGCAAAGTTTTCTTCGGGTGCAGCCGTTATCCTGAATGTACATTCGCAACATGGGACAAACCTGCAGCAAAAGAATGTCCGTCGTGCGGCGCAAAAGTTCTTCTCGAAAAAACGACAAAGAGAGGCGGTTCCTTATATTATTGTGCTGCGAAGAATTGCGGCTACAAGGAAAACAAATAAAAACCATTGAACACGGAAAATCCGGATGAAATTCGGCGACTACGAGTGTGCTCCCATAGAATTTGGGAATTTTTTTCTTGACGGCGGAGCCATGTTTGGCGTTGTGCCCAAAATACTCTGGGAAAAGAAAATTCCTGCTGATGACATCAATCTCATCCCCATGAAAGCAAGATCCCTTCTGATACGGGGAAACGGAAGAAACATCCTTGTGGATACAGGCCCCGGAAGAAAACTATCCGAAAAGATGAAAAAACAATACGGGATTGACGACCATTCGACCGACGCAAATGTATCCCTGTCAAAACATGGCCTTACATGCGACGACATAACCGATGTAATTATAACCCATCTTCACTTTGATCATGCGGGCGGATCAACTATGATTGAAAACGGAAATGTGGTCCCTGCTTTTCCAAAGGCAAAATATTACATCCAGAAAACACAATTTGAAACGGCAACCAATCCGGGACCTGGTGAAACCTCAAGCTATACAAAAGAAGATTTCATGCCGCTTAAAGAATCCGGTGTTCTGAAAATGCTCGCAGGATCATGTCTGTTTTCAGAAGGCATCGAAATCCTCGTCACACATGGTCATGCAAAAGGTCAGCAGCATCCTCTTATAAAGGGAGAATCAGCTTCGCTCTTTTTTTGTGCCGATCTTATTCCGACATCGTCACATATCCCCGTATCATGGCATATGGCGTATGACAATTATCCTTTAACCATCATGAAGGAGAAAGAAGAGCTCCTTTCAAGAGCGATGGAAGAAAACTGGATCCTTTTTTTTGAACACGACCCTTATATAGCAGCAGCAACAATAAAACATGGCAGAAGAAGCATGGAGCCTGATAAGATAATCTCTTTATAGTTTGAAACTCCCATTTTTTAACTGCGCGGCTCCGCATATTTTGTTTAAATACAGAGTTTATAAAGGGCCATTTCCGGATGGAAACAAAACAGTGTCCATCCGGAAACCAACTTTGGACATATGTGAGTTTCCAATTCGGAAATAGGCAATTTTGGGCAAGCTCAAGGAAATAAAGGGATTGCGCGGAGACATACACATCGTATGTCGCACAAGAAATCCAGCAGATTGACACAGAGACCGCACAAAAGGGCCATTTCCGGATGGAAACAAAATAATATCTTGACAATGACAATGAGCTCTGTTAATTGTATGCAAAATTTCAGGAGATTTATTAGATTTATAATGAACTATTCAGCCATTAACAACCTTATAAGCATTATTATCGTCCTCGTGGTCGGGATACTTCTCCCCCTGCGAGGAAAGAGGTTGGTAATGGCTTAGCTTTTAAATATATTCAAAAATACAAAAACCGTTATCAGCCGAAAAAGCTGATAACGGTTTTTTTTTGGAGAAATTCTATGGAAAATAATGATAACAGAATACTGACAGGAGCCCAAATCCTGATGGAGACATTGAAGAGCGAAGGTGTCGATACAATCTTCGGATATCCCGGTGGCGCGGTTATAGATATTTATGATGCGCTTTCAAAAACAGATATCAGGCATATACTTGTGCGGCACGAACAGGGGGCAGTTCATGCCGCCGATGGATATTCAAGGGCGAGCGGCCGTGTTGGCGTATGCCTGGTTACATCAGGTCCGGGAGCAACCAATACGGTGACAGGCATAGCATCGGCATACATGGATTCAATACCTGTTGTAATACTGACCGGGCAGGTGCCGACACATTTGATAGGCAATGACGCTTTTCAGGAAGTTGACATAGTCGGAATCACAAGGTCATGCACCAAGCATAATTACCTTGTCACAAAGGCTGAAGATCTTGCGGGAACTTTAAAAGAAGCTTTCTATCTGGCGAGATCAGGCCGCCCCGGTCCTGTTCTTGTTGATATACCAAAAGATATTGCAAAAACCATGGTTCAATTTACGATGCCTGAAGAGTCAAATCTCAAGTCATACAGGCCTACTTACAACCCGAACACAAAACAACTCCAAAAGATAATTGCTTTAATCGAAGAATCTGAAAAGCCTGTTATTTTTGCGGGAGGAGGAGTAATTCTTTCAAAAGGTTCGAAGGAACTCACGGAATTTGCCAGAAGAACAAAGATTCCGGTTACAACCTCTCTTATGGGGCTTGGCGCATTTCCGGCTTCGGATCCGCTATGGCTTGGAATGATAGGCATGCACGGCACTTTCAGGGCCAACATGTCTGTCGGAGCCTGCGATCTTCTTATAGCCATAGGAGTGCGTTTTGACGACCGCGTTACAGGAAAAACGGACTCCTTTGCGCCAAATGCAAAAATAGTACACATAGACATTGATCCGACGTCGATACGCAAAAACATTCCGGTGTCAGTTCCCGTTGTCGGAGACTGCCGGATTGCTCTTGATCAGCTTAATAAGATGACAGGCGAGGCTGATTTGGGCAATCTCGTCAAAAAAAGGCAAAAATGGTTTAACCGGATCAACAGATGGAAAACCACGAAGCCCCTTTCATACAAACAGAAAGAAACGATAATGCCCCAATACGTTATTGAAAATCTTTTTAATATAACAAGGGGAAAAGCAATAATAACTACTGAAGTCGGTCAGAACCAGATGTGGGCAGCCCAGTATTACCACTTTGACAAACCGGGACATTTTATCACCTCAGGCGGCCTCGGATGCATGGGGTTTGGACTTCCTGCTGCTATAGGAGCCCAGATAGCTTGCCCCGGAGAGCTTGTTGTGGATATTGCGGGTGACGGAAGCATACAGATGAATATACAGGAACTGGCAACCGCTGTTCAGTATTCCCTTCCGGTCAAGGTGGTCATATTAAACAACAGATATCTGGGCATGGTAAGGCAATGGCAGGAATTGTTTTACGATAAACGCTACTCTTATACTTGCATGGATCATTCTCCGGATTTCGTTAAACTCGCCGAGGCTTACGGTGCTGTTGGTTTAAGAGCAACAAAACCGGAAGAGGTCGTGCCTGTCCTAAAGAAGGGTCTTAGCTCGGATAAAACAGTCATTATGGATTTTCAGGTTGAAAGAGAAGAAAACGTATATCCTATGGTTCCTGCCGGAGCTCCTTTAACTGAAATGCTTCTTGTTTGATTTGCAATTTATTAATGAACAATAAAGGAATTGACTTTTATGACGGAAGAAAAGCATGTGCTGACAATGCTTGTGGACAACAAACCCGGGGTTCTTTCAAGGGTTGTCGGTCTTTTCAGCGGAAGAGGATTTAATATTGAAAGCCTCTGTGTTGCTGAAACAATTGACCCGCTTATCTCAAGAATCACGGTTGTTACAAAGGCAACCGAATCGGGAATAGAGCAAATTGAAAAACAGTTGAACAAGCTCATAAATGTAATCAAGCTCCGGAAGGTTTCCGGGCCGAAATCTGTTCAAAGGGAAATGGCGCTGATATATGTGATGGCGAAAAATGGCCAGCGCGCTGAAATACTGAGAATAGTCGATATATTCAGGGGGAAGATCATCGATGTCGGCACAGACCATTTTGTTATCGAAGTAACCGGAGATCAAAAAAAAATATCGGCAATTATAAACCTTCTTAAACCTATGGGGATAAAAAAAATATCCAGGACAGGCATTATTGCCCTGTTCAGATGATTTATAACCGGTCAGGCGAGAAGGCTGAAGGCGTAAGATTTTTAGGGATAAAATATTCGTGATCACATCATACTTAACAAGGAGAGACCGATGGCACTGATAGATTTTGGAGGAGTTTTGGAAGAAGTAATAACATCCATGGAATTTCCCGTCGGGAAGGCGAAAAGCATCCTGAAGGATGAAACTGTTGCCGTGCTCGGATACGGCGTACAGGGGCCCGGCCAGGCTTTAAATCTCAGAGATAACGGTATCAACGTTATTGTCGGCCAGCGTGAAGAGAGTAATTCATGGGAACGCGCAAAGGCTGATGGTTTCGTTCCAGGCAGGACCCTGTTCCCACTGGACGAGGCAGCAAAAAGAGGCACGATTATTCAGTTTTTACTATCCGACGCCGGCCAGGCTAAGGCATGGCCTGAAATAAAGAAGTGTCTTGACCGGGGTAATGCGCTCTGTTTCTCACACGGATTTTCGATTGTATACAAGGATCAAACAGGCATCATTCCCCCTGAAGACGTTGATGTTATACTTGCAGCGCCGAAAGGATCCGGTCGAACAGTCCGCACAAATTTTCTGAACGGAAGTGGAATAAACGCGAGTTTTGCGGTACACCAGGATTTCACGGGAAGAGCAAAGGAAAGAATTCTTGCTCTTGGCATAGCTATCGGCTCCGGCTATCTTTTTCACACCACTTTTGAAAGAGAGGTTTACAGTGACCTTACCGGTGAACGTGGAGTTTTAATGGGATGTCTGGCCGGCGTCATGGAGGCGCAGTACAATCTTTTGCGAAATCACGGACACAGCCCCAGTGAGGCCTTTAATGAAACTGTCGAAGAGCTGACACAGAGCTTAATACGCCTTGTAGCCGAAAATGGGATGGACTGGATGTTTTCCAACTGCAGCACAACAGCGCAAAGAGGCGCCCTTGACTGGGCGCCTAAATTCCGCGACGCAGTTACTCCTGTATTCGACAATCTTTATCAGAGCGTTATATCAGGAAAAGAGACAAAAAGGGTTCTTGATGCGAACAGTACTTCCGACTACAGAGAGAAGCTGCAGAAGGAACTGGATGAAATCCGAAATTCCGAAATGTGGAAAGCCGGAGCCGCTGTACGATCACTAAGGCCTGAAAACAGGAAATAATATCGGGGATGTTTATTGGAGAGAGCAATGGAACCTGTCCTTTTATACGATACGACCTTAAGAGATGGAACTCAGGGAGAAAACATCAGTTTTACTGCTGATGAAAAACTCGTTATTGCAAGAATGCTGGATGATATAGGCATACACTACATTGAAGGAGGATGGCCCGGTTCAAACCCCAGAGACAAGCAATTTTTCGACCTCGCAAAGCGAACAGAATTTATTAATTCGCGTCTTACTGCTTTCGGTTCAACCCGCAGGCCGGGCATCTCTCCTGATGATGATCAAAATCTCAAAGCTCTCATTAACAGCGGAACCCCGGCTGTTGCGGTTTTCGGGAAAACATGGGGACTTCACATAGAGCGGATAATGGAAAACACCCTTGAAGAAAATCTTGTAATGATAAGAGACTCCGTAGAATTCCTGAAGAACAATGACCGCGAAGTCATATATGATGCCGAACATTTTTTCGACGGATACAGGGAAAATCGCGACTATGCCTTAAAGACCCTTGATGCGGCAATAGAAGGCGGGGCTGATTTTATAGTTCTTTGCGACACAAATGGAGGCACTCTCCCCTTTGGCATTGAATCGGCAATTGCTGATGTTCAAAAAGCTCTTGGCAAAAAATATCGTAAGAGAAATAAGGGAAACAATATCAGAATAGGAATTCATACGCACAATGATTGCGGACTGGCTGTGGCAAATTCGATTATTGCTGTAAATACCGGCGCCGTGATGGTTCATGGAACCGTAAATGGATACGGCGAAAGATGCGGTAATGCCGACATGACATCTCTCATACCCATATTATGCGCAAAAATGGAGATGAAATGTTTACCAAAGGAGAGTCTTTCAAAATTGACAAAATTGTCACGCGTTGTGAGTGAAATGGCCAACATGATTCCGTTGAACAGCAGACCCTTTGTTGGAAAAAGCGCTTTTGCGCACAAAGGAGGAATTCATGTCAGCGCTATCATGAAAGATCCGAGAGCCTACGAGCATATGTATCCCGATATTGTCGGGAATGCCCGCCGTGTTCTTGTGTCCGATCTTTCTGGAAAAAGCAATGTGGAATACAAAGCAAGGGAACTTGGCCTGGAGCTGGGAGGCAACGGATTTGACAGCCGCAAAATCGTTTCTGAAATAAAGCGCCTTGAACAGGAAGGGTATCAGTTTGATGTGGCCGATGGTTCCTTCAAAATACTGGTCGAAAAGTTTACCGATCAGTTCAAGCCTCTTTTTGATCTCGAATCATTCAGAGTTACAGTTGAAAAAGACAAGAACAAGCCATGTTCCGCGCATGCAACAATCAAAATTTCAGTTGGAGATAAAAACGAAATAACTGCTGCGGAAGGGCACGGCCCGGTTGGAGCTCTGGATAATGCCCTGCGCAAGGCTCTTGGGAATTTCTATCCGGATCTTGACTCTATGCGTCTTGTTGACTTCAAGGTAAGAGTCATTGATGGCCGTGAAGGAACTGCCGCGAGAGTAAGGGTTCTCATTGAATCACGAGACAAGGACGACATCTGGAGCACCATAGGTGTTTCTGAAGATATTATAGAAGCAAGCTGGCATGCTCTCGCGGACAGTTTTCAGTACAAGCTGGCGAAGAATGCATAAACCGGATCAGCGAGTTTGTTTAAATCAATAAAGACGTGCTCGTGAGAAATTTGAGACTCTATTAGGATTCGAGGATTCAAGGGTTCAAGGATTCAAGTGAAAGGAAAGCCTGTAAGAACTTAAGAGAATAAACACCTGAACCCTCGAATCCTGGAATCCTTGAACCCTTTTTCCTTAAAAGCCCATTAAACTGGCGTATTAAGCTTTTTTTTCGAAGTCGCCATAACTGTAATAAGGAGTATATTTCAATGAGTGAACGCATATATATTTTCGACACTACCTTAAGAGACGGTGAACAATCGCCGGGCGCAAGCATGAATACTGCAGAAAAATTGAGGATTGCATTGCAGCTTGAGAAACTTGGCGTTGATGTTCTTGAAGCCGGCTTTCCGGCAGCTTCAGATGGCGATTTCGAAGCTGTTTCAAAAATTGCGGAAAAATTAAAAAATACGGAAATAGCAGCTTTGGCGCGCACATCCATATCCGATATAGACCGGGCCTGGGAAGCAGTTAAAGGAGCCGCAAAACCAAGAATACACACCTTTATTGCGACTTCAGATATCCATATGAAGTACAAGCTGAATATGAACAGGGATGAAGTCATACAAAAAGCCGTGGAAGCAGTTCGATACGCCAGGGCGTACACAGAAAATGTGGAATTTTCGGCCGAAGACGGATCGAGGAGCGACCGTGATTTTTTATGCAAGGTTTTTGAAGCGGTTATTGAATCGGGTGCCACAATCGTAAATCTTCCGGACACTGTCGGTTATGCCATACCATCCGAGTTCGGAAGTCTTGTAAAATACGTAATTGATCACACTCCGAATATTTCCAAAGCTATATTAAGTGTTCACTGCCACAATGATCTTGGCCTTGCGACCGCCAATACCATTGCAGCAATTTCAGCCGGAGCAAGACAGGCCGAGGTTACCATAAACGGAATAGGAGAAAGGGCGGGAAACGCATCCCTCGAAGAGCTGGTAATGGCCCTTCACACAAGGCCCAATTATCTTTTATTATCTTCAAACATAAAAACGGAATTTATTTATCCTACAAGCAGGCTCGTCAGCATGATAACAGGCATCACGGTTCAGCCGAACAAGGCGGTTGTCGGAGCAAATGCATTCCTTCATGAGGCCGGTATTCACCAGGACGGCATGCTTAAGAATCCTATGACATATGAAATAATGAAACCGGAAACAATCGGACTCGGTACAAGCAGGCTTGTTCTTGGAAAACATTCCGGAAGACATGCGCTTCGTTCACAATTAAAAGAGCTCGGATATGATCTTTCTGATGACGAGCTTAAAATAATATTCTCCAAATTTAAAGAGCTGGCGGATAAGAAGAAGAATATTGTTGATGAAGATCTGGAAGTTCTCGTAACCGAAGGGATTCTTCGCACGACAGACACCTTCCGGCTTGAATACCTTCATGTAACAAGCGGAACAACGGTTCTTCCAATGGCAAGCGTCAAGCTCTCAATAAACGGCCGGTCCGTAAAGGGAGCAGACTATGGAAACGGTCCGATAGATTCGGCTTTCAAAACAATAGCAACTCTTACCGGAACAAACTCGGAGTTGCTGAGATTTTCCGTAAGCGCAATCACAGGCGGAACAGATGCCCAGGGTGAAGTTACAGTGCGCCTGGAAGAAAACGGCCTCATCGCACTTGGAAGGGGCGCAGATCCGGACATTATTACAGCAAGCGCCAAGGCTTATATAAATGGCCTGAACAGGCTTGAGTATCTGAAAACGCATCCAACAAAAACACCGGAAGCATTATGAGGTGAAAAGGGTTCGAGGATTCAAGGATTCAAGGGGTCAAGTGTTTGCTTTCCGAAGATTTTATCGAGGCATTATGTTCATCATTGCGCTTGAATTCTATTCTTTTTCACTTGAATCCATGAACCCTTGACCCCTCGAACCCATATAATCTACTATTCTTTCTGAAGATCAATTGCCAGTTTTACAATTTCAGCAACCTTTTCATTCGGAACCCGTCCGCGGAAAATATACCTGCAAACGCGGTTCTTATCCATGAGAATAACGTTGGAGGTATCTTTTCCAAGGCCCCAGGCATTTCTTAATGATGCATCGTAGTCGAAGAGAATAATGGTATTATACTTTTTTGCTTTTCTGCCGGCAATCGCCCGGATAAGAGCATCCGGCTTCCATGTGGCGGCACAATCGGCAATCCCTATTCCCTTGTATGTTTCCTCCTTTAGAAGACCGTCATCTTTTGCCTTTTTCATGGCATCTGTGAAATGTTCGTTCAGATCCGATTCGTCAGGATCAACATAAGTGACAAGCAGAACCTTTCCTGCCCATGACTCCATGGTAAATAATTTATCATCCGCGTCCTTATATGACCAGTCCGAAGCTTTGGCCCCGATCTTTAGTTCATCCGCAAATGCAGCGCCTCCGGCAAGAAAAATAAACGCAATCAGCAAAAATAAAAATCTTTTCATTAAAAAGCCTCCTTCTTCATAGTTAATGTTCAATTCTTCGTATCAAGTGTTCCTGTAATTTCAGAAAGAGATGAAATGTTTCTATCCGTCAGATATTTTTCTATCCCTTCTATTATTTCAATAGTTGCCCCCGGGTTAACAAAATTTGCAGTCCCGATTTGAACAGCCGTTGCCCCCGCAATAAAAAACTCGATGGCATCTTCAGCGGAAAATATTCCTCCAACGCCTATGACCGGCACTTTCACTTTCTGAGCGACCTGCCAGACCATTCGCAGGGCAACAGGTTTGATCGCAGGCCCTGAAAGCCCTCCTGTGATATTTGCAAGCTTTGGTCGCCTTGTATTAATATCTATTGCCATACCTGTTATGGTATTTATCAGAGAGAGTGAATCGGCGCCGGCCTCAACCGCACTTTCCGCTATTTCTGTAATATCTGTTACGTTGGGAGAAAGCTTGACTATAAGAGTTTTGGTAGTTTTTTCCCTGACCGCTTTAGTTACTTTATAAGCCGATTTAGCTTTTACTCCAAAGGCAATTCCGCCCTTTTTTACATTGGGACAGGATATATTAACTTCTATTGCCGCAATGTCTCCGGAATATTCAATAATTTCAGCAAGCCTTGCATATTCATCTATGCTTTTTCCATAAATATTTACAATGACCGGGGTGGCAAGAGTTCTAAGAAAAGGAAGTTTTTTATTTATAAATGTGTCAATGCCAATATTCTCAAGGCCTATTGCATTCAGCATTCCACAAGGCGTTTCGACAACGCGGGGAGGCTTGTTCCCTCTGGAGGGTTCAAGCGACAGGCCTTTGACTATTATGGCTCCTAAACGGTTTAAATCAACCAAAGGCCTGAACTCTTCACCATATCCGAATGTACCTGAAGCTGTAATTACCGGGTTCCTGAGTATTATTCCGCCGATGTTTGCTCTCAGGTCGGGTTGTTTACTCATAAGGGGCGCCGACACTTTATTACCCACTTTAAATCGCTCCGGCTATCTTGAATATTGGAAGGTACATTGCTATAACCAGACCTCCGATAGTTACACCAAGGAAAACCAGCATGAAAGGCTCAATCAAAGCAGTCAGGTTTTCAACAGCCTGGTCAACTTCCTCATCATAGAAATCCGCAATCTTTACGAGCATTGTATCAAGTGCTCCGGTTGCCTCTCCCACGGCTATCATCTGGCATACCATCGAAGGGAAAACGCCGCTTTCCAAAAGAGGATCGGCCATGGTCCGGCCTTCCGTAATACCTGACCGGACATCATATACGGCCCTTTCTATTGACTTGTTTCCGGCAGTCTTTGCCACAATATCAAGCGCCTCCAATATGGCAACTCCGCTTGAAAGCATGGTTCCCATAGTACGGGTAAACTTGGCAACAGCTACTTTACGTAAAAGCATTCCAAAAACAGGGAGCCTGAGGAATACATCATCCATGATAATGCGCCCTCTTTCAGTTTTATAGAATCTTCTGTACGCAAATATAAAGAGGATAATAGCCACGATGAGATAAATTATCTTTGATTGAACAAACTCGCTTGCAGCGACAACTATCTGTGTAGGAACCGGGAGCTCGCCGCCAAAATCGGCAAACATTTCCTTAAATACAGGAATAACGAAAACAAGAATCACGACAAGTACCAGAAAAGCAATAATCAGAGTAACTACCGGGTACACCATGGCCCCCTTGACTTTGCCTTTTAACTTTGCCGCCTTTTCCATGTATGCGGCAAGCCGCTGAAGAATTACGTCCAGTATGCCGCCGGCCTCACCCGCAGCTATCATATTCACAAAAAGATCGTCAAAATGATTCGGATATTTCTTCAGGGCTTCGGCAAGGGTTGATCCGCTTTCAACTGTTTCTTTAATCTTTTTCAGCATAACTTTAAAGGTCTTGTTTTCCTGCTGGCCGTAAAGGATATCGATACACTGAATAATGGGAAGGCCCGCGTCTATCATGGTGGAAAATTGTCTGGCAAAAAGGATGATATCCCCTTCCTTAACGTTGGGCTGCAGAAAGGAAATGTTTTCGAAAATATCCTTGGGTTTTAACTTTATTTTAATCGGGGTGATTTTCTGTGCATTTAGCCTGCTCTTTACAGCTTCTTCACTAGATAACTCCATCTCCCCTTTTTGGATCTTGCCTTTCCTGTTCTTCCCTGTCCACTGATAAATGGGCATAATAGACCCTCCTTGCTATAGGAAAAAATACGGAAACCAAATTAATCGAAACAAAACTGTAAAATATCCGGTAATGAACTACCCCGCAGCAGAGCTGCGAGGTATCTGGAATACAGAATACAGTAGTCAGAAGTCAGAATTTTTTTTGAAGATATTTTAATCCCTCTTCTGGATTCTGGATTCTTACCCCGAAGCAGAGCTTCGAGGAATTCTTTTGATTAAATCAAAAGAAAGAATGAGAATCTATTCTTTTTCTCTCTTTAAAAAATAAAAAACCCCTCTTGGCATGCTGATATTTGTTATTTCTCCATTTTCATAAAGTTTATCAAGATGTTTTTTTGCGTCGTTTTCTTTTATATTCAGTATGCGGGAAACATCCTCCGCAGTACAGGGCCTTCTTTTAACAGTTGATGTAATGAATTCCCTCATATCTTTACCTGATATTCTCCCGGATGCATCCGGCTTATGAACAACCCGGGCATTATGAAGATATCCTGCAACATCTGTCAGAAAAGACTCTTCAACAGGTTCAACCCATGTTTCTGTTCCAGGCCTGTCAAGTGTATTCAAATGAATTCTGTCAGGCCCGACAATCTTCAGTATATCCTTTATTTTTTTAAGTTCTATATCTTTATCATTTAACCCTTTGACGATAAAAACTTCAACCCATAATTGATTTGAATAAATTTTTCTAAAATCGATCAGTCCATCTATTATTTTGGACATTTCAAGATCTTTGTGCGGCCTGTTGATACGAATAAAATTTTCAACAGAACCTGCATCGAGCGAAACTTTCACGACATCCGCATCAAGAACCCGAGTTCTGATCTCAGGATCAAACAAGAGGGTTCCATTAGTAAGTACAGCCACACTGTACTCCGGGTATTCGCATTTCAAAAACCGGATCAGGTCGCCAATTTGTTTGTGGAGAGTCGGTTCACCTGAGCCGGAAAAGGTAACAAAATCAAGCCTGGGCCTTTGTGATAAAAAATCCGTTAACTCGGATTTGACTTTTTCGACAGGGACATACTCTTTTATATCAAGAGTGAGATTTCCTGTCCTGCCGCATTCACAATATATACAGTCAAGTGTACAGGTTTTTTCAGGCAAAAGATCCACGCCCAGAGAGATTCCAAGCCGTCTTGACGGCACAGGACCGAAAATATACCTGTATCCTGAATTCAGTTTATTATTCATTTACGTACTAATGTATCAGAATCTTTATATTTATAACATAATTGCAATAAAACAACAATAGTTTTAAATAATATCTTGAGCTTGATAAACATCCTCATATATGTATATGATAAAATTTCATATTTGTCTGAATCGTCAAACAGGCTCGGTTGTCTTATATCATTAAAAGGGAATTATGATGGAAGCAACAAAAAATCCTGAAAATAAGGGTATCACAATCATAACAACCCATATGAATGCCGATTTTGACGCAATAGCTTCCATGCTTGCGGCACAGAAACTGTATGCGGATTCCCTGGTTATTTTCCCCGGCTCACAGGAAAAAAGCCTGAGAAATTTTTTTATAGATTCAATGGTCTATCTTTTTAACATGGCAGATTTAAAAAAGATAGATTTTTCAAACATCAAGAGGCTCGTTCTGGTTGATACACGCCAGGCAGGCAGAATCGGAAAACTGTCATCCGTTCTTGAACGCGATGATGTTGATATTCATATATACGATCACCACCCGCCCGCAGCTAATGACATTAAAGGTCACTATGAAGTATATCGTCAGACTGGTTCAACGGTCACAATCCTTGCCGGAATTTTACAGGAAAAAGGCATAAAAATTACACCTGATGAAGCAACTATAATGTGTCTTGGCATCTATGAAGACACCGGTTCTTTTACATTCCCATCAACTACCGAAGATGATTTCAAAGCGGCAGCCTTTCTGCTTTCCATGGGTGCAAATCTGAACGTAATCTCAAATCTGATTTCCCGGGAAATAAATCCGAAGCAAATTTCGCTGCTGAACGACATGATACAGGCATCCGTGAAGCATAATGTAAACGGTATTGAAGTTGCTGTTACTACCATATCCTCAGACACATATATTCATGATTTCGCTTTTCTTGTTCACAAGATGGCCAGGATGGAAAATCTTGACGCCATATTTGCTATTGCCCAGATGGAAAACAAAATATACCTGGTAGCAAGAAGCAGAATATCGGAAGTTGATGTCGGCGCCATCGTCACGCCGTTAGGCGGAGGTGGACATACGTTTGCAGCCTCTGCAACAATAAAAGGCAAAACACTCGCACAGATTGAACAGAAACTGATTGAAGTTCTTTACGATAAAATCAAAGCAAGAAGAATGGCGAGACAGCTTATGTCTTCTCCGCCCATTATGATAAGTCATGAGGTATCTTGTAAAGAGGCAAGCGATATTCTGACCCGCTACAATGTAAATGCTCTTCTTGTAACCGAGAAGACAGATGATAAAGTCAATCTTATAGGTTATATCACCCGGCAGGTTATCGAAAAAGCGCTTTACCATAAATTGGATCATGCCCATGTCGGGGAATATATGACCACTGAAATTGAATCAGTGGGACCGGATGCCGAACTTCTGGAAATCCAGAACAAAATTATAGAAAACAAACAGCGCATTCTTCCTGTAATAGATAAAAACACCATACTTGGAGTTGTAACGCGGACAGACCTTTTAAATATTCTTGTAAGGCAGTCGCAGCAGAATTATTCCGAACTTTCCGATCAGCCGAGAGAACAGATCAGCGCGCGAACAAGAAATATTGTCAAGTTTATTGAAGAGCGTCTTTCGAAACATCTCATAGATCTGTTAAGAAAAATAGGAAAGGTTGCGAATGAAATCGGCTGCGGAGCATATGTAATCGGCGGGTTCGTCCGTGATCTTCTTCTGTACAGAAACAATGAAGATGTTGACATTGTGATTGAAGGAGACGGCATTGCTTTTGCCAAAAAATATGCACAGCTAGTGGGGGCGCGTGTTCACATATATGGAAAATTCGGCACAGCCGTTGTAATTTTTCCGGATGGCTTTAAAATAGACGTCGCTTCGGCAAGAATGGAATATTATAAATTCCCGGCCGCTCTTCCGACAGTTGAAATGAGTTCCATAAAGCTTGATCTCTTCAGGAGGGATTTTACCATAAATACACTTGCAATTCAGTTAAACCCTGAAAGATTCGGCACTCTGATTGATTTCTTCGCTGCACAAAAAGACATAAAGGAGAAAGCGATTAAAGTCCTGCATAATTTGAGCCTGGTTGAAGATCCGACCCGTATCTTCCGGGCAATCAGATTCGAACAGCGGTTCGGATTTACTATAGGCAAACTGACTTCCGGGTTGATAGAAAATGCCGTTAAAATGGATTTTTTCAAACGGTTAAGCGGCAGGAGGGTTTTTTCTGAACTTAAACAGATCCTTGGGGAGGAAAATCCCACACCATCGATAGTCCGCCTGAATGATTACGGACTTCTGAAAGTTATTCACCCTTCATTAACACTGAATAAGGATCTGATTTCATCACTTAACTCTGTTAAACAGGTTCTGTCATGGCATGATTTGCTTTTTCTCGATGAATCCTATATGAAGTGGGCCGTTTATTTTATGGCCCTTTTCAGGCATTGCGAAGTTGACGTATCAAAGGAAATATGTGACCAGTTTGAAATAGTCCCAAAATATCAGACTATGTTCTGCAAAGAGCGTTTCGAAGCTGAAAGATGCCTTTACAGGCTTGAAATTGATCATAGAATTAATAACGTAGAGCTTTACAAAGAGCTTTCTGCTTTCAGGATTGAACTGATCCTGTATATGATGGCTGTTGCCAGAAATGAAAGGGCGAAAAAGGCTATTTCATTTTTTATCACGCAACTCAGGCAAATAAAGATATCGGTATCAGGAAAAGACTTGAAAGAGATGCAGCTTGAACCGGGACCTCTTTACAGAACAATTTTACAGGCTGTTCTGGACGCAAAACTGAACGGACAGCTTAAAACAAAAAACGACGAACTAAATTTTGCGCGGGATTATGCTTCAGGATCTTAATTTATATAAACTCTTTCTAATGATGATTCCCCTTATTTTTTCCGTAACAATTCATGAATTTGCACATGGTTATGTTGCATACAGACTGGGGGACCATACTGCAAAGCTTGCCGGCAGATTGACTTTAAATCCATTAAAGCACCTCGATTTTGTAGGCTCTTTTTTATTGCCGGCTATTCTCAAGTTTATGGGATCTCCCATTATTTTCGGTTATGCGAAACCGGTTCCTGTGAATTTTGCAAACCTTAGAGATCTCCGTATGGGAACAATTCTGGTTTCATCTGCGGGCGTACTTTCCAACCTTGCTGTTGCAATCATATCAGGCGCTCTTTTTCAGTTTCTCACGCAAAATGGAAATGCGTTTTATAATCCGCGAACAGCCTCCATGATTTCAGACATAAATTACATGCTTTATTACAGCGTAATTATTAATTGCGTACTTGCCATTTTCAATCTAATACCAATCCCGCCCCTTGACGGCAGCAGGATTCTGGCAATGTTTCTGCCTGAAGCAATGAGGATTAAATACGCCCGCATGGAGCGTTTTGGAATGGCAATTATTATATTCTTTCTGGTGACAGGCCTTATTCAAAAAATCATAAGATATTTCACGGTACCCCTGATCGGCTTTCTTCTTGGAAGTTGACACGAAAATACATTTCAAAGGCATACAGGAGCTGTTAAATGACTGACAGGAAACGGATATTAAGCGGAATGCGTCCTACCGGCCCACTTCATCTGGGAAACCTGCACGGAGCGCTTTTAAACTGGATTCAAATGCAGGAAGAATACGAGTGTTTCTATTTCATTGCCGACTGGCACGCGTTGACAAGCGACTATGAGAATACAAGCAGGATTTCAGAATATACCAGAGAGATGATTATAGACTGGCTGAGCGCCGGTCTTTCACCCGATAAGAGCACAATGTTTATCCAGTCCCGCATCAAGGAACATTCCGAGCTTTTCCTCATACTTTCCATGATTACACCCGTGCCGTGGCTTGAACGGAATCCGACATACAAAGATCAGATTATCCAGCTCAGCAACAAGGATCTTTCAACCTTTGGATTTCTTGGATACCCGGTACTTCAGGCGGCGGATATAATAATGTATAAACCATCCGGAGTACCGGTCGGCATGGATCAGGTTCCGCACGTGGAAATCACAAGGGAAATAGCCAGAAGATTTAACTACCTTTACGGGGAGGTCTTTCCCGAACCTGAAGCGATATTAACTAAAACGCCCAAAATTCTCGGCATTGACCGCCGCAAGATGAGCAAGAGTTACAACAACGCGATATTCCTTTCCGATAAACCGGATATCATATCATCAAAGGTTTCCATAATGATTACAGATCCTCAAAGAGCAAGAAAGACCGATCCTGGCGATCCTGATGTATGCAATGTCTTCGAATTTCATAAAATTTACACGGAAAAAAAAGCTTGTGACGATATAAATCAGAAATGCCGAAAAGCTGAAATAGGATGTGTTGAATGCAAAAAAATAATGGCAAAAAATCTCTCAAAGGCTCTTGAACCGATCAGGGAAAAAAGAGAATATTACGAAGCACACCCTGACCTAGTTGATGAAATAATAGAAGACGGGATATTGAAAGCAAGAAAAGTAGCCGAAACAACAATGAAAGAAGTCAGGGCTTCAGTAAAAATATAGCAAAGAAAAGCTGCCATGTCCGAAGAATCAGAAGAAATTTATGAGGTTCATTTAAAAGATGTATTTGAAGGTCCGATGGATCTTCTCATTCATCTTATTAAAAAGAACGAGGTTGATATTTATGATATCCCGATCGCCTTCATAACGGATCAATATCTTCGGTACATTGACTGGATGAAGTCGATGAACATCGACATAGCCGGCGATTTTCTTCTTATGGCTGCTACACTGACACATATTAAATCGAAGATGCTTCTTCCTGTAAATGAAAATGTATCTGAAGATGAAGATGACCCGCGCATGGAAATTACAAGACCCCTTCTTGAATATCTCCAGATGAAATCGGCCGCGACAAGACTTTCCGAAAGGGATATCCTGGGTGAAAATACGTTCAGCAGGATTCTTGACAGGAAAGATCTCCCGATAGATAATGAGGACAGGGTTATTAAAGTCGGCCTATTTGAACTGATGGATGCTTTCCAGAAATTGCTTGAAAAGATTCCGGCTTCCAGGGGAATTGATTTTACAACCGACAAAATTTCCGTAAAAGAAAAGATTAATCAGCTTGTGGATATATTCGAAAAAAAAGGAAGCGTTACATTCGATCAGCTTTTTGATGAAAATGCCACAAAAAACGAACTTATTGTAACTTTTCTTGCAATACTCGAAATGGTGAAACTTGCTTTGATAGGAATCGTTCAGAATGTTCAGACAGGTGTGATCAGGCTTTTTTATTTATGATGGATCAACTTCAGGAATAAAGGATTCAAGTGAAAGAAAAAACTGCCAGAACTTCAGAGAACAAACACTTGAACCCTTGAATCCTCGAATCCTTGACTCCTTTATCTCAAATTATTGAGAAAAGAATTTTTATGATTTTTTTTTAAAGCCGCCAATTGGTGATATCAGGATACTATGTCTATTCCAACCGAACAAGATCTGAAAAACATAATAGAGACACTGCTCTTTGTGGCAGACACTCCCCTTTCAACCGACCGGATTAAAAGTATAGTTCCGGCTGACACTAAAAAAATTAAAGATATTCTTTGGGGGCTTGCCAGGGAATATGAGGAGAGAAATGGCGGATTTTTACTTGTTGAAGTAGCGGGAGGATACCAGATCCGCACCAGGCCCGAATATGCCGAATGGATAAAAAAACTGGTGCAGCCTAACCCTCTGCGAATGAGCAAAGCCGCACTGGAAACCCTTACAATTATTGCATACAAGCAGCCTATTATCCGGAGCGAAATAGAGCACATAAGAGGTGTTGACAGCGGTGGTATTCTCAGAATGCTTCTCGAACTCAAACTGATACGCGTCCTTGGAAGAAAAGAGATACCGGGCCGCCCCCTCATATATTCGACAACAAAGCGTTTTCTCGAAATATTCGGGTTAAAGGATTTAAAAGACCTCCCGACTCCTGAAGAAATTAAAGGCCTTGTGAATCCCCCGATTTACGAAAGTCAACATCCGGATCAGCTTCCCCTTATAGTCACTGAAGATCCCGATAACGTTCCAAAGGATACTCTCATAAATGAGAATGAAAAAATTAACTTGACTTGAAACTCGGGAAGCCGTTATTTTATTCAACAGGATGGCCATTCCCTTGAAAACATAAATCTAAGCTCTTTCATACGAAAATCTATACGGGCGGTTAACTCAGCGGGAGAGTGCTACCTTCACACGGTAGAAGTCACTGGTTCAAACCCAGTACCGCCTACCAGAAATATCAAGGGGTTACAGTTCAAACTGTAGCCCCTTTTTCGTTAACTGCTACCATTCTGTGACCGGCTGCCTGAAAAATGTTTTGTCTGGTTGATATCTATAGCTTCCTTTAAGTCAACCTTTTGCAACCAATGCAATTTACACACTTCCTTCGAGACTTGTGCAGAACATTCAATTTTGATGGTCCCGTAAAAAGTCATTTTTTGATTTTTTATGAAGGTGTCATATTCATATTAGCTGATGTTCCAAAACATATCGTATCAGATCGGAATTATTGCTCTTATTCATTTTTTCCATGATACGGCTGCGGTAGGTGCTGACCGTTTTTTCGCTGATGCAAAGTTCACCGGCGATACTCTTCAGCGACAGTCCCCTGGCAATCATGCATAATATCTGAAATTCCCGGTTTGAAAGGCTCTCGTGATATAGCTTTTCAGAAGAATCGGATTTGAAAATCATCTTATCGGTTATAAGCTTGCTGAGATGCTTGCCCCCCGAGTTCACTTTTCTGATTGCCTTCACAAGATCTGTCAGGGCGCTCTCTTTCATGAGATATCCTGAGGCGCCGGCTTTGATCAGCCTCAAAGCATACTGGTCTTCCGGAAGAACGCTCAGAATGAGGATCGGAAGGTTAGGTTTCTCGTATTTTAATTGCTTCAACACATCGATACCGCTCCTGTCCGGCAGATTTATATCCAGGACAACCAAATCACAGTACGTCTTTCGAACAAGCGTAAAACATTCCATGGCATTTGTTGCTTCACCGACGACTTCCATATCCGGTTCATCTTCGATAATCTGCTTCAGGCCACGCAGAACCACCGGATGGTCATCAACTATTATAACTTTGATCATTAGCTCCTCCCGGATTGCGGGGTATTTTAATAATCACGGTCGTTCCTTCTCCAGGTTCGCCAAAAATTGAGAATTCTCCTCCAAAAGCCATAGCACGTTCTTTCATGCCGAGCAAACCAAGGGCTTTTGAACTCAGAATTTCCTCTTCTAAAATCCCCCTGCCGTTATCACTGATCTCAAGAACAAGATTTTCATCTCCGGAAGGACTCCTCCCATCCTCCCGTAAAACGACCATAACCTTTGTTGCCATGGAGTGTCGCGCAATGTTGGTGAGCGCTTCCTGAAATATGCGAAACACGGCAACGATCTGGGCACTTTCCAGAACGGCATATTCAAAAACTGTGTTGAACTTATTCAGAATGCCTGTGCGACTTGTGAAATCCGACAACTGCCATTCCAGGGCGGCTATCAGACCTAAATCATCCAGAACAGGCGGCCGTAACTCGGTAGATATGCGGCGGGTGACCTTGATCATCTGATCTATGGAATCACTCGATGCAATAATTCTGCTTGTTATGGCGGCTTGTTCTTTATCCGATTCAGCATTTTTCACCTTGCGCATCAGCCAGGAAAGATCCATCTTCAATCCGGTCAGTCCTCCTCCCATGATGTCATGAATTTCTCGTGAAATTATGACTCTCTCTTCTTCGCGCACCTTTTCGAGACGTCCGACAAGAGAGCGCAGCAGTTGCCGGGATTCTTTTAATTGCTCCTCCGCCCGTTTGCGGTCTGTTATCTCCAGGATGGTCCCGGTGGCGGTAAACCTCCCATCGAACATTATTGAAGATCCGTAAAGCTCACAATAGATTATTTCACCGGTTTTCTTTATTCCTCTGATGGCGTAATGAACTGATTGTATCTCCCCTGATGCCCGGTGAATATTTTTCTGGACCGTTTCGAAGTCTTCCGGATGTATAATCTGTCGAATATGCATATTGTTGAGACATTCCTCGACAGTGTAGTTGAAAATTTCTGCAAATTTCGGATTTACATACTTTAAAACTTCATCCTGGATCAGATAAATGCCCACCAGCGCATTTTCGGCAAAACTTCTGAACTTGTTTTCGGATTCCTTCAGAGCCTCCTCCATACGTTTGCGCTCGGTGATATCCCGATAAAGCTGAAACAAACTCAAGGAAACAAAGAGTAAAGCAACTAAATTTCCGATTAATATTGTAAAAAGTGTATTATCACTCCTTGCTTTGGAGATTTTATTCAGATTTTGCAGTAAATCGGTTTTCTCGTGTTTCAACTCCTCCACCATATTTCGAATATCGTACATTATCTTTTCATTTTCGGCAGTCATGAATGACTCTCTGGCATCCGCAATTTCACCTTTTTTTCTTAAGCTGATTGTTTTGTGAAATTGAGCAAACCTTTCTTCTATCATCTCTTGAATTGCATTAAGCTTTTGGTAGGCTTGAGCATCGATTGTCGTTAAATCCTTTAGTATTTTCATGCTGCGATGAACTGTCGTTACGCCATTGTAATATGGTTCAAGAAAAGTCCAGTTTCCGGTTATAATAAATCCGCGTTGCCCGGTTTCGGCATCCTTAATCATGGAAATCAGATTTTCACACTCGTAGATGATTACCAGCGCTTTTTCAACATTTTCCCTGCTCTCGATATGTCTCTTTGTATTCCAATACGAAACCGCATTGATCGTCAAAAAAATAATCAGCGACAGGACCAGGCCTATGGCAAATATCTTTTCTCTTATACTAAACTTCATGGACGAGTCCTAGTTGAGAAAGGGGTCAGGAATCACCAGCAAATTTGGAAATGCTTCTTCCATGAAATGTATGCCGGCAAAGAGACGGTCATTATTTCTGGCTTTTAACTCCCGGATAAATCTCCTTAAATACTTCG
Source organism: Desulfobacteraceae bacterium (assembly GCA_041298995.1). GTDB lineage: Bacteria > Desulfobacterota > Desulfobacteria > Desulfobacterales > RPRI01 > RPRI01. The sequence continues at coordinate 24,248 of JBFYVZ010000066.1, forward strand.
TCGGTTACTTTCAGAAACGCTGGTGGAATGATAAACTCTACGATTTCCGCCGTCTTAATATTGACCGCAATTGTTTGTGGATCCACATAAATCTGATCCAGTTCCCTTGGTTTGGCTCCGTTGAAAATTTGGGCCATAATCTCTGCATGGAACTTTCCTACTTTTACGAACCTGTCTCTGGCAATACTTAACAACACTCCTCTCTCAACTTCTTCAGGCCCCCGCATGGAAAAGGTAGGAATCTTGTATTTAAATAACGGCGCCATAATCTCAGGCATATACTCGCTCACAATGCCCCTGTGGACTGTAACATAAACGGCGTCTACCTTTGGCGCTAATTGCTCATGACAAAGAATTACCGCTTTTACGGACTCTTTTTCCTCAACATCGGAAAATGGCGCTTCACATTTGACAATTTCAAAAGCCCTTTCTTTGGCAACTTTCTCAACATCTGCTAATGCGGCATATGACCGGCCTTCAATCGTATTTTCATAAACAATTCCCAGCTTTTTGAAGCCGACCATATTATGAAACAGCTTGATCTGTGTAATATACCGTGTGGGGTCACACTTTGCATGGACATGGCCATACCCGGAATCATCGGCGCTTTTAACAATTTTGGATGCAACCGGATCGCTTACAGATACCGCCATGGTTGGAACGGAATGATTATTATTAGCCAGGTCCTGTCCCGCCCAGGTTCCCATCGCAATTATAAAATCGATATCTCCCGATTGAAGTCTTTTTATGGCATTTTCAGTGTTTTTTGCCCGTATCGTCTTGTCCCAGTTTGCAGACCAATAGGCATCGGAAACGAATTTAATATATTTGCTCTTTGCTTTGGAAAGCTCATCCCATACCGCTCTTGAATCGGTCGGATTTCCTTTTATGTCAACAATGATAGTACCCATCCAACCAAGTTCATTGAGGCCTTTGGCTAAGGTTATCAGATTGGCCGGATAATTAAAATACGGTCCACCCTCGTAATATCCTATCCGCCATATCTTGCCGTTATTTGTTAAAGGTGTTGTCTTGTATTGCTTACTATCCTTTGCAATGACGCTTAAAGGAGTAATTAAGAGCAAAAAAACCGTTAACAATAAGATGGCGCATCCGGATTTCACATAAAGCTCTTCACTCTCCCCAAGTGTCTCCTCCGCCGGCTTGGGTGCTGATTCCAACTTTTCCGGTTCATGGATTTTCTGCTTTAAGAAGGCGTTTGCTTCGAAGAATTCCTGTTTTGTATTGAATTGATTTTTCAGCTTATGCCTCTCTGAAATAAAAACATTGCCGGGCGGATAGAAAGACGGATTCTATTTATGCGAGTCTTATTCAACTATATGAATTTTTTATCTGATAAGTATTAAGATGTCAAATCGAATGTGGATGTCAAACAGGGCGCATTGGGAAATTAGATGGTAATCCGGAATTCATTGTTCCCTCAGCGCCTCCACGATATTCATCCTCGAGGCCCGGAAGGCCGGGAGAATTCCGCCGACAAAGCCCATTATAAGGGCAAAAAGAAGCGATTTGTAGATTATTTCAAATGTTATCCTGAAGCTGAAGGCAAGCTCCGAAAAAGTCTGGAAATTTGTTGTTGAAACTGTAAAAAACTGCAAGAAAGACGCAAAAAAGAGCCCGGCAAATCCGCCTATAAAACCGAGAAGCAGGGATTCCATGAGAAAAGCGGCAAGAATTTTCGAGCGGTTGAATCCAAGCGCCCGCAGCGTCCCTATTTCGCCTGTACGGTTTGCAACGGCGGAATACATCGTTATCATGGCGCCCACAATCGCGCCGATTGAAAAAACAATTGTAAGGGACTGCCCTAAAATCCTTAAAAATTTGGCCATCATCTCTGACTGCTCTTTGTAATATACTGTTTCCCGTTTTGCCTCGAGAGCAAGCCTCGGATCGCTTTCGATGTTCTTTTTCAGGGTTTCAAACCCGGACGATTTTGCAAGCTTAAATATAATCGATGAATATACCGGCCGTCTGAAAGCCTGCATGAACTGTTCCACATCACCCCAGATTTCAGAACTGTAGCCGGTATTTCCGGCATCAAAAATCCCTACTATAGTCCACGGCCTCATTGCAAAATCAAGCGTCTCTCCGAGTCCGACGTTTTTAAATCCTCTTGCAATGCTCCGGCCTGCGATTATCTCCGATGATCCCGGTCTCGGCAGGCGCCCGGCCAGAAGCTTTACCTGCGGACGCAAAACCAGCGAGGTCTCCGATATCCCTCTTATAACCACATTGGCAGGACTGTTCGACTCTTTTTTTTCAAGAGTTATCAGAACTACAAGCTCCTTTGCCATAAGGCTCTTCCCGTCTTCTCCCGTTGCCACTTCAGGCTGTGTTTCAACTATTGAAGCTTTGTACCTTTCAACCCCGCTCTGAACCTCTGAAACCGAAGAACGCCTTATGACCACCACATTGTCATGGCTTCCCGTATCGACAAGCGTTTTCCGCAGGCCTTCCGCAAGCATGACTATGGCGGCAAAAACGAATACGACAAGCGCCATCCCTGCGGCGGTCAGCGCCGTTGTGAGCCTTCTTGTCATCAGATTGCGCAGGCTGTAAAAAAAAAGAAGATTCATTTTATCCTATCCTTCCCAGACCGCTTGCAATCGGAACGGTTACGGCACGCCATACCGGGAAAAGAGCCGCAACAGCGCCTATTACTGCAGATGCGGCGATATCAAGATATATCGTCTCTCTCGCTATATTAAAAACAGGGAAAAATTCGCCGACCGCTCTCGAAAAAGCGTCCGCGGCGGGATACGTTAAAAGTATCCCCATGCCGCAGCCGAGAGCCGTGATAACCATCGATTCTCCCAGTATAAGAAAAGTGAGATAGCCTCCCCCGAAACCGAGTGTCTTGAAAACGGCATATTCGCTCATCCGCTCGCGGACCGACATTGCCATTGTGTTTGCGGCGACAGCCATGATGATCACGATAATAACCATCGAAACGAGCTCAATTACCGTCAGAATAGTCTGGCTTAAAGATATGAAACCCATCTGGAACGACTTCTCGGTCTCGGTCAGAGTCTCCGCGAAGGAATTTTTAAACAGTTTGTCGATTGCTTCGGATGTTCCGGCGGCTATATCGGGCGAAACCATTTCAACCATGTAAAAACCGACCTGATCGGCTCTTCTCGGCTGAACTCTTTTCATCGTCTCATTAAGATAATCCCAGTGAAAGAAGAACTGGTTTTCATCTATCGTCTTGTCCCTTCCCCGGTATACCGCGCTTAATACAAACTCCCAGTTTCCGGGAAAAATTGTCCCCCTGAGCACAATCGGATCCCCGATCTTCCATCCGAACCTCTTGGCCAGCTTCCGGCCGGCAACGCACCCTTTTCTTTCCTTCAAAAGAGCCTGTTTCTGATCATCAGGGATTATGAATTCGGGATACATATCGAGATAGCTTTTTGTTTCAACAGCGAAATTGGCAAAAAAATTCTTCTCCTCCTTGTAGATGCCGCCGAACCAGTTCCCGAGAGAAACCAGTTTAACACCCTCGACACCGCGTATTTTCTCCTTGTAGGAAAGAGGCAGGGGGAAAATGAGGGATATGGAATTTCTGGTCACAAGCCGGGTTGCTGAAGATGCGTCAACACCCGCATACCAGGCGCTTACGACCGTCCTGAGAAGTCCGAATGCGAGAATGGCGACACATATGCCGCAAACGGTCAGGAAAGTTCTGAGTCTGTGCCTAAACGCATTCCGGAATAAAAGTTTCAGGAGCATCTGCGAGAACACCTTTTTCAAGATACTTTATACCGCCGGCCTTTCTTGCGGCTCTGGGGTCGTGAGTCACCATTACAACCGTCTTTCCGATATCCCGGCTCAGCCTTTCAAGGAGCTTCAGGACATCCTCGGCCGAACGTCTGTCAAGGTCGCCTGTAGGTTCATCCGCAACCAGAATTGTCGGATCGGTAACCACGGCTCTTGCTATCGCGACTCTCTGCTGCTGACCACCCGACAGCTGGCCGGGGTAGTGATCCATCCTGTCTTCAAGATTAACAAGTCTTAAGGCCGTTTCAACATGTTCCCGCCTCTCCTTTCTGGAAAGGTTTGTGAGAATCAGAGGAAGCTCAACATTCTCGAATGCCGTCAGCACCGGGACAAGATTGTAGAACTGGAATATGAATCCGACGTTTTCAGCCCTCCATTTCGCAAGCCCCGTCTCGGAAAGCAATGAAATATCAGTCCCGCGCACTCTGATGGTTCCGCTGTCGGCCTTGTCGAGTCCGGCCAGAAGATTTAAAAGCGTGCTTTTACCCGAACCTGAAGGGCCCATCAGCGCCAGAAAAGCCCCCTCCTCTATATCAAGGGAGAGATTCTCAAGAACGACTATCGACTGACTCCCGCGGCGGTAGGATTTCGTGATATTTCTTATCTCTATAACAGTCGCCAAGCCGGATTCACTCCTCAAGAATTTTAACTTTCATGCCGTCTTTCACCTTGTCAAGGGGACCGGTAATCAGCAATGCTCCGGTCTCAGGGCCGCTTATGAGTTCCGCCACATCCCCGGCCTCTCTGCCGGTTTTTACAAAGGTTTTGCCGGCCCTGCCGTTTTCCACTGAATAGACATGCCGGTCTTCTCCTTTCCCGATAACCGAGCCTGCAGGAACGGCTTTAAAGGGTTTCCGATCCTCAGGCCCGATCTCACGTGACAGGAATGCCACCTTTGCGCTCATTTCAGGCAGAATCCGGGGATCCTTTTCAATAAATGCGACTTTAACCATTACTGAAGCCTTGCTTCTGTCGGCGGTCGGAACTATCATGTGAACCGATCCCCTGAAACGGGCATCCTGCAGCGCATCGAGCCTTATCTCGCAGGGCTGCCCCTTCTTTACAACATCAATATTGCTTTCCGAAACATCCACCTCAACCTGGAGTGACTCCATGTCCGCTATATCAACTACCGCGGCTTTGGCATTTGCGGCAGCCCCGAGAGGGGTCACGATATCGCCTATATCCGCGTTCTTTGTAAGGACTACCGCGTCAAAAGGAGCGCGCATATTCGTATATTCGAGCACAACTTCAGTTTCCTTCAGAGCAGCTTCACCGGCCTGCACGGCTGCTCTCTGGGCCGATACCGAAGCTTTCGCCCTTTTTAACCTTGCCTCCGCCGTGTCCAATTCGGACTTTGCAACACTCCCCTTTTCCGACAGCTTCAACATGCGGTTGTAGGTCAGAACAGCATCATCAAGCTCGGCTGTCGCCTGTTCAACGGACGCTCTCGCCGCATTTACATTGGCGGCAGCTCTGTTTCTTGCGGCAACGGTATCTTCATTTTCAAGACGCGCCACTATTTCGCCTTTTTTTACCCTGCTTCCCTCCTCGACTCCCAGATAAACAAGACGACCGGTAATCTTTGACGAAACGGCAGCCTTGCGCTGTGCCACAACATATCCGCTAGCGTTAAGGAGCGTGTATGTCTGGGACGGATAAATATTAACAACTTTCAAGGCCCTGACTTCAAGAGCCGGGGTCAGGAACCCATGCCTGTAAAGAATTCCGGTCAGAATCAATATTAATACTATGATAGTTAAAACCGCATATTTTTTCTTTTTTCCAGAATCCACCGTAGTTACGGTTTTTTTAATACTCAGTTTTGATATGTCGTCGCCTGACATTGGTACCCCTTTTATTTTTTACTACGGCGCATTTCCTCCGCCATATCCTTTACGATTGAAAGAACGTTTTTCCCCCGTTTACGGGCAATACCGTGCGCCTCGTCGACTATTCTTGCAGCCTCCCGCTTCAATTCGGAAATATC
>JBFYVZ010000069.1:0-12899 GCA_041298995.1 Desulfobacteraceae bacterium
AATTCCCGGATTACCGGAAGCGCAAACCGAGGCTAAACCCAGGGTATCAATGCCCGAGGCAGACCCGGCTGAACGAAAAACAGATTTTAGAGAGGTGGAACTCGGACTGGCTTCTGAGTCTGCCTTTGCCGAAGCCTGTCGCTGTCTTCAGTGTAATCTTAAGGATGTCGAAGCCGGAGAATCTTGAACTTATGACCACGCAGAGAGGCCGTTTATACTCAAAGGAGAACGATGTACATGGAAAATAGCCCAAAGCAGATAAACGTGACCATTGACGGTCTCCAGTTGTCTGTCCCGGAAGGAATGACAATCCTGGAAGCCGCCCGGCAACACAGCATCCGGATTCCTACCCTTTGCCATCATCCTGCGCTGTCGGCATGGGGCGGATGCCGCCTGTGCGTTGTTGAGGTTGATAGCAGCCCTAAACTGGTCGCCAGCTGTGTTATGCCGGTGCGGGATGGGATGACGGTCGTAACCAGCAACAGCAACATTGTCACTGCACGACGCACTATTCTGGAGTTTCTGTTTGCCGAGCGCAATCACAACTGCATGTTCTGTTCCCAGAGCGGAGATTGTGAACTGCAGGCTCTGGCATACGAACTGCAGATGGACCATCTTACCGTGCCTCAGTCCTATGAGGAGTATCCTGTGGATATCACCAGTGAGTATATGGGGATTGACCACAATCGATGCGTGCTGTGCGGACGATGTGTTCGAGCCTGCCATGAGATTGCCGGAGCTTACGTTCTGAATTATCAGGGACGCGGCATAAAAAACCGGATCACTTTTGATCTTGGTCACAGCAGGGGGGAATCTTCCTGTCTGGGTTGCGGGGCATGCCTGCAGCTTTGCCCAACCGGAGCAATTTTCAACCGTTACCGGAGTCATCGTTCGGTGAAAGGGCACCAGAAAGACAATCGCACTGCAACAGATGCTTTTTGTCCCCATTGTGGATTGATGTGTGAAACGCATACAATTGTCGAAGATAATCAACTGCTCAGGATCGAAGGCCACATCACTCCCGGAAACTGGGGCCCTGAGCGCGGCCAATTATGCGTCAAAGGGCGTTTTGAGCCTCTGAAAACACCCGGGCAGCGCCTGATTAATCCAATGATCCGTGGAACTGACGGAAGATGGAAAGAGAGCACCTGGAAAGCGGCCATGGATATGGTTGAAAGCAGGATGAGCGTCCGAAAAGGCGGAACGTTTGGGCTGGTTTCCAGCCGGTGCGCCAACGAACAGCTCATGATATTCAGGGATCTTATGCTTAAAGGCTGGGCTGCCGATTATCTGGATACTCTTGACGGACGGTCATTAAGAACCATTGCCGGCGCCTGGGAAGACCTGGGTAAAATCTTTCTGGGGCTCAAAGAGACCTCATGGCGCCGTATCCCGGATGCAGACCATATCCTGGTGGCAGGCGCCGCATCTTTTGAAACCCAGCCTCTGATTGGTGCGTTGATCCGGCGGGTGATCCAGGAAAAAGGAATCACTGCCACAATTATTGGAGCCATGGATGTGCTCACTCCCCTGGGCGCAAATTTTGTGCCGGTAGTGGCAGGCAATGAACCGCTGGTCATGCCGGCTTTCCTGTCCCAGGTACTCGAAAACCATTCCGGTCGGCTGTCACCGGGATGGGAACCGGTTCTTTCAGAGATGAAAAAAGTAAATGTGCAAAACTGTCTGAATAAGGCCGGACTGGATGATTCCGCAAAAGGGGCATTTATGGCTGCAGTTGATGCCTTTGTGAAGAGCAGGAATCCAATTGTCATTGCGGGGAAAGGCATTACTGATCTGCCGCAGGCCGACAATCTGCGCGATCTGATGCTTCTGTCACTCGTAAAAGGCATTTTGCCTGAGAACGCCCTGCGGCTGGTGATTCTCAAATCAAACGGAAACAGCTCCGGTGCTTTAAAACTTGGAATATCCACAGGAGCGCCGGACGGAAAATATCGGCGCGGACTGATGCTGCTGGATGACGAGAACCTGGCAGGTTCTCAACTTCTGGAACGGCTTGACGGCCTTGACTTTCTGGCTGTTATCACTCCTTATTTCCCGGAAGCGCTGAGAGATAATGCCCATATTCTTATCCCGAGACCAACCTGTCTGGAAGAGGAAGGCACTTATACCTCTCTGGATGGGCAGAAAATTCGTACTCTGCATGCAACACTCAAGCGGCCCAAAGGGGTGAGCGAATCATGGCAAACCCTGCTGGCTATGATGCAGCGCACTGAGTTTCACCCCAGCTATGCAAGGTGGAAAGACATAAGCGCCAGAGTTACCGGCGAAATGCAATCGGGACTTTAGAAGGTTCAATGGAGGTGAATTAATGGTAAAACCCAAAGTGGCTACTGTATGGTTGGAAGGATGTGCCGGATGCCACATGTCTTTCCTGGATCTGGACGAAAAACTTCTGGATATATTTGCGGCTATTGATATTACCGTAAGCCCGGTAACTGACTTCAAGAATTTTGATTTTGGTCCTCTAACCGTTGGTATAATAGAAGGCGGCATCGGCAATAAGGAACAAGAGGAGGTCGCTCTTAGTCTGAGGGAGCATTGTAAAATCCTCATTGCGTGGGGCGACTGCGCAGTTTTTGGCGGAATCAATACCCTGCGTAACACAATTCCGGTAAAGGAGCTGATGCGTTACGCCTATCAGGAGACTGCCAGCACGATTTCCGGCGTCCTGCCAATCCATGAAGAATTGCCGCCGCTTCTGGATCAGGTGATTCCGGTCAATCGCTTAGTGACGGTGGATGTATATGTTCCCGGATGTCCGCCTTCTCCGGAATCGATTGCCTATTGCCTTACGGAAATACTGAAAGGACGAATGCCTGTTGTTCTTCCCCCGAGCATGATGCACTTTGACTGAGGAGACCGATTACATGAGCGACAATCGAAAAATAACAATAAATCCGATTTCCCGTATTGAAGGCCACGGCAAAGTTGTAATCCACCTGGATACGGACGGCAATGTGGAAGATGCGAAATTTCATGTTACCCAGTTCAGGGGGTATGAGCGGTTTTGCCAGGGCCGGCCATTTGAGGAAATGCCGATTATCACACAGCGAATCTGCGGAATCTGCCCGGTCAGTCACCAGCTGGCTTCGGCCAAGGCGTGCGATGCCATTCTGGGTGTGAGAATTCCGGATACAGCGGTGGCGCTGAGAAGGCTTCTGCACATGGGGCAGTTTATCCAGTCCCATGCGCTTCATTTCTTTTACCTGGCCAGCCCTGACCTGCTCTTCGGATGGGACTCCGACCCCGGGCAGCGTAATGTGGTAGGGGTGATCGGTGCTTATCCGGATATAGCAAAAAAAGGCATTCGACTCAGAAAATTCGGCCAGGATGTCATACGGTTCCTCGGGGGTAAAAGCATACATCCGGCCTATGCAATTCCGGGTGGCGTTATCAATGGTCTGGCAGAAAAAGCGCGTGATGATTTGTTGACGGGATTCGCACCAGCCTATGATGCCTGTTATGCCGCCCTGGACTTTATCAAGGAATGGCTGGAAAAAAACCGATCCGAAATAAAACGGTTTGCGAATTTTGAGTCTCTCCTGACAGGCCTGGTGGATGATGCCGGTTGCCCGGATATGTACGACGGCAAACTGCGGATCCGGCACAGCTCCGGAAACACCCGTGTGGAGTTCGACCCAAAGGATTACCTGAACTTTATTGCAGAGCATGTTGAGGAATGGTCCTACCTGAAGTTTCCCTATTTCAAGGAACATGGATTTCCACAAGGCTCGTACAGGGTCGGGCCGCTGGCGAGGATCAATATGGCCGATGCCGTGAGTACGCCCAAAGCTCAGGCGGAATTGCTGACTTTCAGGGAAAAGACCCGCGACGGGTTGAGCGGATCCACTCTTCTGTTTCATTACACGCGGCTTATCGAACTGCTTAACTGCCTGGAAGCAGCTGAAAAACTATTGCAAAGTGAAGCCATCTGCGGTACGGATATTCAAAACCGCGCGTCTGTCTCAAACAATGAAGGCGTCGGTGTCATCGAGGCTCCCCGTGGAACCCTTATTCACCATTACCGGGTGGATAAATACGGAGTTATCGAAAATGTCAATCTGATTGTGGCTACCGGACATAATAATCAGGCCATGAACCAATCCGTAGGCATGGTGGCTAAGGAATATATTCGCGGGGGGCACGTGAGGGAAGGCATATTAAACCGCATCGAGGGTGCTATCCGGTGTTACGATCCATGCCTATCCTGCTCGACCCATGCCCTGGGCCAAATGCCGCTCCATGTTCAGGTTTACAGCAAGGAAGGGCAATTGCTGGTTAAGCTGCAAAGGGACTGATAAGTGAGCGGATTTCAGAACGCTGAAATAGTTAACCTATGGATCATCGGCTTCGGCAACCGCCATCGCCGGGACGACGGTATTGGTCCGCACGTGACCGACCGGCTGAACCGCTACTTTGGCGATGCCGGAGGGGTCAACATGGTGTCGCTTCATCAGCTTGTGCCTGAACTGGCAGAGGATCTGCGGGCGGCAACCGGGGTTATTTTCATAGACGCCACCCATGATCCGCTGCCAGGAGGCTGCTCCTGGAGTGAGGTCCGGCCTGTTTCAGATATGCATAGGATTGCCCACAGCCTGACGGCAAACGCCTTGCTGGGACTGACCCAATTGCTTTATAACCGATGTCCGCCGGCATGGATGGTTTCGGTTCAGGGAAGTGATTTCAGTTTCGGCGAGGGATTGAGCCAGGCGGCGGCAGATAGCGCAAACATGGCAACCGGGGAAATCGCCCGGGTTATCCGTTGCGGAGTATTTACAACAACTTTCACACAGGGTCTTCCTGCATAAGGAGTAAACCATGGAGGGAGTAAAAGACATTCTGATAATTGACGATGACAAAGATCTGGTTCAGTCAATACGAATCATTCTGGAAAGGTTCAATTATGGGGTCCGTGTAGCTTATAATGGAAAACAGGGGTATGAAAAAATTGAAGCAAAGCCCCCCGATCTTGTCATCCTTGATGTAATGATGGCGACCGATACCGAAGGATTCGATCTGGCATTTAAACTAAAACAGCTCCCTGAATACCGGAATATTCCCATCGTAATGGCAACCTCCTTTCCACAGGCAATGGCAGAGCAGGGGCCTGAGAAGTTTCAGCACATACTGGGCGAATCATGGCCGATATCGCACTTTATAGAGAAGCCCATTGATCCGGAAGAATTGTTGTCGGTCATCGAAAAAATACTCGCTGAGCGTGACAAGAAATAATGGATGTATAAAATTTAATTCCTTGCGGAAGGAGGCCTGCCGGTGCAGCTCGGATATGAGCTTATCAGAGAACAGTTGTTCTTCCGCAAAGAGCTTATCGAACGATTGCCCTGGTTAATCCGGTTAAGGTGGATAGCGGCCGGCGTCGGTTTAGCAGGGTGCGCTGCCTTTTATTTATTCCGGCAGACATTACCTCCGCTCCCTTTGGCACTGGTTTTTGTCGTCGTCCTTCTGTACAATCTGCTTTTCAAGTTCATCTGGCAATATGTCCCTCCCTTTAAATATCAAAATGATCTTCCGTCAACCAATTCATATGTTTATAATACGCGGGACGTTCAATCGTTCAGTATTTTTGCCCATGTCCAGATCTCGGCCGATCTTCTGGCCCTTTTTCCGGCAATATACTATTCAGGAGGTATTTACAGCCCTCTTGTGCAATTTTTCATATTCCATATCATACTGACCGGTATCCTGCTCCCGCCGGTCAGCTGCTATCTTTTTGGAATCATTATTTTCCTGGTGATGGGGGGGCTGATTTTGCTCCAGCAATGGTCTCTGGTTCCCATCTACCCGATATGGTTTCAGAATGCCTTGTCCTCCAATGAATCCGGGCCAAACGAGGTCATCATCCGTTATTTCACACTGGTAACGGTTGTCCTTATCACGGCATTTCTGGTGACAACCATAAAGCTGAGCCTGAGAACCAAAGGCAGAGAGCTGCTGCGGTTATCCAAAGCGCTTGACGAAAGCAACACAAAGCTCACCGCGCTCTATGAGATGGTCAGGGAAATGGGGCTGTGTTCGGAACCCAAGTCCTTAATGGATTCTGCAACCCGCCAGGCCGCGAAGATCATGGGGGTAAAGGCGTGCTCGATAAAATTGATGGATGAACAAAAGAGAATACTTCGCTTTGCCTCAACCTTCGGGCTCAGTGAAGATTACACCAAGTCAAAGGATAGCATAGATATCCAAAAGAGTCCGATCAACCGGAAAATTATTGAAGGTTCTGTTTGCGCTATCGGGAACATCGAGGAACGGGACTATTTCCAGTATCCCGAAGATATTAGAAAAGAGGGAATTGCGTCAATGATCTGCCTTCCTCTTCGCGTGGACAAGATGGTTCTCGGGGTATTTTGTGTTTACAGCGATGCAGCACACTTTTTTACGGAGGGCAACGTTCAGTTTTTTGCGTTGATGTCGGACCTGACGGCGCGTGAAATCGAAAAGCTCAACACACAGCTAAACCGCACATGGTTTTTGCAAAAGAGCGCCCACCAGCTTCGCTCTCCAATGCATACGGTTGTAAGTATGCTCAAGATATTGAAAGACGGATACCTTGGTCCCATGAATGTACGGCAGGAAGAAACAATCGAGAGGTGCAAAAAGCGCATTGAGATGCTGGACAGTCTGATAAGCGATCTGCTCAGGCTGAGCACCAGTCGGGCCAATTTAAGTCTTGACGCCCTGCGCCCGGTTCATGCTCAAAAGCTACTCATCTCTTTGTCGGGTCTTTTTGAGGCTCAGGCCAGAGAAAAAGCTGTAGAGATTGCATTCCAGATTGACGAGCCACTGCCTTCCGTTATGGCTTCCGAAAGACTTTTCGACGATCTGTTCTCAAATCTTATTTCAAACGCCATAAAATATACACAACCCGGAGGCAGAGTTACGGTCAGCCTGACACGTAGCGAAGAAGACAAGCTCCGGCTTGAAGTAACTGATACAGGCATCGGTATTCCGGAAGAAGCTCTTTCGAGCTTGTTTACAGAATTTTTCAGAGCCGAAAACGCCAAAGCCTATACGGAATCCGGAACCGGCCTAGGCCTTGTTATCGTCAGGGAGATACTGGACAGGCTGAAAGGTACGGTTTCCGTAAACAGCCGCATCGGGGAAGGAAGCACGTTTATCTGCCATATCCCGTCTTATGAGTTTCCAATTCGGAAATAGGCAATTTGGGGCAAGCTCAAGGAAATCAAGGGATTGTGCGGAGACATACGCATAGTATGTCGCACAAGAAATCCCGCAGATTGACACAGAGATAGACCAAAAGGGCCATTTCCGGATGGAAACTAATTTACTACCCAGACCGCCATCTTTTTAGCCATATGCAGCACCTTCCTGCTTACTCTTCCAATAAAGAACTCTTCCACTGCAGAAAGTCCGCGTCTTCCGACAACAATTGTTCCAAAGCCTCCTGCCTTTGCCGCGGCAATAATGCCTGCTGCTCTGCTTGGTTTTTCGGTAAGAATATTTCCGTATATCTTTGCCGAATCGAGACCGGCGGAAACAAGTTTTCTTTTGGCTTCTTCAATAGCGGGCTCTATTTTTTTCACACATGTTTCAGTCCAGTCAAATTCCGGAAAAGGAATTTCGCTTAAAGTCAGAGTTTCTATGCCTATCGATCTTATCACGTGGCATATCATTATTTCCCTTTCGACATTACTGATCATGGCGCCGACATCTGAAACGCTTCTCATTGATGCTTTGGAGCCGTCAAATGCTATGATGAATTTATTCGGATTGGGCCTTCCTCCGACTACGACGAGCGGAATATTTACCAGATTTCCAATCAGCTTGTTTGCCACGCTTCCCAATACCAGATCTTTAAACTTGCTGATGCCGGTTCTTCCGACAACAACCATTTTATATTCCCCGCTGTCCGCTTCGTGTAATATATCTCTTGCTATTCCGATTTTTCTCGTTTTAATCTTAACCGACACGGCATCAGACGGAAAGCCGGAATTGAAAAGAATTTTAACGGCTTTGGTCATTGTGTCTTCAATCGATTTTTTCTGCTGGGCGGCCCAGGCTCTCACAGGCGCCAGCTTGGAATAAAATTCCGGGCTCTTTTCCAAATCCCAGAACGATTCTGGAACTGCAGGATCAACATGAAACAGAACTATTTTTGTCTTTTCGGGTTTAAGAACACCTCCTATGTATCGAGCGGCCGCAAGAGACTGGTCGGATCCATCAATTGAGACAAGAACTTTCGTCGCGTTTTTCATAAAACACCTCCTGTTTGACTTTGCAAGGATTGACCAGCGGCTGCAAGTTAATAAATTTCTCTTTTGTTTTCGGTGTGGTCCACATAATACAAGAGGTCGGCTTTGTTTTTCAGGTCGGCCAGCAGGTTTTTAAGCCTTGAACGGTCAATTCCGTAAGAGCGTATATATACGTTCCGGTATCCCTGAATTACCTTTTCGTAAGAAGTGAGAATGCTTGCCAGGCGACCACCGTAATTTCTGATAACATCGGCAACCTCTTTTATTGAACCGGAGATGTCTTTGACTCTTATACCAAAATGTATTCCTTTTTTTGCTATACCTGTCAGAGAAATTACAACTTTGAAAATATCCGCCTGGGTAATAATTCCTACAAGCTGATTGTCATGATTAACAACCGGAGCGCCTGAGATGTTATTGTCAAGCAGAATAGATGCCGTCTCCTCTATTGTAAAATCATGAGGAACTGTCAGAGGTTTTTTGCTCATTATGTCTTTTATCTTGATCTTTGATATAAGGTACATAAGCTCGTGAACGTCGAGGGTGGTCGCATCCGATGCAGATGACTTTTTAAGATCACGATCTGTTACAATACCGACAAGCTTTTCCTTTTTCATTACCGGCAGCATGTTTATTTTATGCTGCTTTATTAAATTGATAGCATCCTGCATGGAATCATTCTCGTCGATTGTTATAACCCTTTTACTCATCCAGTTTTTTACCAGCATTTTTTCCTCCTTTTGTTACAGCTAAATTTAAAATTGAGGCTTCCCGAAATCCGACTCATGCGGATTTGGAATGTATTCAATGTTTCAGTTGAAAACAACATTATGTGAAAAACAACCGATATTTTTGATTATATTGAATTCAGGGCGTCCATTCTCAGGCCAGCATTCAATAAAGTTGCGTGCGTTATTACCCGTGAATACAAAATATTTGGAATGCTTTGACAACAAGCCCATATTATAGCGGAAAACATTGACTCCAAAAGGTTCTATGAGTGTAAGATAATCGGTGTTTATAAAGACCTTGTTATGATTATTCAGGCAGTTATTCATAAAATTAATAAGTTCGAGAGCTGAAGATCCATCAAAATCGCCGGAAAGTTTTAATTGAATATCTTTACCGGTCTTAACAAAAGTAATACTAAAGTTCTGTGCCATGTTTTGCTCTCCTTTCATTTTCTCTTTCCCGGTCTGGTTTGAATAAAATAAAAGTTCAAACTACCATGCGAGCTTGTTTGATTACCTATTCAGCAAATGATGTGCCAAAGACATATTCAGGCAATATAGTAATGATAATATATTGAAATATATATGCAAATATTATTTACAAAAATAATTTGTGATGATAGCAGAGAGGTGATTGTGTCAGGTTTTTTTACATGGTGGAAAAGGTTGTTATGTTAATAAATATCTGCATTTAATTATCCTCTTTGACAAGAGTCTCGAATTTCAGGTGATATTTTTCGATCTTTGAATGAAGTGTCGGACGGGAAAGGCCAAGGAGCTTGGCGGCTTTGGAACGGTTTCCTTCGCATATATTCAATGCTTCGCTTATTATCAGGCTAGCTATGCTGTCCATGCAGGAATCAAAGATATTTTCTCCGGAACGGGTTGTTAATTCCCCCCTCAACCATTGCCGCAGTTGCGCATCACCGTTTTTATCATTTTTATCCAAGGAATCGCCGGGACACGATTTTTCATTTTTAATCGGGATGGTTATATCTTCAGGTGAAAGAGGGGCGCCACGGTTGAATATGAGCGCTTTTTGAATAGTATTTGCAAGCTCCCTAACATTCCCCTGCCATGGATGCTTTAAGAATATGGCCTTGGCTTCAGATGTTATTCCAGGATTACTCATCCCTTTTTCCGCAGAAAACCTGGAAAGAAAATAATCAGCCAAAACAGGTATGTCGCTTTGCTTTTCTCTTAAGGGAGGAAGCCGGATGGTCACAACTTTAAGACGATAATATAGGTCTTCCCTGAATCTACCGGCGGATATTGCTTCTTCAAGATCCCTGTTCGTGGCCGCTATTATCCGTACATCAGTCCTTATTTTTTCACGTCCGCCCAGGCGTTCAATGCTTTTTTCCTGTAAAAGTCTCAATATTTTTGCCTGAAGATTCATGGGCATATCGCCGATTTCATCAAGAAATACGGTTCCTTCATGAGCCTGTTCAATCTTTCCGACCCTGCGGTGAGCCGCTCCTGTGAAGGCGCCTTTTTCATAACCAAACAGTTCGCTTTCAAGAAGAGTTTCCGGAATAGCCACGCAGTTTATAACGAGAAAAGGTTTATCCGCTCTAAGGCTGTGCTGATAAATCGCCCTTGCAACAAGTTCTTTGCCGGTTCCGGATTCGCCCCTGATAAGAACGGTGGCGTCGGTCGGAGATACCCTCCCGATAGCCTTGTAAATTTCCTGCATCTCCGTACTTCTGCCGACAATCGCGTCTCTTGAGTATTCTTCGGAAATTGTGTCTATATCAACAGGAGAACGCATGAAACGGCTTGCGTTAAGAGCCAGTCGGATAAGTTCCAGCATATCCGGAACATCAAAGGGTTTGAGAATATAATCGAATGCCCCGAGCTTTGTGGTTTCTATAGCGGTTTCGGTAGTTCCATATGCTGTCATTATTATTACGGGAAGTTTAGGCTCGATTTCGTGGATTTTTTTGAATGTTTCAATTCCGTTCATGCCAGGAAGCCGCATATCCAAAATTACAAGATCCAGGGATTCATTTTTAACAATGTTCAGTCCTGCTTCACCGGATGCAGCGCTTTCGACCTTATAACCTTCTTCGGCTAAAAGCTTTTTGAAGCTGTTTCTGAGCTGATCGTCGTCGTCAATGATAAGAATAGAGTTCAAGCTGACTGTTCCTTATTGTTTATTTCATTTAATGGAAGAATTATTATGAATGTTGTGCCTTCCCCCTCCTTTGATTTTATATCAATGCGACCCTTGTGTTCTTCTACGATGCGGGCGACAATACTAAGTCCAAGACCTGTCCCTTCCTCTTTTGTTGTGAAGAAGGGTTCCATAACTTTGTTAATAAAGGATTCCGGTATTCCGGGCCCATTGTCGCTTATTTCAAGCATTGCTGCTTTTCCGAAATGTGTATCGTCCATCTCTTTTTCATTTATTGTGATAAGTCCGCCTCTTACCATTGCTTCACAGGCATTGACAATCAGGTTCACGAGAACCTCTTTTAACTGTTCCGGATCTGCGTATATTTCAGAAAGCGGTTTGTTGCGAATGACCTCGACAGTGACATCATATGATTTCAGACGATGCACAAGAAGCTGGAGCGCAAGATCAACAACAACCGAAGGGCTTATTTTCTGAATCTTCAACTTCGGAGGTCTGGAAAACTCCAGGAAATTCTGAACTATTGTATCAATATGCTTTATCTCTTCGGATATAACCTTTATGTCATCCATTTGGGTTTCAGCCAAATTTTGAGAACGCCCTAGGGAAAAAAGCCGCATTTTTACAGATGTAAAGGGATTCCTTATGCTGTGTGCCATGCCGGCAGCGAGTTTTCCGACAAGCGCCATTTTTTCCGCCTGCTGTAAATGTTCGCGGCTCTTTTCAAGCTCTGTATTTGTCAGATCTATATCATCTATCAACCCTCTTACGCTTTCGACAAGCGCCTTTATTTCATCTTTCGTATAAGCTGAACCGTCTGTTGCATCTGACCTTCCTTCACGACCTGCTTCAATTATGAGACTGTGGATCGGCTTTAGAATGTTGTTAACAAAGACAA
This sequence comes from Desulfobacteraceae bacterium, assembly GCA_041298995.1. Lineage (GTDB taxonomy): Bacteria > Desulfobacterota > Desulfobacteria > Desulfobacterales > RPRI01 > RPRI01. The sequence continues at coordinate 12,019 of JBFYVZ010000069.1, forward strand.
AAGCCATCACTATAGTAAGAAGCGTTATAATCAGGAAACCTGTTATGGAAAAAAAACGAAGGCTAACAGCCTCGTTATGACTTTCTTCCTTGGCCTGTATAATTTTATTTTTGTGGATATTCTTATAGTTATCACAAAGAGCAAGAATCGCAGAAAAACGTTTTCGTACTTCCTTGTGAAGTATTGCGCCTTTTTCAGATTCGCCGGCTTTATAATAAGCTATAACCTTATCTTTTAATTCAATATAATCATTGTATTCTTTTTCGATATCGTTAATGATTTTCTTCTGGGATGCTTCTTCTGACAGTTTTTTAGTATCATCAATTAGTTGCTTGAATATCTGCCTGTATTCCCCGAGTTGCCGGAGCCAGTCAGGATCCTTGTCCTGAAAATAGTATGTCACAAAACCTTTCTGATTGATGAGAGCAGATTCAAGCGCTTCTGCGGACTGAAACGCTGCGATATCTCTTTCAATCAGATTATTTAAAACACCCTCAATCTTAAAAGTATACCAGAACATCACGCCTGCACCCAGAAGGGTAACAAAAACGAAACTGGCTAAAATGAGATAAATTTTTACACGAAGGCTTACAAGATTTTTCATTTGCCGATGCTATACTATAAATTATCGAATCAGGCAATTTGTTTTAAGTGCAGTCGGTTATGTCGGCAAAAGATATCTCTCTCCGGCATCCTGCAAAGCCGCGAACCAAAGCGTAAGCCTGGATATTGGTTAAGACGTATTCCTGACTAAGAGGGAAATATTTCTGAATTTAATCTAAACTTACGGCCATCTGCCGAGCCGAATCAGAAAGAAATAATTTCAGGAAATACCGATAAAATTATGCAGGGCTTTATTAAAATAAATAATTGTGATATGC
>JBFYVZ010000071.1:0-4738 GCA_041298995.1 Desulfobacteraceae bacterium
TTTGTGTTGAAAGCGCCGAAACCAAGGAATGCCTCGCCGCCCATATTAGCCGCCAGCCAATGCCGGTGGGAGTTTTTCATCGTATCCCAGAAGAACTTTTTCTTCTGGCGGATACTGTCGATGGACTCGATCAGGCATCCGGGGAAAAGGTTGGCAAATGTCCATGTTATTTTGTTTACTTCCTTGTCGAGCAGCTCAAAATCGGCATTGGACTGATGTACTTTTACTAATTCCCGTGCCTCTTTCAGGGCATCCCCTTTCTTGTATTCCCCATAGACGATCTCTCCATCTTCAATATACTTGTCGGTGACAATCATCGGATTTCGCACCCATTTACCGTCTATTTTCAGGACGGGCACGCACTTGCTGATAAGATTTTTTGCCTTCATCTTATAGGCCGACCACATTTCACAGGAGATACAGTTCCACATTGCGTCTTCCATGGAAAGATACCATGGAAGAAAATCGGAAGCGCCGCCTACAGGGGCTGAGCCGTGCTTTGGGCCGGCTTGTCCGAAGATTGCCAGATCCGAGGAGATGGCCAGATCGCAGGCCATGCCTATTTCCTGGCCTCCTGCCACGCGCATTCCATTAACCCGGCAGATAACCGGCTTTTTGCAGGCAAGGATCGCATCTACCATATGATTAAAGAGTTCCATATACTGGCCATACTCATCGCATCTTAAGCTGTAGAACTCACTGTACTCCTTGGTGTTTCCTCCGGTACAGAAAGCGAAAGGACCGGTGCCGGTGAAGACGACGGCCACAACGCTTCTGTCGAGTGAAGCATTTTCAAAACCGGCGATTACGCCCTTTACCATTTCCGTTGTGTAGGAATTATACTGGTTTGGATTGTTCAGACGAATCCATGACACGAACAGTTTATCAACCACTTTTCCATCCGGACCTGTCAGGGGGCGTTTTTCATAAACGACGCATGGAGCTTCCGTGCCCCAGTGACCGCCGGTATGCAGGGAATGGTCTTTCGGTTGATTTTCTCTGGGCATCCATTCTAAAGCCATAATATTATCTCCTTTACTTTATATAATGTTAAAAAACGCATTAAAAATCAGGTGTCAGGACGATCCTCTTCGCGGGAGATCCCGCTTTGTGAACTTCCGCAAAGGTCTGGGCAATAGTACTCATGGGCCGTGTTTCCACGAAGGGAGCCATATCGATTTTCTTCGACAGTACCATGTCTAAAACAATCGGATAATACTCGGGCAGACATCCCCAGCTTCCCAGAATATCGGCGTCAAAGGCCATCAGACGTCCGATGGCGTACTCTGTCTTTGCAAGACCGAAACCTACCACGATCAGCTTGCCGGTAAATCCGAGCAGGGTAAGGGCAATCTCCTGCCCGCTCTTAACGCCGGTAATTTCAAAGATCTTCCATCCGAAGTTCGGCAGATCATTGCTTTTGCAAAGGCCCCTGAACTCCTTGGAAACGGCGTTAGCATCCTTGTCTGTCGAGTTGATAACAAAATCGGCTCCGAACTTCAGAGACCTTTCAAGCTTCTCCTTATTGCGGGCAATACCGATGACGGTCTTTGCGCCAAGGGCCTTGGCAACCTGTCCCATATACTGACCTACTCCGCCCGTAATCCCGATAATGACAACATTGTCGCCGGGTTGCAGGTCGGCCCGCTTAGCCGCCTGATAAGGCGTGGTAGCAGCGTCAGCCACTACAGCAAGGTGTGCCAGAGGAACGTTCCCCCGATTCTTCACTTCACAAAGATCAACGCTGGGTACAGGTATATGACTGGAAAAGCCTCCATATAACCCCAGGCTGTTTCCCGGCATTTTCTGCGCAAGGCATCTGTTGCCTCTTCCGGTTTTACACAGGGTGCATTGCCGGCAAGGCATCACGGCTGGAATAATCACTTCCTTGCCGATCCATTTTTCGTCGCCGGCTACGACAGTGCCCGATATTTCATGCCCCAGAGTAAGGGGCGGTTTCGATACGGTGGGCACGCCATCATAAAAATAACCCAGGTCAGTGTGGCATACACCACAACCGGCCACTTCAACCAGAACCTCGCCGGGCTTCAATGCCGGAACAGGTATCTCCGTTTTTTCGATCTTTCCAGGTATGGTTTCACCCGTTTCCTTATTCCGTGAAGTCGGCTGGACCATTTGCCATGTCAAGATTTTTTCAGGTATAGTTGCCATTTTATTCCTCCTTAAACATTTTGAAAATCTCAATGGATAATATCATCATATTACAGATCTTGATGGACTCTCCACGAGTCCATTATTACAGGCAATAATTTATTGACACCTGCAAGCTATATTTTAACTATAATGTGATTGTTAATTTCAGTCGGTAAAAAAGTCAAGAAAAAAATATGCTTTGGATTTACAGTTCCGGGGTGAAGAGCAATATATCATTATATATATAGAGGTATTTTTAGCACTGACGTGAACCCAAACAGAATATGATAATTTATATCTTGACTAAACATTGTAGCTTTATTATAGCTTAAAATTAAGCGTAATCTATCTGGGGCATTTATTAATATTTTTGAGCTCAGTTTTTGATAACTTACTTAAAATACTTGAATTCTCTTCAAGCGTCGGGAACGTCCGTTTCAGTCGGAAATTTATATGCGGACGGATTTAATAATTTTGGAAAATAGATTTTAAACTTACTGAACATTAAAAACAACAAGGGGGGTAACATGCTCCTTCAGGGCAGAAATGCAATTGTCACAGGAGGCTCTCAGGGCATCGGAGCCGCAACTTCCATCGAGTTTGCAAAAGAAGGCGCAAATGTTTGTCTTCTTTACCGGAAGCATGAAGAAGAAGCTTTAAGACTTGCGGATGAAATCCGTAAAATGGGACGAAAGGCGCTTCCTCTTCCGTGCAACATAGCTTCTTTCCCGGAGGTTGAAAAAGTTGTACAGACAGCATTAAAGGAGTTTGGAAGGATTGACATACTTGTCAATAATGCCGGGATGAACTGGGACAGCGTATCATGGAAAATGACCGAGGAACAGTGGGACAAAGTAATAGAGGTCAATCTCAAAGGGTATTTCAATTTCACTCGCCATACAGCCCCGTTATTCAAAGATCAGAAGTATGGTAAAATAATAAACGTCACCTCCATAAACGGAATGCGGGGAAAATTCGGCCAAACCAATTATTCCGCTTCAAAAGCCGGAATAATCGGGTACACAAAAGCGGTCGCCAAGGAGCTGGGGGCTTTCGGCGTAAACGTTAATGCAGTTGCGCCGGGCCTGATTGAAACATCAATGCTGAAAGATTCGGAAGCACGCGATAAAATAATAGATCTGGCCATGAATGAGATAGTTTTAAAGAGGGTCGGACTGCCGGAAGATGTTGCAAATTTGATAGCATTTCTATCATCAGACAAGGCAAGGCATATCACAGGTGAAGTTATAAAAGTAGATGGAGGTCAGTACATTTAAACAGGCAAAGGAAATAATATATGTCGCTCAAACTTTCTGATATAGTGGTAATAGGCGCAGTCAGGACTCCGATGGGACGTTTCGGTGGAACCCTGAAGGATGTCCCTTCATTTGATCTCGGTGCCACCGCAATAAAGGAGGCTCTCCGAAGAGCCGCCATAACAGGGAAGGATGTTTCAGAAGTCATATACGGTTCATGCCGTCAGGCCGGAAACGGCCCGAACCCGTCCCGCACAGCAAGCATCCGCGCCGGAATACCGATAGAAATCTCTACAAATACAATCAATATGGCCTGCCCTTCGGGAATGAAAACAGTTCACCTTGCAACTGAGGCTCTTCGCCTTGCCGAAAGTGAAATTGTCGTTGCAGGCGGAATGGATTCGATGAGCACAATTCCCTACCTGTTAAAAGGAGTCAGATGGAAAGGCTTCCAGATGGGACCGAAGACAATCGAAGACGGCTGGAGCGATTCCATAGATCCTATTACAGGGCAGGGAATGGGCGATACAGCGGAGAATCTGGTTGAAAAATATTCATTGAAGCGTGAAGATTTAGACCAGTTTGCTGTTGAAAGTCACCTGAAAGCGTCTAAAGCGCAGAAGGAAGGGTTCTTTGATGAAGAGATCGTTCCTGTTGAAGTGCCTCCGGCAAGCAAAAAAGAGGCCGCTTCACTCTTTTCAAAAGATGAAACAATAAGGCACGATGCGGACTTAAAGAAGATGGGAACCCTGCCGCCGGCATTCCGTAAAGGAGGCTCTGTCACTGCAGGAAACTCATGCGGGTTAAGCGACGGCGCATGCGCCGTAGTTGTGACAACGCGGGAAAAAGCCCTTGCGATAGGATCAAAACCCCTCTTCTCTTTTGTAAGCTTCGCCCAGGCCGCCGTGGAGCCTTCGACAATGGGAGAAGGGCCGGGCATAGTAATACCCATGGCTTTAAAGAGCGCAGGCATGGCCCTTTCAAATATCGATCTTTTTGAGGTAAATGAAGCTTTTGCATCGCAGGTTTTAACCAATGTGCAAACCCTCGGTCTGGACAGGGATAGGCTGAATATACACGGGGGCGCAATTGCTCTCGGTCATCCGACAGGCATCAGCGGCTGCCGCATACTCGTCACCGGCTATTATGCCTTAAAGAAAATAAATAAGGAATTCCTCTGTGCCGCCATATGCGGAGGCGGCGGAGTTACGACATCAATGATCATAAAACGTGAAAACTGACGGCTTTGTAAAAAGTCATTCTGCTGTGTTGCGCTTCATCTTTCGTCATTGCAGCGTACTAACATGTACGCTTCATTCCTCAAGATT
>JBFYVZ010000079.1:0-8707 GCA_041298995.1 Desulfobacteraceae bacterium
GATATCCTGTTTCTGAAAGGAAGCATTTAATTACTCCTATTGATATAATCTTTTCTTTAATATCATTTACAGGGAGTTTGTCTGTCAGGTAAACTTGATATTTTATGTAGGGAAATCTCTACAAGGAGGGCTTTGCCCAACTCTTATAAATTTGAGTTATGAACCCGGGGACTTCAACAAGCCGATGTTCGCATGCTTTATAGAATAGCAGGATCACCTCATCGATAATGACAAGCCCATTCAATTCCTATAAAGCCAACTTGGGGGACACAAGCCGGGAAAGATGGGTGGGGTCCTAAAATAGCGACAACCGGATGCACATCGAATTGAAAACAAATTTTTGCAAGATATTCCGGACGATCAATCATTTAGCCTACCATGTGAAATTTCGATGCATAATATCGATATTTCACACTATAAAATTGCCATCGAACTGTCAACAGATGATTGAGACCTTAGTCGTTCCCTATTCTGGCACTCATAGTTAGTTTCCATCCGGAAATGGCCCTTTTGAGCGATCTCTGTGTCAATCTGTGGGATTTCTTGTGCGGCATACATTGTGTATGCCTCCGCTCAATCCCTTGATTTCCTTGAGCTTGCCCAAAATTGCCAATTTCCGAATTGGAACCGAAAAGCAAGCGCATTACCCGCTGCTTCCTGCGGGATTAGTGAGCGATTAAAACAGACACTATTCCCTACGGTCGAAGATTCCCCGCAACTTGTTGCGGAGATCTTCAAACTCAAATGTATCCAAGCCTTGTTTCCAGATGAATACATATTGATAAAAGCCGGTCCATCAGCGATTACGCTAAGGGTGTATAGATGATCAGGATCACAGATGTAATTGACAAGATTACGGCAAACAATCCGGATGCGGATTATGATATCATAGACCGTGCCTATATCTATACGGCAAGGGTTCATGAAGGACAGACCCGGTTGTCGGGGGAGCCGTATCTTTCCCATCCTCTTGAGGTGGCGGGCATACTTGCGGATATGAAGCTTGATGCCGTGAGTGTTGCTGCCGGCCTGTTGCACGATGTTATAGAAGATACCCGCGCAACGCCCGAAGAGATAAAAGCGCTGTTCGGACAGGAAATATTGCATATTGTATCCGGCGTAACAAAGCTGGGCAAACTTCCTTTTGACGGCTCCCAGGCCGCACGCCAGGCAGAAAGCATAAGAAAAATGTTTCTCGCAATGGCGGATGACATCAGGGTTATCCTGATCAAGCTTGCAGACAGGCTTCACAACATGAGGACACTCCAGTTCCAAAGCGATGAAAAAAGAATAAAAATTGCTCAGGAAACAATGGACATATATGCTCCTATTGCCGCCCGTCTTGGTATCTACTGGATAAAGCATGAGCTGGAAAACACGGCATTCATGTATGTTCAACCGGACGAATATTTAAACATCAAAAATCTGGTCAGTAAAGACAAGGAGGAACGGGAAAAATATGTTGAAACAGTAAAGGACTATATCAAGAAGAAGATGGATGAAAATAACCTCAAGTGCGAGGTTATGGGCAGATATAAATATTACTACAGCATATATCAGAAAATGCTCAAGCAGAACCTTGCCTTTGACCAGGTTTACGATATCATCGCATTCAGAATCATACTCAATACAGTTCCTCAGTGCTACGAAGCTCTTGGGCTTGTGCATTCACTCTGGAAACCCATTGCCCATAAGTTCAAGGATTATATCGGATTCCCAAAACCGAACATGTATCAGGCTTTACATACTACGGTTGTAGGTCCAATAGGCGAACGGATCGAAATACAAATCCGGACATGGGAAATGGATACGGTTGCAAAATCAGGAATTGCCGCTCACTGGAGTTACAAAGAGGGAAAGAATATCGATGAAAATGTCAGCAAAAAATTTTCCTGGATACAAAACCTGGTTGAAAACCAGGAAGACTTCAAAGATCCTGTTGAATTCCTTGAAAATGTGCGTATAGATCTATACCCGGATGAGGTATATGTATTTACTCCGAAAGGGGCTATCAAATCTCTTCCGAAAGGGGCAACCCCGGTTGATTTTGCTTATTTTATACATACGGAAGTCGGAAACCAGTGTACCGGCGCAAAAGTAAACGGTCGCATGGTTCCTTTAAATTACGAACTGCTGACAGGAAACATAGTTGAAATAATAACTACAAAAGGCCACCATCCGAGCAAGGACTGGCTTAAGTATGTTAAAACAGTTAAAGCCCGGTCAAGGATAAGACAGTGGATCAAGGCCCAGGAAAAAGATCGCAGCATTACTCTGGGGCGTGAGATGTGCGAGAAGACCTTCCGTAAGGAACAGCTTAATTTTTCGGCTCTTCTCAAATCCGGCGATATAGAGAAAATAATTGATCAGCTTGGTTTTAAAACTGTTGAAGATATGATTGCAAGCGTTGGTTATGGCAAAACCACCCCCTTGCAGATAGTAAGAAAGATTATTCCCAAGACTAAGACAGAAGAAGATGAATCAATATTAGATAAATTGATTGGACGTGTCAGAAAGAAAAAAACCACATCCGGAGTTGTTGTAAAGGGAATAGACGACATACTATTAAAATTCGGAAAGTGCTGCCAGCCGGTTCCGGGCGATTCAATTACAGGATATATTACACAAGGCTATGGAGTCACCATTCACCGGACAAATTGTGTGAATGCCCTTAAAATGAATCCTGAAAGACAGATAGATGTCGAGTGGAACGTTACTTCAACCGATTTATATCAGGTTAAGATACATGTCACATCTCATGACAGGGTTGGCTTGCTGGCAGATATAGCTTCCAATATCAGTAAAAATGGCGCCAACATTATCGGCGCCAATACCGTTACAAATGAAAACAAGGTTGTTGACAGCTTTTTTACTCTTACCGTTAAAGATATCGACCATTTAAAAAAGGTCTTATCGGATCTGAAGAAGGTAAAGCTTGTTGTGGATGCAAAGCGATTAGACGAATAATATTCAGTATTTGAAAATTACGGCGCTTTTACCACAAGGCCTGATTTGATGCAACCGGTGCATACACTTATCTTTTGGACTTTTCCCTTATGAAGTGCTCTGACATTTTGGAGATTCGGGTTAAATCTGCGTTTTGTTACATTATGAGCATGGCTTACGTTGCAGCCGACCATAGGTTTTTTCCCGCATATTGCACACATTTTGGACATTTAGTTTCTCCTTAAAATCTTAATCGTTTTATCCTGTTTCCAAACAGAAAGTGTGCTGGTACACTAAAACCTGATTCATGTAAAGCACTTTTTTTATTTTTGCTTCGAGAGTGAAGTTTCACACAGGGCAATGTACTGAAGAGCTTTCTGATGAACTCCGACATCCGGATAGTTTATTATAACAGATTTGAAACGTTCCAAAGCAGCCTTGTAATGCTTTGATTTATAATAAAAAACACCTATTTCAAATTCTGATCCGGCAATGCTTTTATAGCATATGCCGGTATATTCTCTGGCTTTGGGAGCATATGTGTTATTCGGGAACTGCTTAATCAAACGGTTGAATGCTTCAAGTGCCTTGCGGGCTGTGGTTTGATCTCTGTCAGGGGTATCAACCTGTTCGAAATAGCATAATCCTGTCTGGAAAATTACATAAGGGATTGCATCATTCAAGGGATGAAGATTTTCAAATTGTTCGTATGCTGAAACTGCTTCTTCATATTCCTTTAATTTGTAATGTGAATCTGCAATTTTGAGTTCCGCCAGAGTCGCATATTTGCTGAAAGGATACCAGTCTTTCAGCTTCTCAAAGGATTCAATTGCATCCTTGTATTTACCTTCCTGATAGGATTCCATACCGTCGCTTGCAAGCTCCTGGGCATATCTCTCCTCCTTGACCTGAAACAATGCGCAGCTGGAGCCAGTGGACAGTATGATAATAAGAGCCGGAATTAAATGAAACAATCTATTTTTCAATTTTTTAAACTTTCAATGTAGTGTTCCGCAGAAAAAGCAGCAATCGCTGCATCTCCGACTGCTGTTGCAATCTGGCGCAAAGGAGTGCTCCTCCCATCGCCGGCAGCAAAGAGCCCGGGAACCGAGGTTTCCATTTTATGGTTAGTAATTACAAACCCGTATTCATCCATCTTAATTGCGTCCGGAAGAAAACCGCTGTTAGGGAGAATTCCTACCCAGATAAAGCAACCGTCAACGGGAAGCTTCTTCGATTCCCCTGTTTTAACATTTTTTACTGTAATTTTTTCAAGGCCGTCAGACCCTTCAATACCGGTTACAATCGAGTTCCAGACAAAGTCTATCTTGTCGTTGGCAAGAGCGCGTTCCTGCAAAATTTTTGTTGCTCTAAGCTGGTCCCTTCTGTGAATAAGATAGACCTTTTTTGCAAACCTGGTAAGAAAGATACTTTCCTGAACGGCGGTATCACCGCCGCCAACAGCCGCAACCACTTTGTTTTTGTAGAATGGTCCGTCGCAGGTGGCGCAGAAAGATATTCCTTTTCCTATAAAAGCATCCTCTCCTTCAACACCAAGTTTTTTTGGGTGTGCGCCTGTTGCAAGTATTATGGCGTGGGCTGTGACTGTCTGGCCGGGGAAAACCACTCTCTTGACCTGTCCTGATAAATCGATGGAAATTACCTCGTTGTTTTCTATTTTGAGACCCAGCCGTTTAGCCTGTTCCACCATCTTGTCAACGAGATCCATTCCGCTTATCCCTTCAGGAAAGCCGGGATAATTTTCGACCCAGTCGGTAACGATTATCTGGCCGCCAGGCACAAGCTTTTCATAAAGAATTACATTTAATCTTGCCCTGACAGCATAAATTCCGGCCGTAAGCCCCGCAGGTCCGCCCCCGATTATTATGAGATCGTAATCAGCTTTTTCCATTGCAGGCTTTTGTTACAGTATGCTGTTTATTGTTTGCTGGAGCTTGGATTTTGCAACCATGCCGGTAATTTGATCAACGACCTTTCCCTGCTTGAAGAAAATAAGCGTAGGAATGGCTTTTATTCCGAATTTTCCCGGGGAAACAGGGTTGTCATCTACATTGCATTTCGCAAATTTAATCTTGTCGCTGAATTCTCCTGCGAGCTCTTCGATTATAGGTCCGATAGCCTTGCATGGGCCGCACCATGGCGCCCAGAAATCGACCAGAACCGGTTTTTCCGACTCAACAACTTCCGCATCAAAACTGCTGTCACTTACTTCGATTATACCTTCTGACATCTCATATATCCTTTCCATTTAAGAATTTTAATTTTGGCGGATTATAGTTGTATGCACAGGCATTGTCAACACCCTCATTTTTAAGGCAGAAAAAAAAGGAGAAGGATCTGCTTCTGTTCATAAACATAAAAGATACCGGGCAGATAAGAAGACAGAAAGATTGTTGCGGGATAATAAGAAAGTCAACAGGGAGAAGCGACTGATTGACAAAAATATTTCATTTTGTTAGCTGTACAGTGAAACAGTGAAAGCTTTGCATAATATATTATTAAAAGGTCTGTCAGGGTAATGGGTTTTGGCATATCGTAAGAAATTTTTATGGTGACATAGCTACGCCCAGATATCCGGCAGGTATCATACAGGCGGATACTGTATAAGGCTTCGTGACTATTCATCCTTTGGGGCTGTCAACATCCTAATGGATGCGGATATGCCGCCGTTGGCAAAGACTGGATTGTATTCTTGCGAATGCCAAAACCCATTACCCCGCAGACCTATATTCGAGAAATTCAAAGCTCTCACGGTGAGCTTAAAAATATTGGTACCCCCGGCAGGAATCGGACCTGCGGCCAACGGATTAGGAAGCCCAAGAATGAAGAACAAGCATTGGCAATATTTTTAACTACTTATTTCCATACGATATTTTAGACCTACTTTTGGTTTCGTTTGGAAATGTTTGAAACAATTTGACCTTGACGGGCACAATTTAGGAACAGTAAATTTATTAAAAAGGTTCACAATCAAAAGGGAATTTGATCCTAAAAAAGAACTCAACTTATCAGTCTTTGCGCAACATCTCACAACTCACTACTCTTCGAGTATCCCAGTTTTCCGGTATTTTGAATGAAGTCTGGGAATTGAATTATATTTTCCCTTGCATTTTATCCGCCGGTGTAATATAAGGCAATCATTATAACCAACTGAAAAAATAAATTAATATCAATGAATTTCGAATATTCACTTCTCGTGTTTTGTAATCGAGAGGGCGGAGCTTTGAGAACTTTATTGAAAAATTTAACAGATTCCGGATAATTCTATTCTCCTTCGGTTCAATAATTTTGAGAAAGATTGTTAGACATGATAAACACAAAGTCACGATTAAGATCCAGCCGTGGTTTCACCCTTGTGGAAATAATTGTGGTCATGGTTATGATCGCGCTTCTGGCTGCCCTTGTCGGGCCGAGGCTTTTCTCCAAGGTCGGAAAGGGAAAGCAGTCGGCTGTTGCGGCTCAGATTGAATTGCTGGGGCAGGCTCTTGATCTTTTCAGGCTGGATACAGGCAGGTATCCGACTACACAGGAGGGACTTAATGCGCTTGTAGTCAATCCGGGCATTGAAAACTGGGACGGTCCCTACCCCAAAAAGGGCATCCCGAATGATTCCTGGGGAAAGCCGTATCATTATCTTTCGCCCGGCGCAAAAGGTGAATATGAACTTTTCAGTTACGGCAGAGACGGTTCTCCCGGAGGCGAAGGAGAGGACAAAGATGTCTTCAGCTGGGAATAGTCTTATTTAAGAAACAATATAATATGGAGAATCAAGCAATTTTGAAAATCATTCAAAATCTCTTTCTCAGATTATCTGTCGCCGCTATTCTGATCTCAGGATCGGGAATTGCGGCCATATGCTCTTATCCTTTGCCTGTATCATCTCAGGAAATACCTTCATCTATGCCTGCAGCAGGTCATTCTCCTCCTGCTGCAACAGGACAACCACCTGTAACGAAAGGGCTTTCGCCGGATGTTGCGCTTCAGTCGGATAAGCATCCCTCTGACCTATCAGCTCAGGAACCTCGGGTTGAACAGGCTTTGTCGCAACAGAAAGAATCGCAGGAACAAACATTACAGGCTAATGTATATCAACAAAAAACGGTGATCAGCGGCGGTCAGGTATTTCTTAATTTTGACGATGCCGATGTATATTCGGTCATTCAAACCATATTCGGCGATGTGCTCAAGGTAAATTATATTATAGATCCAAAAGTTAAAGGCCGTGTTACTTTCAGATCTGTGAAACCGGTGGCGAATGAAAAAGTGCTGCCTCTTATGGAGGTTATTTTAAGGCTCAATGGAGTTGCGGTAGTAGAAGAATCGGGACTTTATCGTATCATTCCCATTGGCGACATTTCAAAAGAGCCCGCGCCTGTCAAACTTGGCCGAGATCCGGAAATCATTTCTTTAACCGGGACGGCATTGCTTCAGGTAGTGCCTGTTCGCTACATGCAATCCTCGGATGTGGTTAAGCTTCTTGCGCCGTTTCTTTCTTTAAATGCCGTTGTTGTTGATGTTCCGCTGAGCAATCAGATTATTATAGTGGACACCGATGCAAATGTTAAACGGCTTCTTCAGCTCGTGGAAATATTTGATAATGAGCAGCATAAAAAAAAAGGACCCCGGGTCTTCGTTTATCCTGTTCAGAACGGCAAGGCGAAAGATATAGCGTCACAGCTCCAGCAGATATTTCTCGGCGGAAAGACTTTTACGGAGAAAAAGGCGGCAGTCGTTACAGTTCCTCAATCACAACCGATTTCTGCTCAGGCTCAGCAAATCTCTAAACCTTCACCGGATGGAGAGACGCTTGTTTCGGGGATTACGCGCATATTTTCCGATGAGACGCTTAATGTGGTGATTGTGCTCGCAACCCCCGAGGATTACGAAATCATAAAGGATGCTATTGCAAAAATAGATCTTGTGCCAAGACAAGTGATGATCGAGGGGATGATCGCCCAGATCGGCCTGACGGACAACCTGAGTCTTGGATTGGCCTGGTCGATCAATGCAGGAAAGCTGGGCAATATATTCGGGACTAATGGATTCGGCGTTGACACGAACATATCGTTTAATGCCGCCAGCCTCGATCCGGCAAAAATTTCGGGAACTGGCCTGAACCTTATCGGCACGGATTCCGGAAATAGTGTGAGGGCGATTATTTCCGCCCTGGCGTCTCAATCAAAGGCCAAACTGCTTGCTGCGCCGCATATCCTGGTATCGGATAACCGGGAAGCGAGTATTCAGGTTGGTCAGCAGGTGCCCATTGCAACGTCTGAGACCTTCGGCACGCCGGGAGTTGCCCCGCAGAGAACCATCCAGTATAAGGATATTGGAATAATATTGAAGGTAAAACCCCAGGTAAATGAGAGCGGGCTGGTTTCACTTGAGATCAAACAGGAAGTTTCCACCTATTCAACGATAGAGCTTTCAGCCGGTCAGAAGGACATAATTCTTAATAAAACGGAAGCATCAACCAGTCTTGTCGTGCAGGACGGTCATACCATAGTTATCGGAGGTCTTATCAGGGAAGATACCACAAAAACGAGGTCGGGTATTCCATGGCTCTCAAAGATCCCGATTCTCGGTTATCTTTTCGGTAACACGGTTGATGACGAATCGAGAACAGAGATTATTATCCTTCTGACGCCTCATGTTATCAAAAATCAGAATGAGGCAAAAGATCTCACCACAAATTACGTCGACAAATTTACCGAGACAGGTAAAGGAGGGTTAAAGAAAA
>JBFYVZ010000110.1:0-3966 GCA_041298995.1 Desulfobacteraceae bacterium
AAGGCATCATGCTTGACCTCAACAAATATTAATTGTAAATATAATTAGTGTCCATCCGGAAACATATTTTGGACACAGTTGAGTTTCCAATTCGGAAATAGGCAATTTTGGGCAAGCTCAATGAAATCAAGGAATTGCGCGGAGACATACGCATTGTATGTCGCACAAGAAATCCCGCAGATTGACACAGAGATCGCACAAAAGAGCCATTTCCGGATGGAAACTAATTAAATGCTTCGGCGATTTCCATAAACCGGGAACTTTATGGTAGTAATTGAATCTAAAGGCATAAGTGATGTCGGGAAAAAGAGAACAGGCAATGAAGATGCCATGTTTCTTGACGACTCCATGAATCTTTATGTTGTAGCTGACGGCATGGGGGGGCACCAGGCCGGGGAAGTGGCAAGCGCCATTGTAGTTGAAACCATCCGTGACTACATGAAGCAATTTAATGGAAACAATGGTGTTGCCGAAGAGCTTGAAGATACGGACGTATCCATTTCAAAGGGAGCAAACAGGCTTGCTTCAAGCATTAATCTTGCAAACAAGTGCGTTTACGAGTTATCACAGAAGAATCAATCTTATGAAGGTATGGGATCAACTGTCTCGGCCGTTCTGTTTACCGATGAAAGCCTTATTGCGGTAAATGTAGGTGACAGCCCTATTTATCTGATACATAAAGGTGAAATAGAACTTATATCAGTTCCTCACACCGTTTTGGCTGAACAGACGGCAATCGATCCGGACGGAGCAAAAAGGCTTGCCCCCCGGTTTGCGCATATGCTCACAAGGGCCGTTGGAATTGGAGAAACAATTAAACCCGATGTGTGCGAAACCTCTTACTTCAAAGGGGATGTCCTGGTATTAAGTTCGGATGGTTTGAGCGATAAAGTCGCCCCCGAAGAGATACTCGAAATTGTCGGCAGGGAGCAGACCGGCAAAGCATGCATGGCGCTTGTTGATCTCGCAAACGAGCGTGGAGGAGAAGATAACATAACGGTAATAGTTCTCAAGGTTAAGGAAAAAAATCAAAAAGGCCGTTTTGCATGGCTTTTGTCAAGAATTGGTAATATAGTTTAAATATTCTTTAAACCGTTTTACGCAAGAGGTGTTGAAATGCCGATATTGACTCTTAAATTTAAAGACAATGTTATTAAAGAGTATGATCTTGAAAAAGGGAAATCGATAACTATCGGAAGGCGCGAAGAAAATAACATAGTCATCGATAATCTCGCGGTATCCGGACATCACGCAAAAATAGATTCCGTAGGAGAAGGATTTTTGGTAACCGACCTACAGAGCAAAAACGGTTCCTTCGTTAACGAGCAGTTTATTTCCACGCACTGGCTGAAACATGGAGACGTCATAACGGTCGGCAAGCATTCAATTGTTTTTGCATACAAGGACGGAGAAGCCAGACCCGAAACTGCCAGCCCCGAGGAAAATATGGACCAGACAATGGTCATGGATACAAACTCATATAAATCGATGCTGGCCAAGAGTTCTCCCAATGCAACTTCGCCGGATATCGCAAAGACGCACGTAAAAGAGCCCATAGGGGTTCTTTCATATGTTGCGGGGGGACAGGGAGAAGTGGAAATATCCAAAAAACTTTTTAAAATCGGGAAAGCGTCATCAAATGATATAATTGTAAGCGGATTTCTGGTTGGTCAGGTTGCCGCCACTATCAGCAAGAGGCCCGGCGGCTATTTCTTTACCTATGCCGGCGGCACATCAAAACCGAAAGTAAACGGTGTTTCAGTCACCGAATCCGTTCAGCTCAAGGATTTTGATGTTGTTGAAATCGGTTCGGCAAAAATGCACTTTTTCGTTAAATAACAAGTTGATGTTATCATAACATAATCATTTTAATGTTTCATCAGGCTTATCAATCAATACATTGGAATTACAAAACATTTCAGCTGCTGCTTGTTTGATTTTTTCCCCAAATCATTATCTTTTCAAACCCTTTCATTTCTGTTTTATTTACCCGGACAACACAAATATTTCAAAGGAGATATGTAATGCCGTCTTTTGAAAAGACCCCGCAAAATAAGACTCAATCTGATGCGATTATCCCTTATATAGAAGGAAAAAATCCGGAAAAGGATGCCTGGTACACGGCATTCTTCATTGAAAACCATCTCGACCACAACTCTTATCCCGATCAGGTCGCAACCCCGGAACAGGTGAGGTTCATGGTGTATACGGAAGAAGATGAACGATTCTATCCATGTTCCGACAAAATGTTTGTAAGCATAATAAACAGAAACAACCCTGATTTCATACAGGAAACATATAATGTGGTTCTTGAACGTATATTGAAAGTCATTGATGAGCAGATAGATGAACCTGATGAGAACAGCTTCCTTAAATCCCTGATAAGAATTAAGTTCATGCATGAAACAAGAGACCAGATCATGCTCCCTTCCAGGCTTGAAAAACGGCTTTTACGCATATTCATAAACCACTCCCATATATTGGACCCATACCTGTGCGAAAAAGTCTCCCGCAACGTGCAGACAGGGAACGCTCTTATATCGGAGGTTTTTAAAAAAGCCCTGAACCGGATAGATACATCGTATCTTACGGAACCGCCCAATACCATATCAGACATAAGGAAGCTTGCGGATTACCTTGAACTGAAAAGGCTTTTTGCCCTTTCGGTTGAAACATCTCTCTGGACATCCGCAAAATCAGCAGGATTTGACGAAGACGATTTCCTTGAAATATTCAAACGAAACTTTACCGGTAACGGCGTTGAACTCCTTTTTGACTCGTTATGTGTAAGAGAAAACGGCAAGGCACAGGAAGCCCGCAGGAAGATTCTCTGGCTCATGGACGAAGCCGGTGAAGTAATGGTGGATATCGCAATAATTAAAAATCTTGTCAAGCTCGGACACAAAATAATAGTGGTATTCAAGGAAGGTCCTCTTTTTACCAAGGTAGATTTTATCGATTCGATAGAAGATGAGTCGTTAAAAAGAGAACTTAAAGGCACATTTTTCATTAAAGAGAGATATCTCGGAAAGAATGAGCTCATCAAAATTATCCGGAGCGACAATGAAATAATAGCAATTTCTGACGGAATACATGAAAACGTGAATCTTCTTTTGAGTTCAACAACCTTTGCCCGCTTTTTTAAGGAGGTTGATTTTGTCATCTCAAGGGGACATGACCAGAAAAGGCGTTTTTTTGACACCCATTTTCAATTCACCCAGGATATCTATAATGTATCAGCCGGTGATGATGACTCTGTGAATATAAGCTACAAGCCGAAGCATCCTTCGGTGATTAAGTTCTCCTATGAAGACCTTGAGAAAAAGGCAGTGACAATAATCGATCAGATGAATGAAGCAAAGAAAAAGAGAATGACTGTTATCTTTTACAGCGGCATAATCGGTTCAATTCCCGGGAAAATTCATATCGCGAAGAAAATCATGTCTGTTTTCATACAGCATCTGAAAGAGCAGTTATCAATGACATTTATTATAAATCCCTCAGAGTATTACGAGCCTGGAATGGATGCCGATGATCTCATGTACATGTGGGAAATTGTTCAGCGGAGCGGTCTTATTGATATATGGCGATTCCAGGCCTATGATGACATTGTTGATTCTTTCAGGATAATGGGGAAAAAAATCCCACCCGAATGGGTCGGCAAGGATGCTACATTCAGTACAGGATGCACCAAGGAGATGAAAATTGCGTGCGAAGTTCTTGAAAAGCACCCTGAAATGCAGATTATAGGCCCTTCAAGGGAAAAATTCATGAGGCGCAATGAATACGGGGTAGGCAAGATGTACGACCGTAGGTTGGGGAATATTTGCAAAATGTAATAAAAAATTTATGTCTGCCCTGTCTTCTTTGGCCTGTCCTGCCGCCAAACTCAAAGAGTCCCTTTTAATTCTTTAAAACTCCATAGAATTGAAACAAGGGCAAGAACACTGATAAGCGAAGAGACAA
>JBFYVZ010000165.1:0-21379 GCA_041298995.1 Desulfobacteraceae bacterium
GAAAGCCGCGGCCTTCATTACAACATAGAATATCCTCAAAGGGATGATGCGAGATGGCAGAAGGATACTGTCATCAGGCGGCCGTTTGTCGGATAGAATGACTTTTTACGAAGGCATAAAATTTGACGGCAAAGTAAAAAGATCGTTATGCAAGGCGCGCGAATCTTGAGGAATGAAGAGTACATAGAAGTACGCTGCAATGACGAAAGAAGAAGCGCAACACAGCAGAATGACTTTTTACGAAGCCGTCAGAGTTCTTCGGGAGTGAATGCCACGACATCATCTATTGTCGTTGTATCGGCAAAGAGCATGACGAGCCTGTCCAGACCCAGGGCGTTTCCTGAAGCATCAGGCATGAACGAAAGGGATTCAAGGAATTTTTCGGGCATGGGATATTCCTTCTTTCCCGCTTTTTTGCGGAAAGCGAGCTCTTTCTCAAATCGCGCTCTTTGTTCTTTCGGATCGGTCAGTTCCGTGAATCCATTGCACAGTTCAAGCCCAAAGATATAGAGTTCAAAACGCTCGGCAATCGAACTGTCTCCGGTTTTAAGTTTTGCAAGCGCTCCGCATGAAACGGGATAATCATAAAGAAAAAGAGGCGAGCTTTGTCCAAGGGCCGGTTCAATCTCAGCCATTGTTTCATCAAAGCGGTCATCTGAAAAAGCTTTTTGAACAGATATGGAAGAGTATTTATCGAAAGCTCCGGCTACGGTCATTCTTGTCCATGGTTTATCAAGATCAATTCTGATTCCCTGATAGTTTATTGAATTGCCTGACCCCGATTTTATGGCAACATGTTTAATCAGGGCTTCGGTTTCATCCATCATGCCAAAATAATCTGAACCGGCGCGATACCACTCAAGCATTGTAAATTCAGGAATATGCCTTGAGCCTCTTTCTTTTTGTCTGAAACACCTGCATATCTGGAATATCCGGGGATAACCTGATGCAAGAAGACGTTTCATGCATAACTCCGGGGAGGTGTGAAGAAACCTATCTTCAGACTCTATCGCGTCAATGTGAGCTTCAGGCGCAGGCGCAGGAATTCTTACGGGAGTTTCCACTTCAAGGTAATTGCGCTGCAAAAAAAACAGGCGGATTGATCTTATGATGTTTGCCCGGAGCTCAAGATTTTTATTCATTAGCGCGTTCAAGATAAGTATCTTCTGTCCTGTCCTGTAAAAAAACCATGTCATAGCTATTCGAGTCGGCGGAATGATACCAGATATATCCCAGTTCACGGCATTTTCCGCAGGCCCTCAGGGGGATGTGAACGGCAAGCAGGCGGGTGCCTCTGTCTGAAGTTGAATCAATTTTGAGCGCTCCGGCACAGTCGGGGCATATTTTTACAGTCTCTTTCTGCTGTTCTCTTATATTGTCAGTGTCATAATATATGCTGCGTTTTCTTTCATCGAAATCTTTATTACCCCTTATCCGTTCTGCCATCTTGTCTCTGTTCTGCCAGTAGCTTAAGACCGTTTCACCGGTTTTTTCTATGTTCATTGTTATGTCGGGAGTTTGCCTGTACTTATCAGGATCATAACAAGGCTCTTCTACCCTGCTGTAATCAATGCCGGCCATCGCAAGAATTATACCGAGGTTCACATAAGGGAGGGCACCTTCGATTGAATAGCCGCCTTCGAGCACCGCTATATCAGGTTTTAAAATTGAAGTAAGCGCTGCATATCCCTGTGCCGAGAAATTCATCTGGGTAATAGGATCGGAAAAATGATTATCCTGACCGGCCGAATTTATTATGATTTCCGGCTTAAAATCGTCAAGAATGGGCATTACCACGTTTTTTATTGTAAAGAGAAAACCCTCATCTGATGTATACGGGGGAAGAGGGATGTTTATGGTTGCCGCAAACGCGTTGGGCCCTCCCAGTTCGTATGGAAAACCTGAACCCGGATAAAGAGTTCTTCCGTCCTGATGGAGAGAGATAAAGAGGGTATCAGGGTCATGCCAGTATATATCCTGAGTGCCGTCGCCGTGATGACAATCCGTGTCCACGATGGCAACTTTTCTGATATTGTATTCCCTGCGAAGATATTCAATCATGATTGCCTCAATGTTGACATTGCAAAAACCTCTTGCTCCGTGCACTACACGCATTGCGTGGTGGCCGGGGGGGCGGGCAAGTGAAAATCCTCTTTCAATCTTTTTGTCAAGAACAGCCTTTCCGATTGTCTTGGCACATCCCGCGCTTATAAAGTGGGACTCCGTCATGACCTTATCAACATCAGGAACGCAGAAATGCACCCGCTGAACATCTTCTACTGTAACAAGCTCGGGCCGTAATTCTTCTATTCCTTCAATATCGAGGAGGCCTTCTTCAAATACCTGATCCTGTGTATAAAGGAGCCTTTCCTCCCGTTCGGGATGGGTCGGGCTTATAGCCCAGTCGAAGGCCGGAAAAAAAACAAGCCCTGTTTTGTTTTTGGCTGTAAGTTTCATATAAATTTCTCACTGACCTCTTTCCGCCTCAGGCGGATTTTTCACTTGAACCCTTGCCCCCTGGAACCCTCGAACCCTTAATGAATGTTACACCGTCAGCATATCGGCAATCGAATCGAAACCATGAATAAGACCGGGTTTAACCTGGACTCTTACACGGATATTCCTTCCGGTTGTACAAAATCCCTTTACCATATTGAACTGCAGAGATTCTATTACTTCCATTTCCAGGTCAGAAGAATTACCCCCTCTTTTGACGGCTTTTTTCATTAAAAGAGCAGACGCCGTTTTTAGAGCATCCGACATCGAAAAATTTACAGCCACTTTTTCTTTAAAACCCTCTTCAACAGAGACCGTGAATCCCTGTTCGGTATCCGCAAATAAAGTTACTTCGCATGTGGTTCTTGCGATCGCGGCTCCTATTGCATTCGCTACGTTCCATCTGGGTACAACTCCTATCCGGAATTCCGAAAGCTCTTCAATTCTGCGTGCAAAATATGGAGCAGGGCCACCGATCAGAAGTATTTTTTTCGGGCTTAACTTGTATCCTTCCATAAATTCATGGATTGTATAAACGGGCTTGCTGTTTATGCGGGAGAGCATATCTCTTATTTCCGAAAGTATAGTATTGCAGGCCTGATCGAAAATAGATGAAGCTGTTTCCATGGCTGAAGTCCCTGCTTTGAGGGCGAGTGATTCAATTCCACGGTAAGATTTATCGCTGTCGCAATCTTTTACTTTTCCAAGTACTACAAGCGCATCTGTAATTGTCGGAACCGAACCTCCATATAACATGGCAGGCCCCAATCTTTGAGGCCCGATCTTCAGCTTGTTATGATTATCGAACGTTATCGCGCTGTCTCCGCCGACGGCGATTGAATGGGTTTCAAGTGACCGGATGAGGGTTTTGTAGCCTCCTATACTTATTCCAACAGGATTTAAAACAGGAACGTGATTTATCAGTACGGCAATATCTGTTGTTGTTCCGCCTATATCAAGGACTATGCAATCCTCATTATCGGGGGCAAAGGGCATTGCGCCCATGGCACTTGCTGCAGGGCCAGAGAATATGGCGTGTCCCGGAAAATCGGAGGAGGAATCAAGGCTCATAGTTCCGCCATCAGCCTTCAGAATGTCAATCGGAACATTCAGCCCTTTTTTCTGAAGGGATTTATTTACCGCGTCAAAAAAACATTTGTGGATGGGGTAAGCGGCTGCGTTAATGTAAGTTGTTGCTATGCGTCGGGGGAAATTAAGGCTTCCTGAAATCCTGTGTCCCGTAAAAACCTTTTCGAAGAAATTTCCGAGAATCCTCGCAATATTCTGCTCATGGGCGGGGTTTCGGACCGAAAATTTGCCGACTACTCCGACGTATCTGATCCCCTCCTTTTTCAAGTCCCATGCAATTCTTTCGATTTCATTTTTGTCAATCGGCTCTATTTCTCTTCCCCTGTGATCAATCGAGCCTGCGACAGGATAGTAGAAACGGTTCGTACGGTAATATTCGGGATCGATGCCGGGCCCCGAAGATACTATCATTCCGACTTCAGGAATTTTATTCTGAACAACGGCATTAGTTATAAGGGTTGTGCTGAGGACAATACGTTCGATTACGGAAGGGTCGATATTTGCCGTGATTTTTTCAAGGCCGGAGAGGACGGAACAGAACAGATCGGATTCGTCCGTAGGAACTTTAATCTCCCTTTCGATCCCGTTTTTTCCGAGAAGAACAACGTCAGTATGCGTTCCCCCGACATCCAGTCCTATGATCATGGCATTGCCTCGGTATGTGTTAACCTATTTTGCTTTTCCGGTTTCGAGCATTTCGATGAAGGCTTCTATCCGTGTCGAAAGCTGACCTTCTGCGAAATCCCTCGGATCGACCACATCCACTTCAAGATTTAAAACCGGAATTCCGATCTCCTTAAGCCCCTCGCTTATAAGTCCCCTCGCTCCGGCGCCCTGCCTGCATCCCCTGTGACACGGATTGATCGCTCCGTCTATTTTATACGACAAGGCGAGTTTCTGCAAATGATCAACTCTATGCCTGATGGTTCCGTTGAAAGGAATTGAAATAGACCTGCGGGCAAGGCCTGTATAGGGATCGTCGGGATCAATCGGCTCCCATGTAATGCTGTTGAGTTCATCGACGACTATATTCGCCCTGTATTGTTCCCTTAAAAGCTTGTCGAGCGGACTCCTGAACTGTATCCTGTTCTGAATCCACATAAGCCGGTGTTTTTCGCCCGGCATGCCCGGTTTCATCTCCCGGTTTCTTGCAGCAAATTCATCCCGGTAGGCCTTTGCGATCGCAACCGAAGCTTCTGTCCCGAGAAGAAGGGCCATCACAATTCCGAAATTGGAGAGATCATGGCCGTTTGTCGGGGAAGGAAGATGAGTTGCCAGCTCAAATACTTCTTTCATCAGCTCCCGCGCCGAATTTGTATTTTCGATTGCCCTGCTGAGAGTTTCTTCATCTATCTGCCTGCCCGTATGGTCTGATACGAAGCCTGTCATCTGCCTGATCTGATCGGCCAGGTATTTTACGCTCTTTTCCGATTCGTCCTGTGGAATGTGTAAAACAAAAAGATCTTTTTTGAACATTCCGGCAAGATTTTCCATTACTGCAAGCCCTCCTGTGCATGGGCAGCTTGTGGCAATCAGAAAATCGGGAACAGGCATAAGGCCCTGTTTTGCCGACCCCAGTACTGAACGGTGATACCCGCAAATATCCGAAGCATATCCCGAATGCTCGGCATGATCAAGAAAAGTCCCTATGGCGCCTGTTGAAGCAAGCATCGCACCGATAAATTCGACAAAACATGAGGTTACACCCATTGCTGACAGGAGGTCGAAAGGCGCCGTGATTCCGCACCATGCGACGGTGTTTTCGCCTGAGTAGAGCCTGGTTCCGAGCCGCGCGACTTCAAGCGCGTACTTCTTCCTTGCATTCGGGTTGTCGGGATTCTCTTTGATTTTCGCGGCAATTCCCGATTCAAGATCTTTGAAATACTGGAGCATCATAATATTATCACCTTCTTAAAAAGTCAAAATTCAGACGGCAAAGTAAAAAGCTCATGGCCGTCATATTGTCACCCAAGCATTTCAATGAAAGCCTCTATTCTTGTCTGCTGCTGACCTATCGACCTCAATGTGCAGTCTCCTTCAAGAACAAGCAAGGGCATCCCGGCTTTCTGGAATTCTTCACGGATCGAAGGCATCCGGGAAAGATACGGATCGCAGAATTTGACGACATGGGCTATCGCGCCGCGTGCGCCCGATTTTGTTGCTTTTGAAACCATGATTTTACCTATATTGCCGGGGATCGCGCTGACAATCGTTCTTGCGCAGGGCGGACGAAGAAGAAGGCTTTCCGCTAAGCTTTCGATCAGGTCTTTGTCGGCTTTTATTTCAACAGTGTTGAAAAAGCGCGAACCGGTGCAAAGGTCATCTCCTGTGATTTTCACACCGCATGATTCGAACAGCAAGAATGTTTCAGGATCCGGAAGTACGTGCCCGAAAAGATAGACAGGAACTCCTGTATCGGTTGTTTTTCCCTGAATATTTTCAGAAAGAAATCTTCTCGCCTCTTCTATGAATGTGATGGGCGACCCGGTCACCGATCTGTTGAACAATTTCTGCAGAACAGAGGGGCTCGTATTCGTTTTTCCGGCATATATTTTCTCAGTCAGTTCATTCATGAAATCGGCAATCTGGTTATAAAGGAGAATTCCGTATTCGATTTCAGCCTTGCCTATATCCCGTCCTCTCCATCTGGAAAGGGCGTCGGAAAGTTTTGAAATTTCACCTGTAAAAAAGGATATGGAAAGTTCGTCCGCTGTTGCGGGAAGATCAAGAAGAATGCTGTTCTCACCCGGCCTGATATGATGCCACGCATCCGCGAGGCGCCGCATCGCATCACAACTATTCATGAAAACCATTCCGGCAAGGTCGGGAAGATCATTGCTCATTGCGCGGTCTAAAATCTTTTTTATATGCGGGCAGAGATTGTCATGCAGAATATGGCCTGCCTGATCCGGCGAATCGCCCATCGGAAGTACGCGGTAAGGCGTGTATCCGGCCGCGTATATTAACGGGAGCGGTGTATAAGCGCAGGCAAAGCCTATATATCCTTTCATGTCGGACATCAGTTTGTCTCCTGTTTTTCATCGCAAAAAAAAATCATTGTTACGTGAATCTTCAAAATTGATGCTCTCGTAAAAAATCGCAATTCAGACGGCAAAGTAAAAACTCATTATGCAAGGAGCGCGAATCTTGAGGATGAAGCGTCCTCCGCGGCTGACAGAATGACTTTTTACGAAGCCATTAGAATTAAGTATTGCAGGAATGTGCTATCAGTTCAAGAGGAAAAAACATAAAAAGTCATTCAGGTATGAATCCGAACTCCTCATTCACGCTGATGCCATTGTGCTGCGCCGTAAAATCGATATCCGGCCCAAACTCTTCCCCATAGCAGATTGTTTAGAATTATTTTCGTAAGGCAGGTGACTGTATGAAGAATGATTTTGTTTTTTAAGAGATTGATGATCAGAGAATATCGGGGAGGATGTTCATTAAGGATGGGCTCAAACAAATTATAAAATAACATCATTCGGTTCAGAATGCCGCCTCTGAAAAATATCCTGAACGACTCAAGGGGAAAATGCCGAATCAACAAACCGGCGCTATGCTAAATTTTTACAGGAGGCTTCTTATTTTCGGTGGCAAGTTCCAATCCCGATGATTGATAAAGGTCGTTAATCAGTTGGAAAAGTTCCTGTTCGGTGCAGATTATGGGATCCACTTCGAAATTTGTCTTGGCTTCGATGGTGTCCAGAATATTTATGTCCTGAGGGTCTGTCATGGCGATCGTCAGCAGCCGACCATTCTGTCGGAGCGGCGCGACCTGAAGCTTTTTGGCCATTTCCATGGGAAGCAGGCTTGAAAGATTCCTGTTAACGGGATAATTATCGGGGCGGTATTTATTAATCTTGAGCTGCCGGCTCATCGCATCAATAATCTGGTTTTCATTGAGCAATCCCCGACGGGTGATATATTTCCCCAGCTTGAGTCCAAATTTCTTGGCTTCCGCAAGAAGCTCTTCGAGCTGTTCTTCCGTAATAAGCTTACTTTCCAGAAGTATCTCCCCCAATCTTTTTTTAAGGATCATACGTCACATACCTTTCGAATAGAGATGAACGGTTTTTCCCGATATAACAGTATGGGCTTGTCTTCTCCGTTAACCACCCGACTTCTCTTGAGTGTCAAAAAAAAATAATACGACATCAGATGGCCTTGGTACCTATCAGAGCGATTTTTTTATATCATACTCATTTAAAAAATGACAACATTTTTATTTCTGTTTAAAATCAAGGGGTTTCTGTTATTTTCTGTTTGTCATTGCGGTTGTGTCAGGTGGTTCGATCAGGTTTAATAGCCCTTTCGCCCGTTCCGGATCGAGGCGTTTCAGTTCCCGGACGGCATTCAGGGCGTCTGCCCGTTTTCCGGAAAGGGCGTACGCGCTTCCTATGCTGTACCAGGCTTTGGCATACTTCGGATTGATGCGCAGCGCCTTACGAAAAGCCTCGACGGCATCATCGTGGAGCAGGAGTTCGCCGTAAGCGATTCCGAGGTTGTACCAGGCTTCTGCATCCTCCGGGTTGATGCTCAGGATCCGGCTAAAGGCCTCGATTGCGTCGTTGTATTGTTTGAGTTCGCCGTAAGAGATCCCAAGATTGTACCAGGCATCGGCATACTCAGGATTAATGCGCAGAGCCTGACGAAAGACCTCGATGGCGTCGTCGTGGCGCTTGAGTTCGCCGTAAGCCACCCCGAGGTTGTTCCATGGATCGGCGTACTTCGGATCGATGCGCAGAGCCTTACGAAAAGACTCGATGGCATCGTTGTAGCGGTTGAGTTTGCGATAAGTGTCTCCAAGGTTGTTCCAGGCTTCTGCATACTTCGGATTGATATGTAAAGCCTGACGAAAAGCCTCGATGGCATGGTTATAGCGCTTGAGGTTGCCGTTAGCGATTCCGAGATTGTACCGGGCTTCTGCGTTTAACGGTTCGCTTTTTGTCCACTTGAGACACCAATCAAGTAAACCCTCCCAGTCTTTCAACTTTTCAAGAACGATAGCACGCTTCAACCATTCGATCCTGCTACGGGAGCCTGCGGCCGTTTTTCGGCCCGGCCTGAGCTGATCAATCCATTCCACCGGCATTGCGAAGCAAAAATTCTGCCCGCCTTCCGAGTAAAGGGTGATCAGGCCTACCAGGCGGCCTTCCACATCGAACAGCCCTCCGCCATTCGAACCGTGAGAGAGGGCCGCCGTGGTCTGAATAAATGGCGGCGGTCCGCCCCGAAGTTGCGCGACAATGCCGGCGGAAATGAAAAGTTTCAGTTCTTCAGACGCACCCACAGCATAAACAGGGATTCCAATCTTGAGCCCAGCCGCCTTGCCGAACTGTGCCGGTTTTCCTGTAATACCCCTGGCATCGAGGATGCAGATATCTTTGTCTCGATCTTCCGCGTACATGGCTGCGGCAACAATCTGTTTGCCCCTGCACACCTTGTAAGAAGCGCCCCCTTTCACAACTTGGCAGTTGGTGGCGATCCTGCCCGGGGAAATAATCACTCCGCTCCCCTGAATTTTCAACCTGCCATAACTGTCAAAGGTATTTACAACAACAATGGCATCCTTTACTTTGCCAAAAACCTGGTCTGGTGTGAGGGAATGAACCTCTACCGGTATGGTTGCGAGAATGAATAGAGCGACGATCATTTTCAAAGCTGCCAGCATATTCATCATTGTCATCTTTCCGTTTGTTTGTCCTTTATTAATCAATGTATTACGTTAAATCATTATTTCCGCCAGAATTCCGGAACGAACAGGATAATGACAGTATAGATTTCCAGTCTGCCCAGAAGCATACAGAAGCTTAACACCCATTTGGCCACAAAAGGAAGATGCGCATAATTATTTGTCGGACCGACAGATCCCAAGCCAGGGCCGATGTTTCCAATACAGGCAGCGACGGCTGAAAAAGAGGTGATCAGGTCGATTCCCAGGGCTGTCAGCACAAAGGAGGACAAAATAAACAGCCCGAGATAAATGATAAAAAATCCCCATATACCTTTGATGATATCTTCGCTCACCAGTCGTTTTCCGAATTTTAGCTGCGTAACGGCACGGGGATGGATCATGCGAAACAATTCCAGATAGGTGTGCTTTAACAAAAGCATGATGCGCATGCATTTCATTCCTCCTCCGGTCGATCCGGCACTTGCTCCAAGAAACATACAGAAGAGCAGGATGCACTGAAGAAGAACCGGCCAGATTTCAAAATCGGCCGTCATATAACCGGTTGTGGTGATGATAGATGAAACCTGAAATGCTGCATATCGGAATGCCTGACTTAAACTGGGATAGGTCGTTTGATACAACACAAATGTGTTTACCAGAATAAAAACCGCAACGATCGACAGGAAAAACCGAAGCTCGGGATCCTTGAGCGCAAATCTGTATTTCCCGGAAAGCATTTGATAGTGCAGTGAAAAATTGATTCCGGCAAGCAGCATAAAAATGGTAATAACAGCATCGATATATGCGCTGTTGTAGTGTGCAATCGATAAATTCTTTGTGGAAAATCCTCCTGTTGCCAGCGTACCGAATGTATGACAGATAGAATCAAAAACATCCATCCCGCCACATATCAGCATAATGATCATCGCTAACGTAAAAGCAAGATATATCCTCCAGAGAGCTGAAGCCGTATCCCGTATCCGGGGGGTCAGTTTATCCGGTGTTGGTCCGGGCGCTTCTGCCTTGTAAAGCTGCATACCGCCCAGCCCGAGAAACGGCAGAATGGCCAATGAAAGAACGATGATTCCCATGCCTCCAAGCCAGTGTGTCAGGCTTCGCCACATGAGAATTCCTTTGGGGACACTTTCGATATCGGTGAGAACCGATGCGCCGGTGGTGCTGAATCCGGAAATGGATTCAAAGACACAATCGGTAAATGTGTCGAATGTACCGGATAGAAAGAAGGGAAGAGCACCGATCAGGGTCGCGGCAATCCATCCGATAGTGACTATCGCAATAGCATTCCGGTGGCTCATATGGGGCTGACTGAAACGCCGGAAAATGAGAAAAATTGTTAATCCCACGACTAGGGCAATAGTCATTGACTGAATAAGAGGCCAGGCACTTCCATCATCATAATATATAGAGAAAACCAAAGGGAACAGCATGGTCAGGCCGATACAAACCGCTATCGCCCCCACGGATCGCATCACATAATTCCATCGCATTCAGAAATACTCCAGTTTGACCATCAATTCACGTTCAACTCTCGGAATATTCTGTCTGGTTGATAAAATCACTACGCGGTCGTTAGCTTGAATCACCGTTCTTCCGTCCGGAATGATACTGGTTTTTCCGTGAGTCACCGCAAGAACGATGGCTCCGGCAGGAAAATGCAAATCTTTCAGTGGTTTTCCTATGATGCCGGAGGTTTCAAGCGCTACTGCTTCCAGAACTTCCGCCTCTTCACCCTTGAGTGAAACCGATGACAGAATTTTACCACGCCTGACATGCTGAACGATGCTGTTAATTGCTGAAAGCCTTGGGCTGATGATATTCCCCAACCCGATATCATTGATAATTGGCATATAGGCGAATTTATTGATTCGCGTCATGGTTCTTCTGGCGCCCATATTTTTAACCAGAAGCGATGTCAGAAAATTGGTCTCCTCATTTCCGGTCAAAGAAATGACCACATCCATATCCTTGATATTTTCTTCTTCTAAAAGGGTTTTATCTGTTCCATCACCGTGAAGAACTATTGCGCTGTTCAGTCTCTCCGCGAGAAACTGACACCGCTCCCGGTTGGCCTCTATGATTCGAAGGTGATAGGACTGCTTTTCAATCTCCTGAGCTATTTTCATACCGATATTCCCGCAACCGACAATCAGGATGTGGCGAACCTGTTCGGTTTGACTGCCGAACATTTTCAGAACTTGATTCAATTCCTTTGTTTCACACACAAAATAGACCAGGTCGGATGCCTTGAATATATCGTTACCAAAAGGGATGATCAGTCGGTTGTTTCGGAATATTGCTGCAACAATAAATCGAAGGCCGCCGAATTTTTTTCGTAGTTCAAGCAGTCGAATGCCAATTACCGGGCTGTCTTTTTCGATTCGAAAACCAATCAGCTTGATGTTGCCTTCGGTGAAATCACTGATATGTTCAGCCCCTGGAACAGCCAGTGAATGCATGACGGTTTTAATCAGCTCCTTATCCGGATTGATGACGGTGTCGATATTCAGCATTTGAGGAGTCAATTCGGGTCTGTAGTGAAAATAATCTTCATCACGAATTCGCGCCAGCTTAATAGTCCCCGGACTGATGGATTCAGCAAAAAGGCAGGCGACCAGATTCGTTTCATCACTGTCGGTTACCGTAAGAAGCATTTCCGCACTGGTGAGGCCAGCCTCTTCCAGAATACGCGGACTGCTGCCCGAACCACATATGGTCTGAACATCCAGCAGGTCAACAAAACGTTTTAACGCTTCCGGTTGTTTATCGATTACAATCACCTCTTTGTTTTCGATAGTCAGTCTCTGGGCCGTATGAAATCCGACCTCACCGGCGCCGACGATAACGATTTTCAAGTGGGCCTCCTCTTAAACAGTTTAAACATCATAACCGTTAACACATTATAAAACGATAATCCAGTTGGTTCCCATCCGGAAATGTCAAAAAAAGAAAGCCTTAAACAATATTTTGTATAAATTTTGCCCACTCCTGTCTTAAGGCAAAAGCTTTTGGACCGATTGCCCGCTGAACCGAAAGAATTCCATCCAGATGGTCAATTTCGTGTTGAAGCAGTTCAGACAATTCACCCACGGCATTGATAGAGATTTTTTCTCCCGATGAATTAAAAAATTCGACCCCTATTTCTTTGAATCTTTCAACCTTGACCATTAAATCGGGAAAGCTGAAACAATCATCCCATAATTGTATTTTTTCCCGGCTTTCCCGGACAATGATGGGATTAATAAGCGACCCCGAGAGGTTTTCTGTTTGATAATCAATATAGATTATTCTTTTCCGAATGCCTATTTGGGGCGCGGCAATGCCCCGTCCAAATCCGTTCTTTTTTTTGAAATCAAATAGAGTGTCTTTTAAATTCCGAACGGCTTCCGAGGTTTCTGTTGAATTAAAATTTTCAATTTCTTCACATTTTTCAAACAGTATGGGATTTCCAAGTTTTAGGATATCTCTTATTGCCATGTAAATTACTCCTTTTGACGATCATTTCGAAATTCGATATTCGAAGTCCGATATTCCGCTTTTTAATTACACGATGCCGTTCTCACTGAGTTTCCTGTTTTCCAGTATCCGTCCCGGATTGAATATCGACAAATCGAGGGCGTGGGGTTGTCCTGTAATCAATTCGGAGATGTAACGTCCCACTGCCGGCGCCTGCTGAAGTCCGTGTCCGGAAAAGCCGTTGGCCAGAAAAAGTCCAGCAAGTTCCGGCCATTCCCCTAAAATGGCATTCTCGTCAAGAGTGTTCATTGCGTAGAGGCCGGCCCATCCCCTGATCAACCGTAGAGATTCAAATTCGGGAACGAACTCGGCCAGTTCCGGCCATAAAATATCGTAAAACTTTTTATCATCCCATGAAAAGGAAAAACCCACGGGGTCTTCAGGCATGGACTTTCCCAGAAGGATCAAGCCGCCGGTTTCTGTGCGAAAATACATTCCAGAAGGCAAAACAGTCAATGGCAGAGGCCCTTCCGGCTTGACCTTTGTGTCCAGCACAAACACCTGACGTTTAACCGGCTGAACCGGCAGGAGGACTCCGACGGTCCGGGCAATCCCGGCGCACCATGCGCCCGCGCAATTAATGACAGCATTGGCGCAGATATCTTCTCCTGTTTTAAGGCGTACACCCGTAATACGATTGCCGGTTTTCTTGATTTCAGATACTTCGGCATGGATGAATTCAGCGCCCATGGAAATAGCTTTGGCCCGGTATCCCATCAGGACGCCGTATGCATCAAAATGTCCGTCTTTGGGGCCGAATGTTGCTCCCAGATATCCTGCTGTTTTGTAGAGAGGATAACGCTTTCGGACCTGTTCTGGCGTCCACCATTCCACATCGCAACCCATATCCTGCTGCATTTTTAATGCATTTTCTGCCGGAATCCGGCCTTCTGCGTCAACCATGAAGAGGTTTCCCTCCCGGCGATAACTAATTGAAGGTCTGCGGTCATTTACACTCATTTCCTGTTCGAAATTTTCAAGAACTTCAAACGCGTATTGGGATATCCGGACATTGGACCGGAAGCTGAACTGAATCCGGGCGTTGGACATTGACAGGGTAGTGGATGCGCGGCTGTAGGACGGGTCCATTTCAATTACGGCTGTCTGAAGATCCGGTGCCGTTCGCTTCAAGTAGTAAGCTGTGGCGCTGCCCATAATGCCGCCGCCTATAATAACAACATCATATACTTTGCGTTTCATATAACCTCTTGATCAACACCAGTTATTTTTCTCATTCTCAGAATCGATCTTATAATAAATGTGTTGTTACCTCAATGTAAAATATTTTTTATACAATTACTATTGCTGAAGACTATATCTTTATGAGATAATAGTCCAACAACTGAAAAACATGTCCGGTTTTATGCGCTTATAACTGATAATTTTTGACAACCGGCATAACATTAAATGATGTACAGGCAAATTCAAGGAGGCAAAAATGCGAAAGATTATTTATGGTCTGTTTGGACTTATCACAGTTACAGGTTTTCTGTTAACTTTCGGATGGGTTCAGGAGGCAAAAGCAGGTCCTCACATTAGTATCAATATTCCGCTTCCTCCTCCCCCTCCTTTTCTGTTTCCAAGCCCTCCGAAAGTGATTATAGTTCCCCGTTCCGATGTTGTTATAGCTCCCCACCCGGAGGTGGATGTATTTTTCTATGGTGATTTCTGGTGGTCTCCCCGAGGAGATCGCTGGTTCCGTTCAAGAAATTACAACGGGCCCTGGAATGTTGTGAGTCTGCGTCATGTTCCATCTCATGTACGCGGTGTTCCAAGGGATTATCGTACGGTTTATGAGAAAGAGCCCAGTTATCCTTACGAAAATCACGATCGTTGGATGAAACAAAAGAACCAGGAGAAAAGAGAGCGAAAGGAGTGGAAAGAGCAAAGGAGAGAAAACAGACATGACCGAGGACGCGGACGGGGCAGAAATAATGATTAAATGTTAAAAAATTGTATGTTCTTCAAAGGTCTCACAGCGCGATCTTTGAAGAACATCCGATATAAAGCCTGTTAAATAGTGTCCATCCGGAAACCAAATTTGGACACATGTGAGTTTCCAATTCGGAAATAGGCAATTTTGGGCAAGCTCAAGGAAATCAAGGGATTGCGCGGAGACATACGCATTGTATGTCACACAAGAAATCCCGCAGATTGACACAAAGATCGCACAAAAGGGCCATTTCCGGATGGAAACTAATTGCAGAACCCTCTTTCATCAAGGAACTTTTTAGATTTGCATAATCCCAGCCTGCATGCCTTGCGCGCATTTTCGCACAAGCGTTCGACTTCATTCATATCGATATTAGCGCTTCCCTGGCCGGCATTTTTCCTTGCATAATTCGGGTCGAGCAGCAGCGCCTGTTTGAGATCATCAAGGCAGTTCTGATATTGCCAGATGTTTTTGTACGCCGCTGCGCGGTTCAGAAAAGAATCAACACGTTGTGGCTTGAGACGGATAACCCGGTTAAAATCTTCAATCGCTTTATAATATTGCATGAGTTCAAAGAGTACCACACCACGATTGTTATAGGCATCGGCATAATTGGTATCAAGCTTCAATGCCTGATTAAACTCCTCGATCGCGAGCCGACGATTTCCCAGGTTATAATATGCAACACCCCGGTTGTTGAATGAAACAGGATTCTTTGAATCGAGCCGGATGGATTCATTCAGATATTCAATAGCTTTATCCGGATCATTGTATTTGCCTTTTTCCCATAATGAAATGGCTTTCCGGTTCAATTCGCCCGCAGGAATGGCCTGTATAATTTCATCATATTCTTTTTGTAACTGATTCTTTTTATCCTGCCTGCCTTTTTCCGGCAGCTTTGCAAGTTCCCGGTTCATGCTTTCCAGTTTTTTAATTTTATCAAGCAGTTGATTTTCACGCTCTTTCATCTCGATATATTTTTCCATAAGAGCTTCATCTTCGTGAATTTGCCTGATCCGTTTATTCATCACACTTGTATCGACATTAATTTTCATCTCGAGAATCATTCCAAAGCCTTCATCGGTTGCGAAATTTTTTTGCGACAAAATATCTACGGAGAGAATTCCTGATGCAAGCGCGATGGTTTGATCTTTTGTCAGAGTGAAGTTTTCAACCACGCTCATTGTTTCAAGATAGGTGCCTGCTTTTTCAAGCGCTTCGGTCTTTCCCCTTGCAACCGCCGCAATCCTTGCGTCATCAGGGGACTGGTTCCCTGCAAAAGGCTGGGTTACCGAGTAAGAGAATTCTTTTATTTTCTTTTCCGATTCCGAAGTTTTAATTGGTGCGACTCCGGGCGGGTTGTTTTCCGGCGCCTGCTGATTTGTTCCATTTGTGCCGGAAAAATCGGCCGAACAGGTAATAACGGATTGAAGCAGGAGTGTTGAAATTAAAATTATTTTGGGAAAAACTTTCATATAACATTCTCTCCGTTTTTCATATCAGGTCTTTAGATCAACGTTTGCCGCCACCGCTTCTTCGCGGTAAAAAACCAGGAAAATAATGCTCGACAGAACAGTAAATACCCCGATCAGTGCCAGACTTTTAGAATATCCGAATATTGTGGACATAAGTCCGAGGAGAATGGGAGCAATTACATTACCCAAACGCTCCATCTGTCTGTAAATACCTAGCCCCGGGCCGACGCCTATTTTTTTGACAGCATCAAGTTGTGAAGCCATTTTTGCCTGGTTTGAGACGGAAATAGTATGTGACAGCCCCAGCATTATGATCCCGGCAGCTACCATCCACGTGTTTGTGAAAAAGAAAAAAGGTATAAGCGACAGGCCGGATAGCACTCCGCCCCAGAATACAAAAGGTTTTGTAGTAAAATGTCTGTCGGACCATTTTGAAACCGCCTGACTGAAAAGGATCATCATGAGGCTGTATCCCATGATATAGCGTCCTATGTCAGACTGGCCCGAGCCGAGGCTTTTCAGAAACAGGGGCGCAAGGTAGTAAATAAAGCCTATCAGGCAAATTTTATTGGGAATAGACTGGCAGAGTGCGAGTGCGGCAAAGTTCCGGTCTGAGAGAAGCTTTATAAAATCCTTTGGTAATGGCAAAAGAGAGACAAATTGCTGAAAAATATTGCCTGCTCCTGACTTCTTCTCTGTCTGAAAACCCGTTCCCGGATGTTCGGTCATAAAGAGGTAGATAAAAAATACGGAGATAACTGTAATTGCCGCCCCCGAATAGAACGGAATCCGGAACCCTATCCGTTCAGCCACCATACCTCCTATGGCAGACCCGCAAAGAGTTCCACCGTAAAATGCAGAAAGAAAAATTGCCATTCCTTCGGCACGGTTGGAGGTGGAGGTGGTCGAAACTATATAACCTTGTGCCGCGATAAATACGATACCAAAGCCGGTTCCTGTAATGGAACGGTAAATGATGAGAGCCAGTATATCATTTGCCGTGCCGGTTAAAACAAGCCCTGTTGCGGTTACCGCGGCCCCTATGGCAAAGGCTTTCCTGTAGCCCAGGGTATCTGATAGAGCTCCTCCGACAGGAAAGCTGAGAGCAGTGAAAAGCATGAAAGCCGAGATGGGAAGGCCAATGATAACTTCTCTGCTGAGACTCCAGAGGGGCCGGTAGATTTCCCCGGCATAGAGGGGCAGAAAGGATATGCTGAGGGCTTCGGCAAATACAAATAAAAATATAGCCGGACGGATTAATACCGGTGAACTGATAACGGCCGGACGTGGCTGCTCTTTGCTTTCGGAAGTGAATCGGCTGATTATAGATTGAATTCCCCTTACCGGCTTATCAATTGCCGGGTCCAGTAACTTATGATACTTCAACGCCCTGGTGAATGAAAGAAAAAGGTCGTTGAATCTCAGCCATTCTACTCTGAAGCGGTATCTGTGCCGGTCAAACCGATCCAGGGCGTGATCAAGGAAATCGATATCGGTTCTCCTGATGGAAAGTCCCGTCTGCTCCGGGTTTTTGGCCAGGCTGATATCGGCGGCAGCCCTTTTTAGAGGAATTTCAATGGTGAAGGCAACAATGAAAAAGAGAAAATCGATTGTAGCAAGAATGGAGATTAATATTATTGTGGCTGTGTCAAGAATTATTGATCTAACCTGCTTTGATATTTGCTTTTGATCAATACCGGTTATGAGTTTTCCCTCGATTATGCCGCCGGCCGTCTGAAGCGGGAAACTGAGGCTGAGCCGGCTGCTGTTCCTGCCCGCCTCAACGGCATCATCGCCATAAACGAATCTTTCCCGGTCGGAGTAATAAAGGCAACTTCCCGAATTATCATAAACGGCAAGAAACGATAAATTCGGGGCATCCGCAAGGATTTCATTAAAAAGAGGTTCCAATCCCATGAGCCTGTTTATCGGAACTCCCTTTTCCAGAATGTTTGTCAGATTATCACTGATGCTGATTCCGGCTGCATATAGATTGGATCTTACTATATCAATATAACTTTTCTCAAACGAACGCACATCAATATATAAGTAGGCAATCTGTGAGATAACCATAAAACTGAGAATGATCAGCAGGATTTTTCTGGTCAGGCTGACCGGCGGCTTATTTCTCATCTATAATATCTCTCATGAACCGTATTTCATCCACGGCATACCGGTTATCGGCCAGAAGATTTTCCAATCGACACAGGTTCATATTCAGGTCTTTCCTCGACTCCCGTATATACACCAGGCCTTCGGAAATCTGTTTGTGAATTTCTTCCACTTCGGGAGGGACGCCTTCTGAACCGATTTTTGTTGAAGAAGGATTTTCAAATATCTCTTCTGTGGCTTTTCCAATCATCCGGCCGGCAGGTTTGATGAAAAAAAATTCTAACAGCAGACCAACAAGGCAAGCAGTGATCAGTATTGAAAAAATCAGTTTATTGCGGAATGCTCTGATAAGCGCTGCTTTTTTATCATCAACAACTGACTTATTGAAAGCGATCCCCAGAACACCTTTATTTCCTCCAAAGGGAGGCATAATCGGAATCATGACATAGTATTTGCCTTCATCTTCATGGAGGACGGCGCTTTTTGCGTTCCAGTCAAAAAGTCTGCTTACCGGCAATGTCCTATCTGCACTGAATGAGCGGCTTATAATTTTTACGTCATCGGTATCAGTCAAGGTTGATCCGCTCGCTACAATGAATTCGGCCTTGCCGGAGAAAAAAATATTGTTTCCTTTTTCGTCCGCAAGAAATATCTCTGAAATATCCTCAGATTGACCATATAGCGGTTTAACAAGGTTTTCCATCCCGACAAAGCCGTCAAGACGCTTCCCGAATTTAAGAGCGGTTTCAATTTTATGTTTCAGGTCCTTGCCCAGGATTTCATATTTTGATGTGATAGCTTTTAAATATATTTTTTCAAAAGACAAAACACTGAAATACATGCCAAGAGAGTAGGAGATAGACAGGATACCTACAACAATTAATATTATTTTGCCGCGAAAGCCGATAATTTTTTTCAGGGATTTTTGCGATCGCATAATTTACAGATTATCCGGCATTTAATGGTTTCGCTTGTCTTGAAAAGGTAAGAAGCATATTTTCATAAAAAGGACGTCGGGCATCTTTACTGTTAATATTCAGATCTGTGCCATACCAGCCTTTGCTTAACAATTCATGCTGTTTGATAAAATCCGTGAGTACAACAGGCTGGTAGCAGCTCGCCTTAAAACGCATGGGAGAATTCAAATCCTGGTGAACAATGTAGCGGAGTTTCCCCCCGTATTTTTCCGTGAGCTTTTTAATGATGAATCCGCTGTCAATAAGAATTCTTATGTTCCAGAAGTTATAAGGAGAGACCGTGGCGCAAACATGATCGTGTATCCCCAGTTCTTTGATTATCCTGATGGCATGTCTATTCATTGTAACGGCAATGGAGTTGCCGCGACAAGAAGGATGCACGCATACCATTTGGAGATTAGCCACTTTGTTCAGAATCCGGGATGGAAATTCGAGATCAATCCCGAGATTCCATTCCGTATCATTTATGTCGGGGAAATAGACATTCCGGAAAGCAAGAAGGTCATTACCGGAAAGAACGCCGAGCACAAAACCTTTCCTGCCAAGATGCTCCTCCATGAAATCGGCCGGAAAGGGCTGAAGCGTATCCTTGCGGAGCAGATTTTCGATTATGAGTTGCTGCAATTCCATTATTTGCGGCAGGTAACTTGCGTCGAGAATCCTTATTTCATATTGAACTTCCGTCAAACCCGAATTTTCATTCTTTTTAAATATAACGCCGGATTGAACAGGTTTATCCGTTGAAAAACTTTTATCTCTGCTAAATGGCATGTTGCATGTTCCTATCATTATTGTGCGACCTGTTTGTCAGAAGCAATGCTCTCAAACACCTCATCTGAAGAACCAAGAATATCAACCCCCGGGTCGTATCCTATAATTTGAGCTGTCTTTAGATTGATGGCAATCCGCGGAGGATCTTCAAAAAACTGATCGAGATCGCGGGGTCTTGCTCCATTGAATATCCTGGCTATGGTTTCCGCATGGAAACGGGCGACGTATTTGAATCCTGCCCTTGCAATACTCAGCAATACGCCATGTTTTACCTCCTCGGTTCCGAGTTGTGAGAAAGTCGGTATTTTATTGCGCATGAAAGGAGCCAGTAATTTGTCCATCTTCTGGAGTGATACTCCGCGATGAACAGTTATATAAACAGCGTCAACTTTCGGGGCAAGTTCATCGTGGCATTTCAAAACCGAACTCTGAGCTTCTTCCTTTGGAACGCCGGAAAAAGGCGCGTTACAGGTTATTACCTTGAAGCCTTTTTCTTTGGCGACTTTTTCGATATCATCAATGGCAGCGTAGGATCTTCCTGCAAT
The DNA here is from genome assembly GCA_041298995.1 of Desulfobacteraceae bacterium. Lineage (GTDB taxonomy): Bacteria > Desulfobacterota > Desulfobacteria > Desulfobacterales > RPRI01 > RPRI01. The sequence goes on from JBFYVZ010000165.1 coordinate 20,610, forward strand.
GGTATCCTTTTCAAGGACTACCCCCAGTTTTTTGAATTTGAATATATCATAAAAGATCCGAACCTGTCGTTCATAACGGGTTGGATCAACCCGTGCGTTCAGATGATCATATCCTGAATCATTGACACTTTTTGCAATTTTTGAAGCAATCGGGTTGCTGGTTGACATGACAATGGTAGGCACCGAGTGGTCATTATTCGCAAGATCCAGGCCGGCCCATGTTCCCATGGCCAGCATAAGGCCTAAGTCTTTATTCCGGTTAAGACGTTCAAGGATTATATTTCTGTTTTTAGGGCGCAGGCTGTCATCCCAGTTGTTTGACCAGTAGGCATCCTGAACGAATTCAAGGTAATCGCTCTTAAGATTTTTTGAAAGCCATGACCACAACTGCTTTGTATCAGAAGCATCGGCTGATTGCGGGAAAGCGGGTTTTTTAGCCCAGCCGAGATCTGAAAGAGCTGTAACCAGAGCGCGCAAATTGTCAGGATAATTTGGTAAAGGACCGCCTTCAAGATAACCTATCCGCCATTTTTTGCCGTTGTTCATTTTCGGAGTAACAGGATAATTTCCCTTGTCTGTTGCATATGCATTGGAAAAAAAGAAGCAGATGATAAAAAAAGCTGTTACTGCAGATCTAAAGAGGTGTTTCATTTCCATCTCCTGAAAAACGTAGAATGTGCATAATAAGTTTGCAGCAGTTTTTTTTGGATTAACGTGGATTCTATTATCATTTTTGCGTTAAAAATCAAACATAACATCATATTCATTAA
>JBFYVZ010000200.1:0-17178 GCA_041298995.1 Desulfobacteraceae bacterium
CGGAGGACTCGCTCGCCATCGACTGGGGTCTGAGCCGACGAATGGCACGAGAGGTCGCGGAAGCCTACCGCTCACCGCTCGACTCCACGGATCCTTACCTTGGGCTGCTCCGGACCGAAGCCGCTGATGCTCTGGAACGATTTGCGGATGAACGATGCCGCATGCTGGAAAACGATGCCGGCATGTAAAGAGCTTTTCTGATCCGCACATATCCGATTTTACATAATCTGGGTTTGCTGTCCAGTATTCCGTGCTTCTGAAAGGTTTGTAATAAGCGCTTGAACAATTCTTAATTGTAAATACAATGTAAATATGTCAGAATTTCGATTTGAATGGGATATCGCAAAAGCTGAAGAGAACTTCAGGATGAGCCCGGACGTCGTTGAGTACTTCAAGAAGATGGCTGAAGAGACCAACATCCCTTACCAGAGCCTTATCAACCTTTACCTGAGGGATTGTTCTGCCTCCAAGCGCAAGCTCGATATGCAGTGGATATCGTGAAAGTAGCCCCGATAAACAGTCGGTAAAGACCAGGTGGGCGGGAACAGATCTGTTTACGCCCGGATAATTTATATCATGCGCAACGGTCTGTATTTTATTTGCATTTTAACCGGATTTTGTCAAAGGTATTTGAAATTTGTATTCATCTCTGCTGCTGCGGAGTTTGTCCCGAATGGTCATTTCTATCAATCTATCCTCGATCAAAGGCGATAGAACTTGGTCCCGGCTTGGTGCGGGCAGATCTCTCCATAATAGCGCTGAATGTGATTATATTTGAAATATTTTTTTCATAATATATGCAAGGGGGATTTTATCATGAAACGAAACATAACTCTTTGTGTTGATGAAATTCATATGAATGCTGATGCCCGTTTTTGAATGAGAGTCAGGATCTTGGCGATGATCTTCACATCTTCATGGGACTTGTGGAAGTCCTCTGCGATGATTTCCGCATTGGATATGATTATCGCTGCCGTATCCCGGACCGTCTTGAGGACAAAACGTTTTTTTAAGGACAGGGCGTCGGCCAGCTTCTCCCAGTGGCGTAACTGGAGCCAGTCCGCTCTGTTTTCCCCACCGATTTTCATGGCGTACTTCTCCGACAGTTCAGGATAGATCTGTGTGCTGAGAAGATCGTAAAAGGGCGCAAGCTGCGGTCCCCTCGCCGTATACAGGATGGCGAGGTTCTTGGCATGGGCGTCGGCGTTCCCGATGATCGCGTTAAAAATCACCCAGGACAAAAGGGACTTCTGATCCGCCGCGGGGCGGATGCTGTTTTCTCTGATTAGTGTAAAACATTGCTGGAGTGACGGGCCGCCCTCGCTTTCGTATTTCTGATCCGGCAGGATACCAAGAGCCTGGCAAAAATCTTCCTGGTGCAGGCGCGTAACCTTGCCGTCTGGCTCTCTCCGCCTGTCGTACCGTTCAACGACCAAAAGGATGTCCATGTTTTTCCGGATGAAAACCCCGGGAACAAGCAGACCTGTTTTTCCGGCAAGCGCCATGCAGAAGGCCTCGTTTTCAACGGTCTCTTTGAAGCCGGGGATGGGCAGCTTGATAATGTGCGTGCTGGGACTGTTTCCCCTTGCGATAAAGACATTTCCGCTCTCCATATAAACGGGAAGCTTGTTTTGCGCACCTGCAAGCGACAAACGGACACCTTCTTCTCCGGCAAGCAGGGGCTTTCGGGGAAGCTCTGCGATAATATTGTGAAGTTCATCTTCGTCAAGCGCCCTGTATCCGGGACTTTCAGCAGGACGCAGACCCTGCGGCAAGACGGAGAAGGCCCCCGCACACTCTCCCCCGATTTTCTCCAGAAGGGCATAGTCATTACGCTCCGAAACACCGAAGCGCCGGGTGATGAGCCTGCGGATTTCTCCTTCCGGAAGCAGATTTGCAAAGAAGGGACGGGCCGAGTCAGCGGCGTAAGGCTCCAATCTCAACGGCAGGGATATAGATATGGGGATGGCGTGCGAATCCTCGACCCATTCCGTTTCGTATTGAAAGGCGAATCGGCGCTGTTCGTCAAGCCGGAGACGGCCGGCAAGCCGATCACGAAAATAAACATCGAGGCCTGCTGTTTCTTCAGGCATCCGTCCATGTCCTTTCTTTCAGTTCGATTTCGAGTCCAAGAGCATTGATTACTTGCAGGACCATTCCGAGCCGGGCTGTGGGCTTGCCGTTTTCGATGTTTGAAAAAAAACGGTAACCCACGTTACAGAGACCCGCGGCATCCGCAAGCTTCAAGCCGTCTTTCTTCCTTTTGTGCCGGATTGCCGCTCCGATGTCGGCAGTAGTTTTTACAAGAATTTTCAAAGCACCCCCCCCTCATCATTATTCCCGTTCGGGGATAATAAACAATAAACAACGTATTGTCAAGTGCGGTATTACCGATAAGGAATATATATTTTTTTCAAGGGCATAATTCAGAAAATATTCCTGAACGGGAATAATATTCTCTGTGCTCATTATTAACGTTGGAAAATTCCGGAAAGCCCGTTTCTCAAGGCAAAGCTACCGGGAAGTCCGTACTGGGCGTGCATGGCGGGTGAGCATGTTTTCCAGAGCTTGCCGGATACGGCAGCAAGCCGTTGGAATAAAACAACCGTACCATTTAAATGGAGAGAGGATGGTGCCGGAGGTCGGAATTGAACCGACATGTCCTTGCGAACGGAGGATTTTAAGCCCAAAAATTGTGAAGAGACAATTGACTGTATTTTTAACTACTTATTTCCATTCGATATTTTTAACCTGCTTTTGGTTTCGTTTGGAAATATTTGGAAAAATTTGACCTTGACGGGCACAATTTGGGCACAGTTTTTACATGAAAAATATCTTGCTCATATTATATATCACAGGTTTTTCCACATGCCTGATACTCACAACTCTTATGCATTTAAAAAAACAATTGTTTTCACTATTATTATGTTGCCTGTGAGTCGATTATGCTTTATAATCAACTCAAAATTCGAGTCGATAAGGATACGAAATGCCTCATACAAAGAAATATATTTGGCAACAGGCTTCATGGCCGGACTTTCAATGGGACCTTGCAACCCTTATAGAACCGCTGGGCAATTGCCGTTTCCAACAGGGCGCATTGCTGACTCAGATGAAGGAGTTAGGGCTTGATCTCAGGCAGCAGGCCAGAGCAGAAATCTTAACGCAGGAAGCCATGAAAACATCGGAAATAGAAGGAGAGCGGCTGAATCCTGATGCCGTAAGGTCCTCTGTGGCCCGACGACTGGGCATGCCCACAGCCGGTTTTCCATCCACAAGAGATCGACAGGCTGAAGGAGTTGTTGATATTCTGCTGGACGCAACCATGAATTATAGACAGAATTTGACTGAAGAAAGACTGTTTGGCTGGCATGCACCCCTCTTTCCCACAGGCTATTCAGGTTTGCACAAAATCCGGGTAGCATCCTGGCGTGACGATCGTAATGGGCCGATGCGAGTTGTATCAGGTCCAATTGGCCGGGAAAAAATCCATTATGAGGCTCCCCCGGCAGAGCGCCTTTCCGGTGAGATGCACAGGTTTATCCATTGGTGGAAAATAAGCCACACTGAGATGGATGGCCTGCTTCGGGCCGCTGTCGGCCATTTGAAATTTGTGGCAATTCATCCTTTTGAAGACGGCAACGGTAGAGTTGCCCGAACTTTGACAGAAATGGCCATGGCTCAAGATGAGAACCTTTTAACCAGATATTACAGCCTTTCTGCTCAGATCATGACAGAACGTGAAGCCTATTACCAAATTCTCGAGCACACCAACACGGGAGATGGGGATATCACCAGTTGGATAAAATGGTTTCTGGGATGTATGACAAGAGCCATTCTGGGCTCAGGCAAACTGCTTTTCAACGTCATGCTCAAAGCCCGTTTCTGGAAACGTTATGCGCAGACCGAGTTGAAGGAACGTCAAAGTAAAATCATCAATCGTCTGCTGGAGGTCGGACCCGGAGGCTTTGAAGGCGGACTAACCAATCGCAAATATGCAGCCATGGGGCATGTCAGCAAAGCAACGGCCCAAAGGGAGCTGGCCGATCTTATGCAAAAGGATATTCTGCGCCTGAACCCGAACAGAGGACGAAGTACCAGCTATGATCTTTGTTGGGAAAAGTTTTCCGGCATTGCCGAATAATGCAATAAATGGTTCAATATTGATCGAATTGAAGTTTCAGGTTCCTACTGTTGACTTGTCCATACTGTAACATTTGAAGTCAGACTGCAGATGTTTTACAGGCTCTATTTATACTCATTATATGTGTAGCCAAACCGACAGTAATGCAAATTTTTTCAGTGGTGCAGCATGTCGATAATCACCGACAACATTGCCATAACAAGCCCCTGTGCAACATGCGATAAGCAGTGGGAGGATTTATTGTTTCAGGCCGTGTGCAAGATATTGAGATTGATAATTTTTCCAAAATCTCTCTATAGCAGTTTGCAATGGAGCGAGGATTTTAACGGTGTGAACGGTTGCAATTGTCGTTATAGATTTGAATTTGTTATTGATCTCAAATTATCTTTTTAAACGTTTGATGATAACGCTGAATCAACTCCATATAAGCTTGAATCCCAAATTCATGCATTTCCAGGTGCTGTGATGTCACTTCTTTTTTGAATTCTGCCGGGCTTCCCGCGTAAATTTTGCCAGACGGAATTCGCTGGTTTTTCATTACCAGGGATTGTTCTGCGATAATGGCGCCTTCGCCGATTTCCGCCCCTTCGCAGATCATTGATTTCATACCGACCAAAGCGCCGTTTTTTATAACCGCATCATGGATCATGGCCATATGCCCGACGATGACGCAATTCCCGATTTTGGTCTTTGAAGCCGTATGAATTACGACATTGTCTTCAATCAGGGATTCATTACCTATTATAATAGGACCGAAATCCCCGCGGATAACTGCACCGAACCCGATGAAACAATTGCGCCCGATCGTCACATTCCCTGTGATTTGGGCGGATGGGGCAACCCATGTCCCCTCGCCGATCGATGGCTTTATATGGTTGAGTTCATATAAGGGCATAAAATTCTCCTATTGAGCGTTTTTATCATCCGGCAACAATCGATTGATTGTTAGATCTGCTATAAAGTCCATTATTTTTTCCAAATCGTATTTATGATCCAAAGAAATCCGCAAGGACATGATTTCAATCAGTCCGGTGAGCGCATATGCCAGAAGGTCCGGATCGATTTCACGAATAATCTCTTCTTTAATTGCAGCTTCGATTTCCCGGAGCACGGGCTGAGTCAGGCCATGATAGATTTTTTTAATTTTCTCTGCCGGCCATTGTTCTTCACTGGCCAGTTCGGCCCGCAACTGGTTTAAAATTTCACTGTATTTGGTGTAATTCTTGTAAAAGACCCTGCCTCTGATTTTCAATCGCTCGAGAAAATCATTTTCCCCCTTAATAGCAATGGCGGCTTCACCGACAATGTTGCGAAATACACTGTCTATCACTTCAATAAATAAGTCCCGCTTGTTTTGGTAATATAGATAAAAAGTGCCGGTGGAAATTTTAAGGGAACTGGTGATGTCGACAATTTTGGTCTGATGGTATCCTTTCTGGCTGAACACTCGTATGGCCGCTTTGATAATCTCTTGTCGTTTCTGCTCTTTTTCCTTTGTCGTAACGACGGTTTTTGTCACATCATATGTTTCTGATACTGCCGCTGTGCCGACATCTAAAGATTTTATGTGCTCCTTAAGAAACACGATGGGAACGCGGGAACCTTTTTTCAACTGACTAATTTCCTTGAGCCTCTGAATATGACTGTCATCATAATATGCCATGGTCCGGCCGGTTTTATGGGGTGGATGCAGAATGCCCTGCCGGAGATAAAAATGAATTGTTGTCCTGGGTACTCTTGAAAGTTCTTCCAATTCTTTTATCCGCATTTTAAAGCCCCCCTTACCTTTAACTATAGATTTAAACTCTATAGATTTGAAAATATTTGTTTCATATTTTGCCGTTACCTGCGCATGAAAGCAATTTCTATGACTATATATATCTTAATATTTCAATATATTATTAAGATTCAGTCTGTTTCATTTATTTTCACTATTTAATATTGACAGTCTGTTTTCTATAGATTAGCTACAGAAATGAGGTGTCATTTTCTATAGAATTAGCAAAGCTGTTTATACCTGTCAAGCTATAAATATATCATTTTTATTAAACTGGAGGTGCAAATGGAGGGAAAAAACCTTGCAATAATCGGGATTGGCGAAGTCCCTACCGGAACCTATCCGGGCCGTTCACAGTGGGACATTATTTATGAAACATGCATGGATGCCGTGAGAGACGCAGGAATAAACAAAAACGATGTGGAAGGCGTAATTACCGTCGCGCCCCAGGCTCAGCCTCAGTTAACCGCTGAGATATCCTTCGGGAAAATACCGGAGGAACTCGGCCTGAAGGGGTGCAAGGATGTCTGCATCTGCAATGCCGGCGGCGCATCCACATCCAACTGCCTGCGGCTGGCAGAACAATACATTGAAAGCGGCCAGGCAAAAATCGTTCTTATTCCCCATGTCACCGTTCATTCCACCATCTCCCTGCCGGATCTGATCAACTTTTTCGCCAAAGCCGGAATTGATCTGCAGTGGGAATACCCTTACGGCACCACATACAATGGAATAATTGCCATGATGACCCGGCGGTACATGTATGAGTCCGGAACCACCGAAGAAGAAATGGCGTCGGTGGTGGTCTCCATGCGGAAATGGGCGGTTTTGGATCCAAATTCCATCTTTTACGGCAAAGAGGTCCCGACCGTTGAAAAAGTGCTGTCATCAAGCATGGTATCGTCCCCGCTTCACAAACGGGAATGTAATGTGCTGGCGGACGGCGGCGGCGCCATGGTCGTCACCTCTGTCGAAACCGCGAAAAAGATGGGAGTCCCCGCGGCATTCAAGATCGGCGAGAGCTCAAGGTATTTCAGCGCGTTTACAACCACCCGGAGCAACGACAATGTTACCGCCGGTTTCCGGGATGCCACACGTGAAGCCCTGTCCGAAGCCGGAGTATCAAAAGACGATATCGACATCTGGAATTTGTATCTCGCGTATCCCGTGGGGCATCCCATGTTTATGGAAGCAACCGGACTTTGCGAACCAGCCCAGGCGGGTAAGGCCTTTATGGAAGGACACACATGGCCCAGCGGCAAGATGCCCTGGTCAACTATCGGAGACGCCATCGGGCGGGGGCATACCGGTTCCGGCGTCAGCATGGCGACATACATTGAAACCGCCCGTCAGCTCATGGGCAAGGCAGGGGCAAGACAGGTACAGGATGCCAAATACGTGTTTCAGAATACATCCGGCGGATCAGGCATGAACTTCATCGCAACAGTGTGGGGGAGGAACATATAATGGATACTCAAAAACCGACACCTGTCATACAACCCTGGACAGAGGAATTCTGGAAAGCCACCAAGCAGAGCAAGTTGTTGATACAACAATGCAACGACTGCAACAGCAACATCTTTTTCCCGAAAAAAGTCTGCCCTGAATGCTGGTCTGAAAATCTGAGTTGGATAGAATCTTCCGGCAAGGCCAACGTATATACTTATACGGTCATGCTGGACATGGTGGAGCCCAAGTTTATGGGAGATCTTCCCTATGTGATTGCCATGGTGGATTTAGAGGAGGGCATCCGCATGACCACCAGGGTTGTCAATTGTAAGCCCGAAAACGTGTCCATCGGCATGAACGTTGAAGTTGTTTTTCAGGATGTGTCGAAAGACTGCGCATTACCTTTGTTTCAGCCGGTCGACACTTCCTTGCGAATCAAAACAACCGGCAATGAAGAAATAATTAGCGGGGAACCCGAAACCGAAGCAGGCTTGAGGCCGAAAGATTACAAGACGATCAAATATGAAATTGGTGGCAACAATAACTCGGTATGCTTTATCACCTTAAACAGACCGGATAAATACAACGCAATAAACAGAAGAATGGCGGCGGAACTCACAGATGCCTTCCGCCGGGTGAGAGATATACCATCCGTAGGCGTAGTTGTGCTCACAGGTGCCGGCAAGGCATTCTGTACCGGAGGCGATCTTGAAATCTTTCCTTCTCTTGCAGAACATCAAAACAGCCTCAACTGGTTGTCCCACGACGGGCTTGATGTGCAGCGGGCCATCTCAAGCTGCGAAAAAGTTGTCATATGCAAAATCAACGGGCATTGCATAGCCGGCGGCCTTGAACTCGCACTTGCCTGTGATCTCCTGTATGCCAAAGCTTCAGCAAAAATGGGTGCAACTGAGATCAATATGGGAATTTTGCCTGGATGGGGTGGCACCGCCCGGCTGCCAAGAAGCATGCCCATATTCCGTGCACGCGAAGTCGTTTTCACCGGTCGGAAAGATTACACTGCAAGAGAAATGTATGACATGGGGCTGCTCACGCGGGTTTTTTCAGACGATGAATTCGAAGCCGGATTTGAAGAAGTGGTAAAAAATATCGCCTCTAAAAAACCCATCGCGCTTCGGATGGGAAAGGAAATCATGGCCCGTTCAGTGGACGGATGCGATATTGAAACCGCTCTTGCGGTGGAGCGAAACGGCATTCAGTGGCTGACCTATTCACCGGATATCCAGGCGGTGATGGATCAGTTCAGGGCCCGGCCCGATCAACTGACCCAGCAGCAGAAACAGCAAAACATAAAGTCTGATATGAAAAAATAATCGGGAGAATTACTATGGATTTCAGCTTAACCAAAGAACAGGAAATGATGCGCAAGGAAATGAAGCATTTCTGCAAAAAGGAATTGAGCAAGGAGTTTGTGCAATGGATGGACGAAAATGTCGATTTCCCGCCGGACGAGCTCTGGCAGAAATTTGTGGATATCGGTTTTTTCAAAGCATCCATTCCGGAAGAATACGGAGGGGACAGCCTCAGCTATTTGGACCAGATGATTGTGTTTGAGGAAATCTGCAAAGCCTCCATGTCCGTGGCCCTGGCCGTCGGGACGACTTCAGGTTTCGGGTCCCGATTCATTTCCGAACTGGGGACTAAAGAGCAGAAGGAAAAGTATCTTCCCCTCATCGGTGACGGCAAAATTAAAACCTGTATGGCTCTTACAGAACCAGCGGGAGGAACCGATATTCTTGGAGCAATATCGACATTTGCCGAAGAAAAAGAAGACAGGTGGATCATCAACGGCGAGAAAGTGTTTATCACTGCTGCTCACGCGTCAGATTATATGATTACGATCTGTAAAACGGAGACGGATGCCAAGCCTTCAATGTCTCTTTCCGTTTTTCTGATCCCGTCAAAAAGCAAAGGAATAACCATTACCAGAATTCCGAAAATCAGCTGCCATCATTGTGATTCGGTTGGGATAACTTTTTCAAATGTGGAAATACCCCATGAAAACATTTTGGGTACAAAAGGAAACGGCTGGTATGAAATGCTCACCGTCCTGAATCCTGAACGTATCGCATGCGCCATTATGGGAGTCGGTCTTATAGCAGCGGCCTATGAAGATGCTTTTGATTACGCCCAGAAACGCCATGCCTTCGGCGGGCCGATCAGCCGGTTCCAGATCCTTCAGCATTACCTCGCGGATATATACATCAACATGGAAAACGCGAGAAACCTTACTTTCAAGGCCGCGTGGCTCTGCGACAACGGCAAGCCCTATCACATGGAAGCCACCATGGCCAAACTCGTGGCATCCGAAGGGGCGCTGCATGCGGGCCGTTTCGGCGCAGAAATTTTAGGTGGATACGGGATCTGCATGGAATACCCGATGCAGCGGTATTTGAGGGATGCTTACCAGCTTCAGTTTTCACCCATATCCAATGAGATGAGCAAAAATATGATGATGCAGTTCCAGGGACTTCCGAAGTCCTGGGCGTGAAAATGATTACCAATTAGGATTTTGAGCTGCGATAACTTATTGCTTTTACAGCCACATCAAGGAGAAGAATATGTATACGTTAGGTGACATCCCCCGGAAAAGCGCTTTAATTTTTCCGGATAAGGAAGCGGTTGTTTTTGAAGAAAAAAGGCTTTCCCATGATGAATTGAACCGCCGGGTCAACCGCCTTGCCAACGCATTGTCAAAGATGGGCTTTAAAAAAGGCGATCGCGTCTCGGTGCTGGCGGAAAATACCCATAAATATCTCGAAACCTATTTTGCTGCCGCCAAACTGGGCATGAGCGTGACCCCTCTCAACTTTAGGCTTTCCGACGATGAACTCGTTCACATCGTCAATGACAGTGAATCGTCCGGTTTATTTATCGGAGATGGGTATGAAGAACGGGTTGAAAAACTGCGCAAGCGGCTTGAGGCCATCCATGCCTGGATCGCATACGACGGTTTAATGCCGGAGCTAATCAATTATGAGGCGATGCTGGGCGATGCATCCGACACGGAACCGGTTGTGGAAGTGGATGAAAACGACCTGGCGGTGCTCATGTACACCGGCGGCACCACGGGCCTGCCCAAAGGCGTGATGATGTCCCACCGCAACCTCATGACCGCCGTTTTATCCGCCACCATTGCCGTGGGGTTTACCAAAGATGACGCCACCTGCTTTGTCCTGCCCCTTTTCCATGTATCTTTCTGGCCCGCGCTGTGCACGTTGCTGGTCGGCGGGAAAGTGGCGATAAACCGAAAGCCGGACCTAAACGGCATTTTAAAACTCATCGCCGACGAAAAATGCACCCACATCAATGCGGTTCCCACCATCTACGGCTGGATGCTTCAGTTTGCCAATGTGGATGCCTATGATCTGTCCAGCTTGCGCTCCATCACCTATGCCGGCAGCCCCATGCCGATAGAACTATTGAAGCAGTGCATCCGAAAATTCGGCAACATTTTGTCCCAGGCATATGGAATGACCGAAGCACTGGGTGTCACGCAACTGCCCGAATGGGACCACTTCCTTGAGGGCGACAAATCAAAATTGCTGGCAAGTGCCGGAAAACCGATTCTTTGCGCGGAAATTAATATTCTGGATGAGCTCGACAACCCGGTAAAGACCGGAGAAATCGGCGAAATCGTGGTCCGGGGCAAGCATGTCATGATGGGGTACTGGAAAAACCCGGAAATGACCCGGCAGGCGTTGCGGGGTGGCTGGTACCATTCCGGAGACATGGGGTACATGGATAAAGATGGGTATCTTTATCTGGTGGACCGAAAGGCTGACATGATCGTCACAGGCGGTGAAAACGTCTACCCCAAGGAAGTCGAAGATGTTCTGTATGAACATCAAGCTGTTTCCATGGCAGCTGTCGTATCTGCGCCCGACGATAAATGGGGGGAGCGCGTTCAAGCGGTAGTGGTTCTTAAACCCGATCAATCCGTCACGGAAGAAGAAATCATCCGTTTTTGCAAGAAAAAATTGGGTGGCTACAAATGCCCCAAGGCCATAGAATTCTGGGATGCGTTACCGACAACCCCTATTGGCAAAATTCTCCGCAAGGATGTGAAGAAAAAGTTCTGGGAAGGGCGAGGGCGCCGCATAGGGTGATCCTCTTGAAATGGCGATCTGTATAAGTAAGGGAAAAGTATTTCATTCCAATAGGAGAAGATTCATGGCAATTATTGAATGGAAAAAAGACGGGGCAGTCGCGGTCCTTTCAATGAACAACGGGGAGAATCGTCACAACCCAGGTTTTGTCAAAGCCATGCAGCAAATTCTGGACGATGTCATGAAAGATGCTGATATCCAGGCCTTGGTAATCACCTCTGCGGATGAACGCTACTGGTGCCTTGGTGTTGATATTGACTGGCTGGGGATTCAGATGCAGAACCTCGCCTTTCAAACCATCAAGAACTTTATGTATGACATGAACGGGATATTCAAAACGCTGCTCACCCTGCCCGTTCCGGTCATCGCCGCCATCAACGGCCATGCGTTCGGAAACGGCGCTATTCTCTCCTGCGCCTGCGATTTCAGGTTCATGAAGGCCGACAGGGGATATTTCTGTTTTCCGGAAGTCGATCTGGGCATCCCGTTTCTTCCAGGCATGATCGCCTTCGTGCGCAAGGCAATTCCCGAATACAAATTCAATGAATTGAAGCTGACCGGCAAAAGGGCCGGGGCCCCCGAACTACAGGACGCGCACGTCATCGAAAAGGCCTGTCCCGACGCCTCGTCCCTGATGGAAGAAGCTCTGGCGTTCGCCCGAGGGTTTAATAAAAAACGGGGCATCTTCGGTGAGCATAAGAAACGGATGTATCGCCGCATCATCGAGATAATCGATACCCAGGACCGCCAATACCTTGACTCCCTCAATCTGATGATAATGGATTGACGTCTCCGCCGATGTCGCGGCTGAGGATATAAAAATGGTAATGGGACTAATATGAATGATCCAATGAATAAAAAAGGAGTAGGCATTATGAGTGAATTTGTAAAAGACGACTATTTTAAAATCGATCCAGAACCCCACCTGATCGGAAACATGGAGCTGGTCAACCACTTTCCGGGGGTAAAGATGTGGTGGCGGGCCATTGACGCTATCCACCGGCCCATGCTGACCGGCATTCCGCCGGAAGCATATGTCGGGATTGAAGACTGGGAAATGGCAAAAATCACCGACCCGGCCAATATTCTCAGGGCAATGGACAAATACGGCGTGGATATCGCCTGCCTGCTGCCCGAATCCATGATGGATACCACAGGGTACTCCAGCCGATGGTGCACCAACGGCGAGATGGCCAAAATCGTGGAATCCAACCCGGATCGGTTCATGTACCAGCCGAACATCTCCCCCATCAAGCACAAAGGCATTAAAAACACCATCTGGGAATTGGAATATTGGGTCAAGGAAAAAGGCGCTAAAATATTTAAATTCTATCCGCCGGAAGATACTTTTATCAATGACCCGGACATCTGGCCGTTTTATGCTAAGGCCGAGGAGTTGGGCATCGTGCTCGATATCCACACCGGGTTTTCCTGGGTGCCGCCGGGAAAAAGCAAATATGCCCTGCCGATTTATATTGATGATGTGGCCCGGGATTTCCCGGACTTAATAATCAATGCCTTTCATATGGGATATCCCTACTGCAATGATTTGAATATGATCGCCATGCAGCACCCCAATGTCTATGTTTGCCTGAGCCTTCTGCTGCCATGGTCCATCGGATCACGACGCAATTTTGCCAAAATTATCGGGGAAGCGTTACGCTGGGTAGGACCCGACAAAATTATCTGGGGAACGGATTACGCTGGTTTTGGTGTCCAGATTCGAACCGCAGTCATCGGTATGAGGGAATTCCAGATTCCCGAGGACATGCAGAAAGATTACGGTTATCCGGCCATTACCGACGAAGACCGGAAAAAGATTTTCGGCGGCAACCTTGGCAGACTGCTGGGGATTGATACAACAAAAAGAAGGGTGAAATAAGCATGAGGAATGAAATGATCATAAAAAATGATCACATCCATAAATTCTACATCAAAAAAGGAGACAGATTATGAGTTATGACGCCTTATTCGAGCCGATCACCATCGGTAACATGGAATTGAAGAACAGGCTGGCGGTCGCGCCGATGAATGTCGGATATGCCTCTCCGGACGGATATCCCAATGATCAGTATCTGGCTCACTATGCCACCCGTGCCCGGGGTGGCTTCGGTTTGATTATTACCACGGCGGCCATGGTCAATCCCTATGACTGGGCCGGGTGTGAAGGCATGAATCCGTTAAAATTTACAGATTATCGCTATTATCGTTTCTGGAGTGAAATTGTCAAAGCGATTCATTATTACGACTGTAAAATGGCTATTCAGTTGAGTCCCGGCTGGGGCCGTCAGGGACACCCCAATGTGGGCAGGCCGGATGTGCCGTCAGGCGCACCTTCCTGCGTCCCCCTCTGCATGGATCTCCGGGATTATTTTAAAAAATGCAAAGGCAATCTTAAACAAATGAGCAAAAAAGTTCCGCCCGGAACTTTCGAGAGCATGGATCTTGATGGACTGATTAAAATGTCTGATGAAGAATATTTTTCAGACGACTTTCAACAATTTTTAAAGGACGTCCTCTCTCAAATGGACCCCGAGATATATCATTTTATCTGGGGAGATGTGCCGCGGGAACTGACAATTCCGGAAATCAAGGACCTGGAAGACCGCATGGCTGTTCAGGCAAGGGACGCCTTTAATCTGGAGTTCGACGCGGTCGAAATCCACAGCCCACATGGGTATCTGATTCATCAGTTTCTGTCTCCAAAAATGAATAAGCGGAAGGACGAATATGGGGGGAGCCTTGAGAACAGGGCGCGATTCCTGACCAATATCATTAAAAAAATAAGACAAAAAGTTGGTCCCGACAAAGCGGTATGGTGCCGGTTGAGCGGCGATGAACTCCAACCCGGCGGCATCCATCACGATGAACAGTGTCAGGTGGCGGCCATGGCAAAAGAAGCCGGTGTCAATGCCATCAATGTTTCCCAGGGCAGCTATGAAGCCATGGGGAGCGCGTTTGCGCCGGACGGCGAAGGAGACTTTACCCGATGGGCAGCCGGCTTCAAAAAAGCAACCAACGGGTTGCCCATTATGGTTCCCAACTTTCTGACGCCCGCCTGCGCGGAAAAAGCCATCAAGGAACAGTCCGTAGATATCATCGAGCTGGGCAGACAATCCCTGGCTGACCCTTTCTGGCCGGTCAAGGTGAAAACCAGCCGGGAAAAAGAGATCATCAAGTGTATTCGGTGTCAGCAATGTTACATCGAATTCGGAGCCAAACATTTTCTTGAATGTGCCGTCAATCCGGTGACCGGTCGGGAAAAGTATTTCCCGGAACTGTGGCTGGCCGACTCAACATTAGGGAATCGCCTGAACAAGGTCATCAAAAAAATGACGGGATTCCCGCAAATATAGCCTTATCCCAAAATTGGTGAAGGAACCCCAAAAAGGAGAATCGGTCCATGGCAAAAGCATGAATCGATTCTTCCGGAAGGAATGATTCGGGCGCCCAGGCTTGCAGTCGAACGGCCGTGGTGGAAAAAAGAAATCGAAATACTTGAAAAATCTGGCGTCTCATTTGCGGCTGAACGGTTGGATAACCGCAATGAGACAATACGAAGGGTTACTTTCTGGTAAAGTGGTATTGGCCAAAGGCCATTCCGAGGTACTGGGCGAAAAATTGCCCGAGACCTTCAAGTAGCAGGTTGGCGTTAAGTCAGAAGGGGTGTGTAAGTTTTTGCTAATTTCTTACCATCCCTTCTCTCCTCTTCGCCAAATCAATATAAAGCCGTAATAAGCTATTATATAGACTGCTTTAAACGAAACGGCCCGTCATTATTTTGTTTTTGAGAAATAATGATGAGTATTTACAATTTTTATTAATATTAATTTATCGATTTGAAAGTAGCAATATTCTTTGAAGGTTGTTGATAACGGGCAGGGACAATTATTTATGGGCCCTGATCCGGACAAAGCCAGAGAGTTCTTCCGAAAGAATAATAGAAAACAGATCAACAAAGTAATGACTCTCAGGGAGGCGGTGGCAAAATTCGTTCATGGCGGCGATTATCTTGGGATCGGCGGCTTTGGCGCTAACCGGACACTGGTAGAAGCCTGTAATGTTGAAGAAACCCGGACACCTGCCACAGAAGAATTAAGGATTCTTCGAGAGGAAGTCGATCCTTACAAGTATGTGATCGGCAGATAACAGACCCCCTAAAAATCAAATGGGAGAAACAGTATGTTGTCATTGTCAGGAAAAGTCGCTCTTGTCACCGGCGCATCAAGAGGATTGGGGCAAGCCATCGCCCTCGCCTTAGGAAAAGCCGGGGCTGATGTTGTGGTGACCGACCTTCTTGTTGAAAGTGAAGCGGTCGATAAAGAAAAAATGGCAAAAGAATATGGCCTCTTCGCGGCTCACTTTGCTGAGAGCGATAAAGTGCATACCCTGTCAACTGCCGATGAAATAAAGAAAATGGGTTGTCGAAGTCTCGGTGTGAAGATGGATGTCACTCAACCTGATGAGATTCAACAGGTCATTTCGCTGACAGCGGATCAGTTTGGCGTTATAGACATCCTCGTAAACAATGCCGGGGTCATGGACAATATGGCCACCATGGAGCACCAGACGTTACAGATGTTTGAACGGGATCTTAACGTCAACTTAAACGGCGCATTCAATTGCATTCGCGCAGTCTGGCCCCATATGAAGAAAAATCAATGGGGCCGAGTTATCAATATTTCCTCCTTTGTCGGCTTGAGCGGCGCCTTTGCCCAGCCGGGGTATGGCGCCTCCAAAGCCGGCATGATCGGATTGACGCGATCCTTAGCGCTTGAAGGAGCCAAATACGGCATCACGGTCAATGCGGTGTTGCCGGGATTTATTGCAACAGAAGCGGTTAAATTGCACAATCAAAAAATGCTGGATCGTATCCAGGAGCGAATTCCCATGAAGCGTATGGGCAAACCGGAAGAGATTTCATCTTTAGTTGCTTTTCTGGCGAGTGAAGGCGCCAGCTACATCACCGGCGCGGCTATTCCCATAACCGGCGGCGCGGATCTGTTTGTTTTTTAGTCAAACGCTAATCTATTTTAAAGGAAGTCAGCATTATTGTTATTGGAGAAAAAATAAATGGTATGTGTAAGGAGGTAGCCCATGCCATTCGAATGCGTGACGAAAAGAAGATTCAGGGGCTGGCCGATAGTCAGTCAATCGTTCTTTTGAAAGAACAGACCATTGGTGGATACACGAATATCGCCACCGTGATTTCACCAGATATTTTTCGAATGGCTCAGGCCGGACCCGGCGATACGGTTCAATTCATAAATGTCACTCTTGATGAGGCACATAAGATTTATCGGGATTGGATACGTTTTCTGAATGAAACAGAAGCGCTTCTTACCAACGACCAACAGTCTTGATTTAATCGCCCCGTAAAATTCTTTTCAGAATCTTTAATCACAGCGTTTCGTTTTTAGATTAGAGAGGATGGTGCCGGAGGTCGGAATTGAACCGACATGTCCTTGCGAACGGAGGATTTTGAGTCCTCTGCGTCTACCAGTTTCACCACTCCGGCGTGTCGGGGTTTATAAACAATTGGGCGTAGGTTGTCAATAAGATTGCTGAAAAGGCATGAGGCATGAGCCGTAAGGCGTAAGAATGTGAATTGTAAATCGAACCACGATTCACGATCTACGAACCGCGATTAACAATTAACGAATCGAGGCGAGATACAG